>NC_010681.1:3510207-3829317 GCF_000020125.1 Paraburkholderia phytofirmans PsJN
CCCTTTGATCTATGGGGGATTCCGCCCTCTGCGCACCATTTTCCGACGATGCCAGCAAGAATTTCCGAAGTGCATACACTTTTCACGCCAGTTCACACGATCCCTACTCCCCAACGCGCCGAAACCCCTGTAAAATACGCGGCTGCGCGGGCGTCGTATAATGGTAATACCCTAGCTTCCCAAGCTAGAGCCGTGGGTTCGATTCCCATCGCCCGCTCCAGATACTTTCTGATTAGCTCTTGAGCAACCGGGCAAATTCGCGAAAGGATCTGACTCTACCGCTCGTCTCGTTTCTACCCATAAAGACCTTTCCTGACTGTCAAATCCGGCATTCGATTCGCTTGCGCAAACGGGCAGAGCAAAACGTCGAGTAACGACGCCGCCGCGAATGGCGCCTCATAACGAAGTCCGCGCCGCCAGTAGTTGGAACGACAGTAAGACCGCCGGCACCGACACGCATATTCGCTACTGATCGGTACTCGCCCAGATAATCGCGCTCAGGAAAACACCTTACAAACCGATTAAATCAATTGCGCGGATACCTGCGTTATTTAAACGTAATATTCCCCACCACATCCATGCTCCCGCCGTCCGCAGTCCGTCTGGACGCGCCCTTTTCGGTTGTGCTACCTTACGCGCACTTGCAACGCCCGCTCCACTTTCCGCTGACACTTTCAGCAGAATCCAGCACGAGCCGCCTCCATGAAGGCGGCTTTTTTCTCATAGCGGCGGCTTGGCACAGCGACCCGTCAACCTCGCGCTTACCAGCCGCGCCTGTCGGAACTCGCCGCCCCACACCACGCGAGCTCCGACGGCCACCGTGCAGCACGCGAGGCAAGCCGCGAAGCCCTTCACCCTTGTAGCAGCATCGACGATGATCCACGATCCAAACGACGCCGGCCTGCCGGACGACCTCCCGACGCCCTCCAGCGAAACCGAACACCAGTCGAACGCCGACGGCAACGCACCACAAGAAGCCCTGCACCGACGCCGCATCCGCAGCTTCGTCACGCGCGCCGGCCGCGTCTCGACCGGCCAGCGCCGCGCCATGGACGAACTCGGCCCGCGCTTCGTGGTGCCCTTCGCGCCGCAGCAGCCTGACTGGAACGCCGTATTCGGCCGCGAGGCGCCACGCGTGCTGGAGATCGGCTTCGGGATGGGGGCGACCACCGCCGAGATCGCCTCGCATCGTCCCGGCGACGATTTTCTCGGCGTCGAAGTACACGAGCCGGGCGTCGGCGCGCTGCTGAAACTGATGGGTGAACAGAACCTGTCGAACATCCGCATCATTCAGCACGACGCGGTCGAGGTGCTCGAACAGATGATCGCGCCGGATAGCCTCGACGGTGTGCACATCTTCTTTCCGGACCCGTGGCACAAGGCGCGCCACCACAAGCGCCGGCTGATCCAGCCGAAGTTTGTCGCGCTGCTCGTATCGCGCCTGAAGCCCGGCGCCTATCTGCATTGCGCGACGGACTGGCAGAACTACGCCGAACAGATGCTGGAAGTACTGGGCGCCGATCCGGCGCTGGAAAATACTGCCGACAGCTACGCGCCGCGTCCGGAGTACCGTCCGGTGACGAAGTTCGAGCGCCGTGGATTGCGGCTCGGACACGGCGTGTGGGATCTCGTCTTCCGCAAACGCGGCGTCGCATAAACGCCCGGCGAAATCGCCACGCAACGAAAAAGGTCCGCAAATGCGGACCTTTTTCTCATGGCTCAAGCGAAACGCACGCGCTTACTCTGTCCAGCTCAACGCGCCGCTATAACCAACCAGCAGGATCAGCAGCCCGAAGCCGATGCGATACCACGCAAACGCGGTGAAATCGTGCGCGGCGATGTAGCGCAACAGCCAGCGCACGCAGGCAAAAGCACTGACGAACGCCGCCGCGAAACCGATCGCGAAGGTGCCGAGCGCATCGACGGAAAGCAGGTGCCAGTCTTTGTACAGCTCGTAAGCGGTTGCGCCGAAAATGATCGGAATCGCGAGGAAGAACGAAAACTCCGTGGCGACGCGCCGGTCGAGACCGAATAGCATCCCGCCGATGATCGTCGAGCCCGAGCGCGACATGCCCGGAATCAGCGCGAAACATTGCGCGAGGCCGACTTTCAGCGCGTCCAGCGCGCTCAGGTCGTCCACGCTCTGCACGCGCGCTTGCGTCTCGCCTTGCGCGCGCTGACGCGCCTCCGCCCACAGGATCACGACACCGCCCGCCACCAGCGCGAACGCGACCGGCACCGGAGAGAACAACGCCGCCTTGATGGATTTCTCGAACAGCAAGCCGAGCACGATGGCCGGAATCGTGGCGATGATCACGTTCAGTGTAAAGCGGCGCGCATCCGGCCGGGTCGGCAGACCGGACACCACACTGCCGATACGGCGACGGAATTCCCAGCACACGGCGAGAATCGCGCCGAGCTGGATCACGACATCGAAGGTTTTCGCGTGCTCATCGGTAAAGTTCAGCAGACTGCCCGCGACGATCAAATGCCCGGTGCTCGATACGGGCAAAAACTCCGTCAATCCCTCGACGACGCCCAGAATCAGCGCCTTGCAAGCCAATAGCCAGTCCATCCCTGCCCCTAATCGCTTTAGTTAGTCGGAACGAACAGGGCCGGCATGGAAAGCGCGCGGCCCTGCCGGCCGCGCGCCGCGTCATTTTTCGACGATTTGCACGCGTATGCCGTTTGTAAGGATGGTGATTGTACCGGGTTCGTAATTCACTCCGGCAAATTGCAGCTGTTCGGGCTTGAATGTGTAGATCGGATAGTTGGTCAGCAACTGTGTGGCGAGCACCGCCGCCGCCGCATTGATCTGCTGCGTATAGGCCTGCGCCTGTCCGCTCACGCTGACGTTGTCGACGTTCGGCGACTTGAGCACGACCGATTTGCTGGCGGCGTCATAAGCCAGTTCGCTCGACAGCGTAAACACGCCGTCGACCGGCTGCGGCATGAAGGGGCTCACGAGGCGTGCATCGAGCTTCACCGAGACGCGGTTCGCGTCCGGCAGCAAACCGACCACCGGGTGGGTCAGCGCGACATCGAACACTTGCGAAACCGTGCGCTGATACGGGAATTTGCGCTGCACCGCGTCCTGCACCTGCTGCTGCGAGAATGTGTAATGCGAAGGGATGAACGGAAAGGTCGAGGTTGCGCAGGCCGAGAACGAAACGGTGATGCCGAGCGCGCTACAGCCCGTCAGCGCGGCAAGCAGGAAGCGGCGCCGGGCCGGCGCAGCGGGTCGAGTCATGCGAAATCTCCTGTGGAAATCTGTTCGGGCATGCTATTGCGGTGTTTGTTTTCAGCTTGTGGTTTTGCAGTTGCGGTTTGCGCCTGGCGGCGATTCGCTTGCGGGCGTTTAGAGCTAAGCCGCCGGTTGTGCGTTCGGTCGAGTCTGCATCTCGAGCTGCGTGAGCCACGCGAGCGCCTCGCCGCGATCCGTGCCGCACATTTCCATCTGCGGTTGCAGACCTGAGCAGCACGCCGGCCGCTCAGGCTGACCGAAGATCGCGCAGCGCAGATCGTCGCGGAGTTGCGCGCAGCGTACGCCCGCCGGCTTGCCGTTCGGCATGCCCGGAATCGGACTCGAAATCGACGGCGCAATACAGCATGCGCCGCAATCCGGGCGGCACGCGTGATCGGCCACGTGAAACGGAGACTCGCGCATCACGGCGCTGTTCGACACATCACTCACGACATTTTTTCCTGAACCCAAAAACGGGCAATGCACTATCAGACCCGCATTGTGCCACCGCATTCCATGCGACCTTTTTACGCAATCGGGCGAATGGTCACTCGCGTAAACTCGAAAAATCTTAAAGGCCATGCGCAAGGGGCGCCCGCGCGGATCGATCTGGTCGCGCGAATCGCGGCGGTCCGCCTCTTTCCCGATGGCCGCCAGCCAGCCCTCGAGTCCCTCATGTCCATCGCCAGCACGCTGTTCCGCCCTGACCTGCTCGCCAAATACAGTGCGAACGGCCCACGGTATACGTCCTATCCGACCGCCCTGCAGTTCCGCGACGAGTTCGACCCCGCCGACTATTTACGCGCCGCCGCCGACCCAGGCGCGTCGGCCACGGATCTCTCGCTGTACTTCCACATTCCGTTCTGCGACACCGTGTGTTTCTACTGCGGCTGCAACAAGGTCGCCACCAGGAATCGCGCCCATGCGCGTCCGTACCTCGACCGGTTGAAACGCGAAATGGCGTTGCAGGCGGCCTGTTTCGACACGCGGCGCCCGGTATCGCAATTGCATTGGGGCGGCGGCACGCCGACTTTTTTGTCGCATGACGAAACGGCCGAACTGATGGCCGCCACGCGCGAGCACTTCAAGCTGCTGCCCGACGCCGAAGCCGAATATTCGATCGAAGTCGATCCGCGCGAAGCGTCGCCCGATACCATCGCCCATTTGCGCAAGCTGGGTTTCAACCGGCTGAGCCTCGGCGTGCAGGACTTCGATCCGATCGTGCAGCAGGCGATCAACCGCATTCAGCCGCTCGAAATGACCGCCTCGGTGATGCAGGCGGCGCGCGAGACCGGCTTTCACTCGATCGGTGTCGATCTGATTTACGGACTGCCGCATCAAACGGTCGAGAGCTTCAGCCGCACGCTCGACACGATGCTCGCGCTCGCGCCCGATCGTCTCTCGGTCTTCGCCTATGCGCACATGCCGCAGTTGTTCAAGATGCAACGTCAGATGGACCCGGCCACGCTGCCTTCACCTGAAGTGCGACTCGCGATCCTGCAGCGTGTGGTCGAGCGTCTGACAGGCGCGGGCTACGTGTACATTGGCATGGATCACTTCGCGCTGCCCACCGACGAACTCGCGCGCGCGCAAGCGCAGCGCACCTTGCATCGCAATTTTCAGGGCTACAGCACGCGGGCGGAATGCGATCTGATCGGCTTCGGGGCATCGTCGATCGGCAAAGTCGGCGACGTGTACGCGCAGAACGTCAAGGATTTGCCGGGCTATTCCACGGCGATCGATGCAGGCACGCTCGCCATCGCACGCGGCGTGCGCCTCACCGCCGACGACCGTCTGCGCCGCGACGTCATCACGCAACTGATGTGCAACCTCGAGTTGCGCTTCGACGGATTCGAAGCGGCGTATGGTATCCGCTTCGCCGATACGTTCGAGCCGGAGTTGGAGCGTTTGCGCGGCTTCGAGCAGGACGGCCTGGTGTCGCTCGAAGCGGGCAAGCTCGAAGTGCGGATGGCCGGCCGCATGCTCGTGCGCAACATCGCGATGGTGTTCGACCGCTATCTCGGCCAACAGACACTCGAACGATTTTCGCGCACGGTTTGAAGCCCTTGCAGCAGATGAAAGCAACTGGCTTGCCCGTCGCCGAATTTTCGGCCATAATCTGCGTCTTCGCCGCGCGCCAGCTTCTGACGCGTGCGCTGCAAGACCTGCCCAGGTGGTGAAATTGGTAGACGCAGGGGACTCAAAATCCCCCGCCGCAAGGCGTGCCGGTTCGATTCCGGCCCTGGGCACCAAAGAATTCGAAAGACTGCTGTTTCAGTATTTCCTCGAACCCCGCTAGCACATGCTGCTCGCGGGGTTTGTCGTTTCTGGCCCGTCTAAAAAACCTCAAGGGATTCAAACGGCGCGAGCGCGAACGTCGCCCTCACGCCATTCGAGACACCTTACCGCCCCACGACCCGCGCCCCACCCTGCACAGCCGCGCGCCGGCGCTTGAACACATATCCAGCCCACATCACCACCAGCCACGCCGGCACCAGCCACACCGAAACCGACAGACCCGGCGTCATCGCCAGAATCACGAGGATCAACGCCATGAACGCGAGGCAGATCCAGTTGCTGACCGGAAACCAGAACGACTTGAACACGAGCGTCTCGCCGGCCGCGACCATCGCCTTGCGCGACTTGAGATGCGTCAGGCTGATCAGCGCCCAGTTCAACACGAGCGCGGCCACTACCAGCGCCATCAGCAAGCCGAGCGCTTCCGCGGGAATCAGATAGTTGACGATCACGCACGTGAACGTGGCGAGCGCCGACAAGCCGATCGCCATATACGGCACGCCGCGCCGGTCGACCTTCATCAGCGCGCGCGGCGCATTGCCCTGCTCCGCGAGGCCGTACAGCATGCGGCTATTCGCGTACACGCCGCTGTTGTACACCGACAGCGCCGCGGTCAACACCACCACGTTAAGGACGTTCGCGGTCAGCGTCGAACCGATCTGCGAGAAGATCATGACGAACGGACTGCCGCCGGCCGCCACTTCGTTCCACGGGTACAACGACAAGAGGACCGTCAGCGAGCAGATGTAGAAAATCAGAATCCGGTAAATCACCTGATTCACGGCCTTCGGAATGCTCTTCTGCGGCTGGTCCGCTTCCGCCGCCGTAATGCCGATCAGCTCGAGGCCGCCGAACGAAAACATGATGACCGCGAGCATCATGAACAGGCCATGAAACCCATGCGGGAAGAATCCGCCGTGGGACCAGAGGTTGGTGATCGAAGCTTGCGGGCCGCCGTGGCCGCTGATCAGCAGGTAACCGCCGAACACGATCATGCCGATCACCGCCACGACCTTGATGATCGCGAACCAGAACTCGGTTTCGCCATAGGCTTTGACGTTGGCGAGATTGATCGCGTTGATCAGCGCAAAGCACACCAGCGCCGACACCCACGTCGGCACGCCCGGCCACCAATAGTGAATGTACGTGCCGACAGCGGTCAGTTCGGCCATGCTGACAAGCACGTACAGCACCCAGTAATTCCAGCCGGACAGAAAGCCGGGAAAGTCGCCCCAATACTTGTACGCGAAGTGGCTAAACGAACCGGCCACCGGCTCCTGCGCCACCATTTCGCCCAACTGCCGCATGATCATGAAGGCGATGATGCCGCCGATCGCGTAGCCGAGAATCATCGACGGTCCGGCTGCCTGCAACACGCTGGCGGAGCCGAGAAACAGGCCGGTGCCGATCGCGCCGCCCAGCGCGATGAGCTGGATATGGCGATTCTTGAGCCCGCGCTTCAGGCCGTCTTGCTGTTGTGCACTATTCAACGTTGCGCCCCAGTGTATGGATTTCGATCACCCGATCGGACTTGTGGTCCGGTCCGGCACAACCTGAAATTTTACCGTGGCCGATAAAGCCTAAATACTGGGAGCAACCCGCGCTTGGTTCTGCGCCGCACTTAACGGCGAGGATAGTGATTGTCACTGGCGCGGGGCTTCTGTATGTTGCCCTAGTCGAGCTTTAAGCCTTCGGAGATTCAACATGTCGCCCAAACGTCTGCTTTGCGCCGCTGCTGTGTGTCTCTGCTTCACGGGGGCCGCCGCGCTCGCCCAGACCAACGCGCCCTCCGCGACGCCCGCGCCTGCGCCCGCCATGGCACCGGGCGTGGCGCCCGCAGCCGAGCCGGCCGACGAGCCGGGCACGGAGGCAAGCGCGCCCGAAGCGCCGACGCCGGCACCTATGGCACCCATGGCACCCATGGCACCGAGCATGACACCCGCCGCGCCGCCTGCCAAAGCCGCCACCGTGCCGCCGCCCACGCCGCCCGCCGCGCCCATGACCGGCCCGGTGCGCAACGTCGTGCTGGTGCACGGCGCGTTCGTCGACGGATCGAGCTGGAACGGTGTGGTCGCCAAATTGCAGCAGAAGGGCTATCACGTCAGCTCGGTGCAGAATCCGCTCACCTCCCTCGCCGACGATGTCGCCGCAACCCGCCGCGTCCTTGCGCGTCAGAACGGCCCGACCATTCTGGTGGGGCATTCGTGGGGTGGCGTCGTGATTACCGAGGCGGGCGCGAACGCGCCGAACGTCGCCGGCCTGGTGTATGTCGCGGCGATCGCGCCGGACCTGCACGAGTCGACCATGGATCTGATGAAGCGCGCCGCGCCGGCGCCCGCCGGCGCCGGCATCATGAAGGATTCGAGCGGTTTCCTTTGGCTGGATCGCACGAAATACCACGCCGATTTCGCAGCGGACGTCCCCGAGAATCTGACGCGCGTGCTGGCCACCGCGCAGGTGCCGATCGCCGCGACAGCTTTTAGTGAAACGGTGAGCCAGGTCGCCTGGAAGGAAAAACCGTCGTGGTACGTGCTCACGACTCGCGACCGTGCGGTGTCGCCGGAAGTGGAAAAATTCATGGCCGACCGGATGGGCGCCAAGATCGTGCCGATGGCGTCGAGCCACCTCGCGCCCGTGTCGCACGCGGGCGCGATCGCCGATGTGATTGACCGCGCGGCGCGTGAATTGAGCCGGCAGCAATAGTCGAAGTCAGGCGTATGCACGAAGGCGTTCGCGCATACGCCAGTCGCCCCAAACTCGTCTCAGCGCAGATTGGTCGTCGCCAGTTCGACGACCTCATCTCCGCGACCGTTCAGCACCGCCTTCAGCATATACAGGCTGAAGCCTTTGGCCTGTGCCCACTGGATCTTCGGCGGCATCGCGAGTTCGTGCTTCGCGGTCACCACGTCGATCACGGCCGGACCCGGATGCGCGAACGCCTCGCGCAATGCCGGTTCGATGTTCTCCGACAGTTCGATTCGGACACCGTATATTCCCGCGCCTCGCGCGATCGCTGCGAAGTCGGTCGTCGCCAGATCGGTGCCGGCCTCCAGATAACCGCCCGCCTTCATCTCCATCGCGACGAAGCCGAGCACGCTGTTGTTGAACACCACGACCTTGATCGGCAGATTGAGCTGACGCGCGGTGAGCAGATCGCCGAGCAGCATCGACAGCCCGCCGTCGCCGGATAGCGAAATCACCTGGCGGCCCGGCTCGGCCGCCTGCGCGCCCAAGGCCTGCGGCATTGCGTTGGCCATCGAGCCGTGATTGAACGAACCGTGCAGCGTGCGCTTGCCGTTCATGGTCAGATAACGGGCGGCCCAGAGCGTCGGCGTGCCGACGTCGACGGAGAACACCGCGTCCTCGTTGGCGACCTTGTCGATGATGCTGGTGAGGTATTGCGGATGTATCGCGCGCCCCGGCGCGGACGGCCGTGCGAGATCGTCGAGGTCCTTGCGCGTATCCGCATAGTGCTTGCGCGCATTCTCCAGGAAATGCCGGTCGCTCTTGTGCTTGAGCCGCGGCATCAGCGCCTGCAAGGTCGCCTTCACATCGCCGACCAGACCGAGCTTTAACGGCGCGCGCTTGCCGAGCGCGGAACCGCGCCGGTCGATCTGCACCACGTTGCCGTGCGACGGATAGAAGTTGCGATACGGGAAATCGGTGCCGAGCATCACGAGCGTGTCGCACGACATCATCGCGTGATAGCCGGAGCTGAAGCCGATCAGCCCGGTCATGCCGACATCGAACGGGTTGTCCCATTCCACGTATTGCTTGCCGCGTAGCGCATGCACGGTCGGCGCGCCGAGCTGATCGGCGAAGGCGACGACTTCGTCGTGCGCGCCGGCGCAGCCGCTGCCGCACAACAGCGTCACGGCGCCCGCCTGGTTGAGCAGATCAGCGAGGCGGTCGAGATCCGCCTCGGACGGCACCACCATCGAGCGTTCCAGCGTGCCGGCCCAGCTCGGCGTCTCGTCGGGCGCATCGCCCAACGCGACGTCGCCCGGCAGCACGATCACGGCGACGCCGCGCTCTTCGATCGCGGTGCGCATGGCGCGCGCCAGCACGCGCGGAAACTGCGACGGGTTCGTCACCAGTTCGACGTAGTGACTGCACTCCTTGAACAGCTCTTGCGGATGAGTTTCCTGAAAGTAGCCGAGGCCGATTTCCGAAGACGGAATATGCGCGGCAATCGCGAGCACAGGTTGATGATTGCGATGGCAGTCGTACAGGCCGTTGATCAGGTGCAGATTGCCGGGACCGCAACTGCCCGCGCAGACGGCGAGCTTGCCGGTCGCGGCGGCATCGGCGCCGGCGGCGAAGGCGGCCACTTCTTCGTGGCGCGTGTGCATCCAGCGAATCGAACCGAGGCGTTGCAAGCTATCCGACAGGCCGTTCAGGCTGTCGCCCGTCACGCCCCAGATTCGCTCGATGTCTGCCGCAGCCAGTGTTTTGGCCAGATAATCCGCGATAGTCTGCTTACCCATGCTGTACCCCGCTCAGTGAGAAAGACGCCGCCTCCGGAATGCAGGAGAGTAACGCTTCCTCACGAAACGTGCAGTCACGGTGCCGCTGTAAGCGGGGTGAAATGGCCGCGTATGCGAACGGCCCGTTGCCGCGCGCTCAGCGCAACATGAACGACATCGCCGACAGGCAATTCAGCATGCGGACCCCGTGTTCCGCCGACGCCGCGCTAAAGCGCAGTGTGACTGCGTCGACACGCGTGAGCGTCGGCCATTGGCAGAACAGATCGGCGAGCGCGCTGGTTTGCACACGCAGTTCGCATTCCACCGGCTTCGCCTCGGCGCGGGTCGATTCGCGCGCGCGCCCGTTGGCGAGGTGCTGCTGAACCACTTCACGCGCGGCGGCTTCGATGGCGGCGCGCGCGCTGGCTGGCGATTGCGTCACGCCGCTCGCATGCCCCGTCGCGCTCTTGGTGACGACAAAACGCGCGCCCGGAAAACGCGGCGCGGTCTCTTCAGCGAAGACGTCGTCGCCGGATAAAAGCGCTACCTGTGCGCCATATTCTTCCGCCAGCGCGCCATAGATGCCCGCCTCACCGACCTCGACGCCGTTCAGCGCAACGCGTGCGAAAGCGAAGCTGTTGATGGTATGCGCGAGGATGCCGCGGGTTTGCGACATGGCGTGATAGCCGATCATGAAGACCAGCGCCGCGCCGTATTCGAGCCCGGCCATCATGCCCAAAGTGCGCGGCTTGCCGAGCACGATCTGCGCGCGGGCGTCGAGCAGGTCGGGCAGCAGATTGCGAAAGCCGCCATGAGAGTCGTTGACCCACACCTGCGTCGCGCCGCCGGCGAAGGCGCCTTCGATCGCGGCGTTGGCTTCGAGCGTCATCCAGCGGCGCGCGGCTTCGTATTCGCCATTGCCCGCGCGCGTCTGTTCAGGATGGAACACGCCGGCAATGCCTTCGATGTCGGCGGAAATGAGGACTTTCATCAGCGAGTGCGTTCGAGTAGTTGGGCGAGATCGGGCACGCAGTCACGCAGCGACAGACGCTGGTGAGCGTCGCGCCCGGTTACGGATACGGCGCTCCACAAAGTATCGAGAATTGCCTGCTCGACGCTGTCGGCGCATGCGCGAAAGAGCGGGTCGAGACGTTCGTCGGCGAGAAGCGGTGGGAGCGTGATGAAGTCGGCGCCGTGCGGCACCGTATAGGCCGTTGAAAACGCGAGCGCGATATCGCCGCTGCCGTGGCCGTACACCGAACCGGTGCGCGCGAGGCCCGCCGCCGCGCGCAAGGAGAGACGTTTGAGTTGGCGTGCGTCGAGCGGCGCGTCGGTGGCGACGATCATGATGATCGAGCCTTGTTCGGCCTTCATCGCCAACGTGGCCGACGATGCCGCCTTCGCCACTTTGGCCGCTTTGGCCGCCCGCTCGGCGAGCATACGGCCGAGCGGCGTGCCGTCGACTGTCAACATAGTCAGCCGGCCAAAGTTCGCCAGCACAAGCGCGCCCACGGTATAGCTACGGTTCGCCACACCCACAACGCGCGACGCATTGCCAATGCCACCCTTCATATCGAAGCACGACATGCCCCGCCCCGCGCCGACCGATCCGCTCGCGACATTTGCGCTGGCGGCTGCATAAGCATCGTCGAAATGCTGCGCGGTGACGGCCAGTGCCTGGATATCGTTCAGATACCCGTCATTGCATTCGAACACCAATGGATTAACCGTCGACCACTCGCGCCCAATCCGCGGATTCGCGCGAATGGCCGCACGAATCTGCGCCTGCGCGACGGCGCTGACACCAAACGTATTGGTCAACGCGATCGGCGTTTCCAGCGTGCCGAGTTCTTCGACTTGCACGAGCCCGATGCTTTTGCCGAACCCGTTGATCACCGACGCCGCCGCCGGCACCTTCGCGAGAAACGGATCGCCGTCGTGCGGACGAATCACGGTCACGCCGGTTTGCACGGCGCCTGCATCGAGCGTGCAATGTCCGACCGTCACGCCCTGCACATCCGCAATCGTACCGAGCGGACCGCCTGGCAACGTGCCGATATGCGGCGCGTTTTGAAGCTCGCTCGAATTCATGGCCGGTCGAGCTTCGGATCGAGCGCGTCGCGCAAACCGTCGCCGAGCAGATTGAACGCCAGCACGGTCAGGAAAATCGCGAGACTCGGAAACAGCGCGATATGCGGCGCCGTGACCATGTCGGCGCGCGCTTCGTTGAGCATCGCGCCCCACTCCGGCGTCGGCGGTTGCGCGCCGAGACCGAGAAACGACAGGCTCGCCGCGGTGATGATCGAGGTGCCGATACGCATTGTGAAGTACACCACCACCGAGGAAATCGTCCCCGGCAGAATGTGCCGCACGATGATCGTCCAATCCGACGCGCCGATGCTGCGCGCCGCCTCGATATACGTAAGCTGCTTGAGCATCAGCGTATTGCCGCGCACGAGCCGCGCGAACGCCGGGATGCTGAAGATCGCGACCGCGCAGATCACGTTGATCATGCCGTTGCCGAGAATCGCCACCACCCCGATGGCCAGCAAAATGCCGGGAAACGCGAACAGCACGTCGGCCACGCGCATGGTGATGCGATCCCACCAGCCTTCGTAATAGCCAGCGAGCAAACCGAAGAACGTGCCGATCACGGCGCCGATCGCAACGGACAGAAAGCCCGCTTCGAGCGAAATGCGCGAGCCCGCGAGAATGCGGCTGAAAATATCGCGGCCCAGCGAATCCACGCCGAACCAGTGCGCTGCGGACGGCCCCGCGTTTAACGCGTCGTAGTCGAAGAAATTCTCCGGGTCGTACGGCACGATGTGCGGTGCGACGATCGCGACCGCAATCAACAGCAGCACGAAGATGCCGGCGCCGAGCGCCACGTGCTGCTTACGGAATTTGCGCCAGAACTCGCTCCACGGTGTGCGGATCGCGCGTTCGGTTTTGACTGGGTTGGCCGCGTTCGGCTCGGTGGCGGTCGTGCTCATGCGGGCCTCACTTGAAACGGATGGTGGGGTTGATCACGGCGTACAGCACGTCCACGACCAGATTGATGATGATGAATTCCAGCGAGAACAACAGCACTTCAGCCTGAATCACCGGATAGTCACGCATCGAAACGGCATCCACCAGCAGGCGTCCGAGGCCCGGCCAGTTGAACACCACTTCGACTACGATCGAACCGCCCAGCAGAAAACCGAATTGCAGACCCATCATCGTGATGACGGGAATCATCGCGTTGCGCAGGCAGTGTTTGACGATCACGAGACGCTCGGGCACGCCCTTGGCGCGCGCGGTCCGCACGAAGTCTTCGTTCATCACTTCGACGAACGACGCCCGCGTGAAGCGCGCCATCACCGCCGCGACGGCCGCGCCGAGCGTGAGCGACGGCAACACGTAGCTCTGCCACGAACCGTCGCCGACAATCGGGAGCCAGCCGAGCTTCACCGAAAAAATCTCCATCAGCAGCATGCCGAGCGCGAAGGCGGGAAACGAAATACCCGACACCGCGAGCGTCATGCCGAGCCGGTCCGGCCAGCGGTTGCGCCACACAGCCGAGACGATGCCGATGCCCATGCCCAGCACGACCGCCCACACCATGCTGGCGAGCGTGAGCAGCAGCGTCGGCATGAAGCGCTCGCCGATTTCCTGGCTGACCGGGCGCTTGCTGCGCGTCGAAATGCCGAAGTCGCCGTGCGCGATCTTCACGAAGAAGCTGGCGAATTGCTGCGGCATCGGCTTATTGAGGCCGAGGTCGGCACGCACCAGCGCGACAGTCGCCTCGTCCGCATCGGGACCGGCGGCGAGCCGCGCCGGATCGCCCGGCAGCATATGCACGAACAGGAACACCAGCACGGCGACGATGAAAAGCGTCGGCAGCAGGCCAAAGAGACGTTTGACGAGGAAATTCAGCATGACATTCAATCCGGCAATGATGCGGGCAACGAAAGGTCTTGTGCGGCACGTAGCGGCGCAAAGCGGCGACCGTGCAGCGCGGCGTGCCGATGAAACGGCACGCCCGCGCTCACGGCCGGCTCATCACTTGATCGCGATCTCGTCGAAATTGAACGAACCGTCCGGCGCCACATACGCACCCGACAGACGCTTGCTGCGCGCGTACACGACCTTCTCCTTGACGAGGAAAATCCACGGCGCGTCGGCCCAGATGCGTTTTTGCGCGTCCGTGTAGAGCTCGGCTTTCTTCGTGCGGTCGGTGGTTTCGAGCGCCTGCTTCAGATCGCTGTCGACGGTATCGTTCTTGTAGTAGGCGGTGTTGACCATCTTCGGCGGGAACGAGACCGACGCGAGCAGCGGCGTGATCGCCCAATCCGCTTCGCCCGTCGACGAGGACCAGCCCGCGTAGTACATGCGAACCGGCGCCGTCGCGGCGTCCTGCGCGCTTTCCACCTTGGCCACGCGTTGACCCGCTTCGAGCGCTTCGACCTGGGCCTTGATGCCCACTTGCGCGAGTTGCTGCTGCACGAACTGGATCACCTTCTGTGCGGTCGAGTAGTTATACGCGGACCACAGCGTGGTTTCGAAACCGTTCGGATAACCCGCTTCCTTCAGCAACGCGCGCGCCTTGGCGGGATCGTACGGCCACGGGCCCTGCTTCACCGCATAGTCGACGCCTTGCGGCACCACGCCGTCGGCCGGCGTTGCGTAACCGGCGAACACGACCTTGGTGAGCGCGTCCTTGTTGACCGCGTAGTTCAGCGCTTCACGCACCTTCGGATTGTCGAACGGTTTCTGGTTCACGTTCAGGCTGATATAGCGCTGAATGATCGACGGCGACGCGATCAGATCGACCTTCGGGCTCGTCTGCAATTGCGCGGCCTGTTCGAACGGCACCTGGAACGCGAAATCCGCTTCGCCTGTGCGCATCAACGCAGCGCGCGTGTTGTTGTCGACCACCGGCTTCCAGTCGATCGCGTCGACCTTCGGGTAGCCCTTCTTCCAGTAGCCGGCAAACTTCTTCACCGTCAGATCGCCCGCCGGATCCCACTTCACCAGTTCGAACGGACCCGTGCCGACCGGATGGAACGCGATGTCCTTGCCATACTTCTTCAGCGCGTCCGGCGAAATCATCACCGCCGACGGATGCGCCAGCACGTTGACGAACGCCGAGAACGGCGCCTTCAGCGTGATCTTCACCGTGTACGGATCGACCACTTCGGTCTTCTCGATGCGGTTGAACATGTTGTAGCGCTTGAGCTTGTTCGCCGGATCGGTCACGCGGTCGAAGTTCGCTTTCACCGCCGCTGCGTTGAAGTCGGTGCCGTCCTGGAACTTCACGCCGTGGCGCAGCTTGAACGTGTAAACCTTCGCATCCGGGCTGGCTTCGTAGCTGTCGGCCAGCACGTTGACCAGCTTCATGTCCTTGTCGAAGCCGAACAGCCCCTGATAGAACGACTTCGCGACGGCTTGCGAGAGCGTGTCGTTGGCATCGTACGGATCGAGCGTCGTGAAGGTCGAGGCGACGGCCATCACGGCCGTAGTGTCGGCGTGCGCCGCATTGCCCGCGAGCATCGCGAACACCACCGCGCCGCCGCTGATCAGCGCGCGCAAACGAAACGGAGAAGACGGGACCAGCAGGTTCATGAGGTTGGCTCCAGGCTGCGAAATGAAAACAGGTTGTGATGCTGCGAGAAGAAACGTGTGGCTAGAGGTTTGGGTACGTGGTTTTAGTACGCGCCGCCCACGTGATGCTGGGCGACGAAATGATCCGGGCCGACTGCGACGAGCGGGGCCACGATAGGCTCATCGTTCAGCGCGCGGATCGGGCTCGGAATCTCGTCGGCGGCGAGCATGCGCTTTGCGTGACGGCGCGCCGGATCGGCAACCGGCACCGCGCCCATCAGCTTGCGCGTGTACGGATGCTGCGGCGCTTCGAACACCGCGCGGCGCGGGCCGATTTCGACGATCTGGCCGAGATACATCACCGCGACGCGATGACTGACGCGTTCGACCACGGCCATGTCGTGCGAAATGAACAGATACGCGACGCCAAGTTCACGCTGCAAATCGAGCATCAGATTGACGATCTGCGCTTGCACGGAGACGTCGAGCGCCGACACGGATTCGTCGGCGATTACGACCTTCGGGTTCAACGCCAGCGCGCGCGCAATCGCGATGCGTTGCCGCTGACCGCCGGAGAATTCGTGCGGATAGCGCCGCGCGGCTTCGGAGGGCAAACCGACTTTGTCGAGCAGCCACTGCACCCGCGCCTGCGCTTCGGCGCCTTGCGCGACGCCGTGCACGAGCAACGGCTCCATGATCGAGAAGCCAACCGTCAAACGCGGATTCAGCGAAGCGAACGGGTCCTGGAAAATAAACTGGATATCGCGCCGCAGCGCCTGCAACGCGGGGCCGGTCAGCGAACTGATTTCCTTGCCGTTGAATTCGATCGACCCGCTTTGACTTTCGACCAGACGCAGCAGCGAGCGGCCCGTGGTCGATTTGCCGCAACCGGATTCGCCGACCAGTGCGAGCGTTTCGCCGGGCCGCAAATCGAAGCTGACTTTTTCCACCGCATGCACGCGGCCCGTTAGGCGGCCGAACAATCCGCTCTTGACCGGAAAGCGCGTGACCAGATCGCGAACTCGCAGAATGGGCGGGGTGGTTTCCTGCACCAGCGGCTGCGTTTCTTCCGCGACAGCGGCAGCGGGACGCACGGCCTGGTAAGTGCCGCTCAGGCTCGCCTGCTCGACGGTCAGGATCGGAAACTTGGCCGGCTGATCGGTGCCTTGCATCGCGCCGAGACGCGGCACGGCGGCGAGCAACGCCTTCGTATAAGGATGCGAAGGCGCGGCGAACAACGCGTCGGAAGCGCCCTCTTCCACCTTCTCGCCGCGATACATCACCAGCACGCGGTCCGCCACTTCGGCGACCACACCCATGTCGTGCGTGATGAAAATCACGCCCATGTTCATCTCGTCCTGCAAGCCGCGGATCAGTTGCAGAATCTGCGCCTGGATCGTCACGTCGAGCGCGGTGGTCGGCTCGTCGGCGATCAGCAATGCAGGTTTGCACGACAGCGCCATCGCGATCATCACGCGTTGACGCATGCCGCCCGACAGTTGATGCGGAAACCGCGCCGCCACGCGCCGCGCTTCAGGAATACGCACGAGTTCGAGCAGACGCAGCGTTTCAGCGTGCGCGGCAGAGCGGCTCTTACCCTGGTGCAACGCGATCGCCTCGCTGATCTGATCGCCCACCGTGAAGACCGGATTGAGCGAGGTCATCGGCTCCTGAAAGATCATCGCGATGTCGGCGCCGCGAATCGAACGCATCGTGCCGGACGACGCTTTCGCGAGGTCGAGCACGCTGCCGTCGCGGCGCCGGAAAGCGATGCTGCCGCCGGCAAGGCGCCCACCGCCATGCTCGATCAGCCGCATCAACGCGAGCGAGGTCACTGATTTGCCCGAACCCGATTCGCCGACGATCGCCAGCGTCTCGCCGCGCTCGACCGTCAGCGACAGATTGCGCACCGCGTTGAAGGTGGTGTCGCCGCTGCGGAAGGCGACCGACAGATCGTCGACCGCGAGCACGCGTTGCGGCGGCAAGGTTTCGATAAGCGGACGGGCGGTGTGCGATGAAGTCGGCACGGTGGTTCCTTTGAATTCGAACGCGGCTAACGAGGGTTCAAGCGGGGGTTCAAGCTGTGAGCGGTCAGACTGACTAGCGGTAAATCGCCGTCACCGGCGTTTCGCCGAGCCGCGCAAAACCGCGGTACATGCCTTCGGTGTTGAACGGCAGCGTGACGTTGCCGCGCGCATCGACGGCGATCAGGCCGCCGCGTCCGTCGATCTTCGGCAAGCGGTTCATCACCACGTCGTCGGCTGCTTCCTGCAGCGATACGTTGCGGTAGGCCATTTGCGCGGCGACGTCGTAGGCCGCGACCATGCGCATGAACATTTCGCCCGAGCCGGTGGTCGAGACCGCGCAGGTCGCGTCGTCCGCATAGCAGCCCGCGCCGATCAGCGGCGTATCGCCGACCCGGCCGGCCTGCTTGTTGGTGACGCCGCCCGTCGACGTCGCCGCCGCCACATGGCCGTGCTGATCGAGCGCGACCGCGCCGACGGTGCCGAACTTGCGGTTCGGATCGATCGGTTCATGCGGCGTCGGATCGCCGTCATTCGGGGACGGCGCGGCGGCGAGCGTCGCACCATCGTGATCGAGCATGGCGCGTTGCTGACCGCGCGCGATCAGCCATTGACGGTGACGTGCTTCAGTATGGAAATACTCCGGCTCCGCAAATTCGAGACCTTGCGCGGCGGCGAATGCTTCCGCGCCTTCGCCGGTGAACAGCACATGCTCGCTGCGTTCGAGCACGCGGCGCGCGGCAAGAATCGGGTTGCGCACGCGCTTCACGCAGCAGATCGCGCCGGCTTCGAGCGTGCTGCCGTCCATGATCGCCGCGTCGAGTTCGTGCGTGCCGGCGGCCGTGTAGACCGCGCCGCGGCCCGCGTTGAAGAGCGGACAATCTTCGAGCAGACGCACGGCTTCGCTGACGGCGTCGAGCGCGCTGCCGCCGTCGGTAAGCACGCGTTGCCCGGCGCTCAGCACCGCGTGCAAGGCGGCGTGGTATTCGGCTTCGGCGCTGGCCGACATCGACGTGCGCAGGATCGTCCCTGCCCCGCCATGAATGGCAATGACTGCGTTGGAGTTCATCGTTTGGCTTTCGTAGTGCGAGGAGTACGGGAAGTGCGGGTGGCTCGGGCCGCGCCGCGCGCGGGCCGCGCGTTCGTGCCGGCAGTCTCGGCTTGTGGATCGACGAGCCACGGCAGCAGGAATTCGCTGACTTCGGCGGCGGCCTTCACCGAGCGTTTCGCGCGATACGCGACCGCGTCGCACAGCGCTTCGATCACGGCGAGCACGGCCGAATCGGCGTTCGCGGCGAGCCGCCGATCGGCGCGGATGTAGAGCGAGATATCGGCAAACTGCGCGAGCGGCGAACGCGGACTATCGGTAAGCGCGAGCACGCGAGCGCCACGGCCCGCCGCGCGATGCGCGAGCTTGATCGTGTCTTCGACGTAGCGCGGAAAAGCAAGGCCGATCACGAGATCGCTCTCGTTGGATGCGAACAGACGCCGCGCGGCATGCGACGGTCCGCCCATCAGCGCGAGCGACTGCACGTTGTCGTGATACGGCATCAAGCCGTGTTCCATCAGACCCGCGAGAAACGCGCTGGCGCCAAAGCCGAGCACGAACACGCGGCGCGCGGCGATGATCGCTTCGACGGCGGCTTCGGCCGCGGCGCTGTCGATTGCGGTGCGGGTGGCTTGCAGATTGTTGGCGGCCTGTTCGAGCGAGGCGTCGACCACGTCGTCGCCGGCTGCGAGCGACTCCTGCGCACTGCGCAAGCGCTCGACCGGCGCGAGCGTCGCCTCGAAGCCGCGCACCAGCGCCTCCCGAAATTGCGGATAGCCGTCGAAACCGAGCGCGCGGGCGAAACGATTCGCCGTCGCCACCGAGGCGCCCACGACGCTCGCCAGCTCGTCGATCCGCATGGTCGCCGCGCGAAACAGATTGGCCAGCACGTAGTCGCCCATGCGCCGGTGGATCGGTGTGAGGGTCGGCATGGCCGCGGCGATGCGTGCGGCGATGGACTGCTCGGCGGAATCGGATGCAACGGACGGTTGATGAATCATGCGAGCGAGGGCGCGGCGCCAGAGGCGTAATGAAAATGAATGAAAGTATATTTACATGAAAATCTCGTAGAAAAAAATTCATTTTCATTTTTGAGGGTTTTTACCAGTGAGCTGAACTGAAAAAAGACGCGTGTCGGACGCACCGACACGCAGTATGAAAATCCGTTTTCAGCACACCGCGGCGCTTTGCTCTGGAATGCGAGCCAGCCGCGCCGCCGGCGACATCACGATGATCAACGCTTGCACGAGGAACGCCACTGCCGCCGCGACCAGACACGCGTCCATGCCCCAGCGCGCGCTAATCGCCGCACCGAGCAACGCGCCGAGCGGCCGCGCGCCATAGGTGGCGGTGCTGTTGAGCGCGGAGACGCGACCCATCATCCGTTCGGGCGTGATGGCCTGGCGCAGGGTGGTCGAGCCGACCACCCACAGAATCGGTCCGGCGCCGAGCAGAAAGAAGCTCAGCATCGCCAGCCAGAACGACGGCGTAACGAGTGTCGCCACCATTACGAGCGACGCGAGCAACCCGCACGACGGCCCGATAATCAGCACGCGGCCGAATGCGAGACGTCGCGCGATGGCGGGTGCAGCGAGCGCACCGCACACCATGCCGACACCGTAGGCGCCGAGCGTCACGCCAACCGCCGACGCGCTCAGACCCAGCCGATGCACCGCGTATGGCACATACACCGCTTGCAGCACGAAGAAGCCGAGATTGAAAAAAACCGCGGTGGCGAGCATCGGACGCAGCAGCGCATCGCGCAGCACGAAACGCGTACCGTCGCGCAGTTCCAGCATGAAGTGACGTTGCGGCAATGCCGTGCGCGGTGGCTCGCGCAAGCCCGCCAGCAACGCGACGGCCAGCGCCGACAGCGCGGCCGCGCAGCCATACGCCCAACCTGCGCCGATCCAGCCGACCAGCAGACCGCCGAGCGCCGGCCCCGCGGAATACGCCACGCTACGCGCGAGTTCGAGCCGGCCGTTCGCGCTGGCATACGCTTCGCGCGGCACGAGCGCGGGCACGAGCGACGGCGCCGCGACGTTGTAGGCCACGGTGCCGGTCGCGGCGATGAAGCCGAGCGCGGCGAGCAGCGGCAAGCTCAGCGTATGGGTCAGGACGAGCAGCAGCACGCACAGCATGGCGATCGCGCGCACGCTTTCGGCGAGTGTCATCAACGTGCGGCGCGAGCGCCGGTCGGCCCAGACGCCGAGCGGGATCGACAGCAACAGGAATGGCAGCGTCTGCGCGGTTTGCAACAGGCCCGTATCGCGCGCGTCGGCGCCGAGCGCGAAGACCGCGACGAGGGGCGCGGCGGCGAGGCTGATCTGTTCGGCGGATTGCGCGACCAGGTTCGACCACCCGAGCCGCTGAAAGGCGGCCGGCAGTCGGAGCGCGGAAGATGTTGAGGATGTAGCGTGCATCGATGAACTCCTGCGACGTGACATGAAGGAGTTCATCGTCGTCCGACTCGTGCCGCGGGGCGCTCCGCTTCTTGCGGTGTTATTCTTCGCTCGCCATGAATCTCGAAAGCATCCTCTTCACTCAAGGTTTCGGCTCGCGCCGCCAATGCCGCGCGCTGATCGCCGACGCGCGCGTGAGCATCGGCGGCGTTGCCTGCACCGATGCCGACGCCGATTTCCCCACCGGCGACACCGCCTTCTTCTTCAGCGTGGACGGTGTCGACTGGCCGTATCGCGAGCACGCCTATCTGCTGCTGAACAAGCCGGCGGGCTACGAATGTTCGCGTGATCCGCAGCATCATCTGAGCGTGTTCAGCCTGTTGCCGCCGCAGTTCGCCGAGCGCGGCGTGCAATGCGTGGGGCGCCTCGATCAGGACACCACCGGCCTCTTGCTGCTCTCCGACGACGGCAAGTTCGTGCACCTCTTCACGTCACCGAAACGTAAAGTGCCGAAGGTGTATATCGCAACCACGCGACATCCACTCGATGACGCGCAATTGAGCGCGCTGCGCGACGGCGTGCTGCTGCACGGCGAGCCCAAACCGATTGCCGCAGTCGACGCAGCAGCGCGCGGCGCTAACACGCTCGCGCTCACCGTGATGGAAGGCAAGTATCACCAGGTCAAGCGGATGATCGCCGCGGCCGGCAACCGTTGCGAAGCGCTGCATCGCGAGCGGATCGGCGGACTCGCGTTGCCCGAAACGCTTGCGCCGGGCGCATGGCAATGGCTCGACGAAACCGACCTCGGATCTTTACGGAGCGGGTAAACCGGTAGCGCCCCTTTAAGGTCTTGATGCGGCAGGAAAACGCGTGAGCGGCTGCGCACATAGCGCGCGCGGCGCCCGCTCGCGCGCTGCGTCGCAGCATGATCTTCCTTACACCTCGCCCTATACTCGTTTAAACAAAGACTACAAAGAGTTCAAGGAGGGGCGCCATGATCATCCACGATGGTTTCCAGATTTCGTCCGTGATGATTGCTTTCGTGTGCGTCGGACTGGTCCTGATCGGCGGATTGCTGGTCGTGATGCGGCTGCGGCACAAATATCATCCGAACCTGATCGGCGCATTGATCGGCGCGATGCTGTGTTTCCTGTTGCTGGAAGCATTGCCCGCGCTGACGTAGGGCTCGCGGGGCTGCGTCGCGCTGATGCGGTGGGTAGAGCGCGGCGTGGGTGGGATTTTCCGGGCGACACCTGGAGAGATGGCTTTTTGCCGCACTTTTTCGTGGCTTTCTGTGATGCGTGAAACGGCTTGATACGGCGCGCTCCCGGCCACGCCTTCACGCCTTCACGCCTTCACGCAAAAAATCTTCGACGCTCGGATACCGCAAGCGCACCCGCAATTCCCCTTTAAGACGCCGGTTTATCAGCCGCCTCGATTCACGCATGAACGACAGCAAGGTCGGCTCGATCTGCGACTCCGCTTCGGCTCGCGTGATGCGCGGCGCGCGCGCGAGGCCGAACGCGTCGGCGACCTCGTCGAAGTACTCGCCCATTTTCAGCGACGTGTCGTCGGACGCGTGCACTACGCGCCCCGGCCGGCCGTGCGTGGCGAGGCGCACGAGGATCGCGGCCAGATCGTCGGCGTGAATGTGGTTGGTGTAGACGTCGTCGGCATCGACCAGGGCCGGCGTGCGCTTTTCGAGCCGCGCGAGCGGCAGGCGGTTGCCCGCATAGATGCCCGGAATCCGCGCGATGCTTGCCGCGACGCTGCCGCGCGCGGTCGCGCGCCGCAATTGCCGCTCGGCCGAGACGCGCCGTTTGGCGCGCGGGTTGGCGGCTTGCGTCGCGCGAGTCTCGTCGATCCACGCGCCGCCGCAGTCGCCATAGACGCCCGTCGTACTCGCGTATACGAGGCGCACGGGCGCACGCGAAGCGGCGGTCCGGCGCACCCCGTCGGGTACAATATTGGCTGTTCCAGATTCCGCCCACGAGGCACGAAGTTGGCGCAACCGCCCTACCGGCGGGACCGCAGGCGCCACGGCAGCCCGCGCTGAAGCGCGGCGAGTGCTTAAAGTAGCGAGCAAGGCGCGGGTACGGCGGTCGTCGTCGCCGGTTTTCTGTGGCGGAGCGAGATGCAGCACCGTCGGTGCGAGGCCCGCCAACCGTTTCAGGCTGCCGCGCACGTCGAGATCGCCGACCAGCGGCGTGACGCCCGCGGCGCGCAATTCGGCGCAGCGCCCGGCGTGGCTGGTCAGCGCGAAGACATGCGCGCGCGGCTGCAGCAAGGGCACGCAGCGCATGCCGACATCGCCGCAACCTACGATTAACACGCGCGGCCGGCGGAAGTTTCGTGTCGCTTTCATGGTGGACGCATTGTAGCCGTCAAGCGCGGCACGTACCGCGCAGTTGACACGCCGGGTCCGGTCACGCGGGTCCGATAACGATTACCGACTTTTCGATTTCGAACACTTTATGGCATTTAACGTCACGCTCCGGCAAAGCGGCCGGCAGTTTCAGGTAGAACAGGACGAACCGGTGCTGAGCGCCGCCTTGCGCCAAGGCATCGGCCTGCCCTACGGCTGCAAGAACGGCGCCTGCGGTTCGTGCAAGGGCACGGTGGTCAGCGGGGAAATCGAGCAGCGTGCGCATTCGTCGTCGGCTTTGTCGAACGACGAAAAGACGCGCGGCATGGCGCTCTTCTGCTGCGCGACCGCCTGCACCGATCTCGAAGTGGACATCCGCGAAGTGGCGGGCGTCGGCGACGTGCAGGTCAAGAAGCTGCCCTGCCGCGTGAACGCGATCGAGCGCAAGGCCGACGACGTCGTCGTGCTGAAGCTGCAATTGCCCGCCAACGAGCGTCTGCAATATCTCGCCGGCCAGTACCTCGAATTCATTCTGAAAGACGGCAAGCGCCGCAGCTATTCGATGGCGAATGCGCCGCACACCGAAGGTCCGATCGAATTGCACATCCGTCACATGCCCGGCGGCGCGTTCACCGATCACGTGTTCAATACCATGAAGGAGCGCGACATCCTGCGCTTCGAGGCACCGCTCGGCACGTTCTTCCTGCGTGAAGATTCGGACAAGCCGATCGTGCTGCTCGCGTCGGGTACGGGTTTCGCGCCGCTGAAGGCGATCGTCGAGCACGCGGTGTTCAAGAACCTGAACCGGCCGATGACGCTCTACTGGGGCGCACGTCGCAAGAAGGACCTGTATTTGCTCGAGCTGGCCGAACAATGGGCGCGCGAGATTCCGAACTTCAAGTTCTTGCCGGTGCTCTCGGAACCGGACGCGGGCGACGCATGGACGGGCCGCGTCGGTTTCGTGCATCGCGCGGTGATCGAGGATCTGCCGGATCTGTCGGCGTATCAGGTGTATGCGTGCGGCGCGCCGGTGATGGTGGAGTCAGCGCAACGCGATTTCACGCAGCATCACGGTTTGCCGGAAGACGAGTTCTATGCGGATTCGTTCACGAGCGCAGCGGATCTGGCGAACGCGGTTTGATGGGACAAGCGGCCTGATCGAGCAATCGGTCAGGCCGCGCCTAAATAACGTGTCAGCATGATGGCTGACGCACAAAAATCCGTTTCGACGCCATCCATCGCAAATTCATGGTTTACACCGGCGCTTTCCTTGTCGTATTCTTTCGCGCATGAACCGCATCCAGTCCGAACTTCGACGTCGCCGCTCGCCGCTCCCCTAGGGACGCCGCTGGCTTCGTCACGGATTCGCGCCACACCAAGGCGCAAGCTGTTCGAATCATGAAAGCCACGGCATGCCGTGGCTTTTCTGTTTTTCCGGCCCCCGCTTCGTAGTTGGCCAATCTTCATCCACCCTCACCCCCGCTGTCTGGAGCCTGCCGTCATGAATTTCAATGAATATCCGATCGAGTCGCTGATGTACATCACGAACCGGCCCGAAATCGTTTTCACGCACGGCAAAGGCTCGTGGCTCTACGACAACAACGGCAAGCGATATCTGGACTTCATCCAGGGCTGGGCGGTCAACAGCCTCGGCCATTGCAACGACGGCATGATCGAAGCGCTGAACAAGCAGTCGCAATTGCTGATCAACCCATCGCCGGCCTTCTACAACCAGCCGATGGCGCAACTCGCCGGCCTGCTCACGCAACATAGCTGCTTCGACAAGGTGTTCTTCGCGAACAGCGGCGCCGAAGCCAACGAAGGCGCGATCAAGCTCGCCCGCAAGTGGGGCAAGAAGTTCAAGGACGGCGCGTTCGAGATCATCACGTTCGATCACAGCTTCCACGGCCGCACGCTCGCCACGATGTCGGCGAGCGGCAAGCCGGGTTGGGACACGATCTACGCACCGCAAGTGCCTGGCTTCCCGAAGGCGGATCTGAACGACATCGCGTCGGTGGAAAAACTCATCAACGCGAAAACCGTTGCCGTGATGCTCGAACCGATTCAGGGCGAAGGCGGCGTGATTCCCGCCACGCGCGAGTTCATGCAGCAACTGCGCGAGCTGACGAAAAAGCACAACCTGCTGCTGATCGTCGATGAAGTGCAAAGCGGCTGCGGCCGTGCCGGCACGCTGTTCGCGTACGAACTGTCGGATATCGAGCCGGACATCATGACGCTTGGCAAGGGCATCGGCGGCGGCGTGCCGCTCGCGGCGCTGCTCGCGAAAGCGGAGATCGCCGTGTTCGAGGCCGGCGATCAGGGCGGCACCTACAACGGCAATCCGCTGATGACCGCGGTCGGCTACTCGGTGATTTCGCAACTCACGGCGCCGGGTTTCCTCGAAGGCCTGCGGGCGCGCGGCGAGTATCTGCGCGCGAAGCTGCTGGAGTTGTCGGAAGAGCGCGGCTTCGAGGGCGAACGCGGTGAAGGATTGCTGCGCGCGCTGCTGCTCGGCAAGGACATCGGCAACCAGATCGTCGAAAAAGCGCGCGACATGCAGCCCGACGGCCTGCTGTTGAACGCGGCGCGTCCGAACCTGCTGCGCTTCATGCCGGCGCTGAACGTGACGAACGAAGAGATCGACCAGATGATGACGATGCTGCGTTCGATTCTCGACACGCTGTAAGCGAACAGGACCGCGCGTATGACGACGAGCGCAACGCTATCGATCCGCCGCTTCGAAGCGAGCGACACCGATGCCGTGATCGCACTGTGGCAGCAAGCCTTCCCTGAGTACCGGGACGTGACGCGGCCGCAGCGCGATCCGCATCTGTCGATCGCCAACAAGCTGGCGACGCAGCCGGAACTGTTCTTTGTCGCGGTGCTCGGCGAACGGATCGCCGGCACGGTGATGGGCGGCTACGACGGCCACCGCGGCTGGCTGTATTCGCTCGCGGTGGATGAGTCGCTGCGTCGGCACGGGATCGGCACGCGTCTCGTCGCGCATGTCGAAAACGCACTAACGGAGCGCGGCTGTCCGAAGCTGAATCTGCAGGTGTTGTCCGCGAAGGCCGATATCCGTGCGTTTTACGAGGCGCTCGGTTATCGCGCCGATGCGGTGATCAGCCTCGGCAAGCGTCTAGGTGAATTCGCGGACGCGGCGCCTGCCGCCTGACCTGAGTCACGCCAGATAGACAAAGGCCGCATGCGTTTTCGCGCATGCGGCCTTTTTTATAGGCAGAGCAAACTAATCAGGCTTATTCACCCAAATACGCTGCCCGCACCTTCGGATCATCCAGCATCTGCTTCGCGTCACCCGACATCGTGACCAGACCCGAGTCCATCACGTAACCGCGATTCGCTGCCTGCAGCGCCAGACGCGCGTTCTGCTCGACCAGCAGCACGGTCATGCCTTCAGCCGAAATCGCCCGCACCACTTCGAAGATCTTCTCGACCATGATCGGCGACAGGCCCATCGACGGCTCGTCAAGCAACAACAGCTTCGGACGCGAGATGATCGCGCGCGCCATCGCCAGCATCTGCTGTTCGCCGCCCGAAAGCGTGCCGGCGTACTGCGCCGCACGCTCCTTCAGACGCGGGAAAAAACCGAACATGCGATCGACGTCCGCCTTGATGCCGTCCGTATCCGTACGCAGATAAGCACCCATCTGCATGTTTTCGACGATCGACATGCGCGCGAAGATGCCGCGCCCTTCCGGCACCATTGCCAGACCCTTCTTCAACAGCAGATGCGGCGGCACGCCCTTGATCGACTCGCCCATGTACTCGATGTCGCCGATCGTGTAGGGCTTCAGACCCGTGATCGCCTTCATCGTCGTGGTCTTGCCCGCGCCGTTCGCGCCGATCAGCGTGACCAGTTCGCCCTGCGCGACCTCGAGATCGATCCCCTTGACTGCCTGGATGCCGCCGTAATTGACCTGCAGGCCCTTGATTTTCAACATTGCTGTAGCCATTAGTGGACCCCCGCACCCAGATAAGCTTCGATCACCTTCGGATCCTTCTGCACGTCCTGCGGCAGACCTTGCGCAATCACTTTGCCGTAGTCGAGCACCGTCATCTGGTTGCACAGACCCATCACGAGTTTCACGTCGTGCTCGATCAGCAGGATCGTCTTGCCGTCGGCGCGGATCTTGTCGAGCAGCTTGGTCAGCTCGACCTTTTCCGTCGCGTTCATGCCGGCCGCCGGTTCGTCCAGCGCGAGCAGCTTCGGATCCGTTGCCAGCGCGCGGGCAATTTCCAGGCGACGCTGGTGGCCGTACGACAGGTTGCGCGACGTGTAGTCCGCGTACTGCGCAATGCCGACGTACTCCAGCAGTTCGATCGCGCGTTCCTTGATCTCGCGCTCTTCCTTGCGCTCGGCCGGCGTCTGGAACACTGCGCCGATCAGGCCGTGTTTCGTACGCACATGGCGCCCCACCATCACGTTTTCCAGCGCGGTCATGCCGCCGAACAGACGGATGTTCTGAAACGTGCGCGCGATACCGGCCTTCGCCACCTGATAGACCGCGGTCGGCGTGTAGTTCTCGCCGTCCAGCTTGAACTCGCCCGAATCCGGCGTGTACAAGCCCGTGATCACGTTGAAGAAGGTCGTCTTGCCGGCGCCGTTCGGGCCGATCAAACCGTAAATCTGGCCGGACTTGATCTCGAGTCCGACCTCGGACAGCGCCTGCAAACCGCCGAAGCGTTTGTTCACGCCCTTCACGGACAGTCGAATGTTATCGCTCATAGTTATTCACCTCGTGTCCGTTAGGCCCGTACCGGCTTCTTGCCGCTACGCTTCGACAGTTTCGCGATCTTGTCTTCATGCTTGGGCGACGGCCACAAGCCTTCCGAGCGGTACAGCATGATCAGCACCATGGCCAATGCGTAGACCAGCTGACGGATCACTTCCGTATCGACGATTTCATGGCCGAACACCATGTTCTGCAGCGGACCCATCGTCGAGCGCAGGAATTCCGGCAGCACCGCGAGCAGCACCGCGCCGAGAATCACGCCCGGAATGTGGCCCATGCCGCCCAGCACCACGCACGCCAGCACCACGATCGACTCCGGCAGCGTGAACGATTCCGGCGACACGAAGCCCTGGAACGAGCCGAACATCGCGCCCGACAGGCCGCCGAACGACGCGCCCATTGCAAACGCCAGCAGCTTCACGTTACGGGTGTTGATGCCCATCGCCTTGGCGGCAATTTCGTCTTCGCGGATCGCGGCCCATGCACGGCCGATGCGCGAGTGCTGCAGGCGCGTACACACCCAGATCACCAGCAGCGCGGCCAGCACGAACAGGTAGTAGTACGAGTACACCGACGGGAACTGCAAGCCGAACAGCGAGTGCGTTTGCGCGAGGCTGAAGTCGCCGGCGTGCACCGGGTCGATCCCCGTGATCCCCTTCGGGCCGTTGGTGATGTTCACCGGACGGTCGAGGTTGTTCAGGAAGATCCGGACGATTTCCCCGAAGCCCAACGTCACGATGGCGAGGTAGTCGCCGCGCAGACGCAGCGTCGGTGCGCCGAGAATCACACCGAAGAACGCGGCAACCGCCATCGCGCAGGGCACGATGATCAGGAACGGCACGTGCAGGCCATTCGGCGCGAGATGCGCGATCCACTCGAACTGCGACGACAGGTGCGGCGAACTCAGCAGCGCGGACGTGTAGGCGCCGACCGCGTAGAACGCGATGTAGCCCAAATCGAGCAGGCCGGCGAAGCCGACCACCACATTGAGGCCGAGCGCGAGCATCACGTACAGCATCGCGAAGTCGAGCACGCGGACCCAGTAGTTGCCGCCGGCCGCACCGATGATCATCGGTGCGGCGATCACGAAGATCGCGGTGATGATGCCGACGGTCAGCGTCTTCGTCAGGTTCTTTTCAGGGATGAGCGTCGTGGACGGCTCGATCGGTTGAATTGAGGTCATGTCTGTTTTCTCCCGGGATCAGGCGCGATCCGCAACACGTTCGCCAAGCAGGCCCGACGGACGGAACACCAGCACGATGATCAGCACGATGAAAGCGAACACGTCCTGATAGTTACTGCCGAACACACCGCCAGTGAGGTTGCCGATATAGCCGGCGCCCAACTGTTCGATCAGGCCAAGAATCACGCCGCCCACCATCGCGCCGCCGAGATTGCCGATACCGCCGAGCACCGCCGCGGTGAAGGCCTTCAGGCCGGGGATGAAGCCCATATAGAAGTGCGCGTTGCCGTATTCCGACGCGATCATCACGCCGGCCAGAGCGGCGAGCGCCGAGCCGATCATGAAGGTGGCCGAGATCACGAAGTTCGGGTTCACGCCCATCAGCGAGGCATTGCCCGGGTTTTCCGCGATGGCTCGCATCGCGCGGCCGAGCTTGGTCTTGTGGACCAGCAGCAGCAGGCCGCCCATCACGAGGAACGCCACCACGATGATCACGATTTCAGTCATCGAGATCACGGCGCCAGGCGTCGTGTCGGTGGCCTTGATCACGTTCAGCGGGTCGGTGGGCAACAGCTGCGGAAACGGCAGCGGGTTGCGCGACCAGATCATCATGGCCAGCGTCTGCAGCAGGATCGACACGCCGATCGCGGTGATCAGCGGGGCGAGACGCGGCGCCTTGCGCAACGGCCGGTAGGCGACGCGCTCGATCGTGTAGCCGACCGCCGCGCACACAATGGCCGCAATGATCAGCGCGATGATGAGCGTCGGCACATTGCCGAGGCCGGGGAAGTGGTTCTGAAGCACGCCTATGGCTGAGAGCGCAACCATCGCGCCCACCATCAACACATCGCCGTGAGCGAAGTTGATGATGCCCAAGATGCCGTAAACCATCGTATAGCCCAGTGCGATGATGGCGTAAACGCTGCCAAGCACCAGCCCGTTGAGGACCTGCTGGATGAAAATATCCATTTAATGCTCCTTAGCCCGTGCGACTGGATTCGCGTTCTTCATCAGCCGGTGGGCGGTGATGCGGTACGCCAATCTCAACGGCACTGCGGGTACTGATGTAAAAGACCGGTAAGGGTTATCCGCCGCCGGTTTGCCATGACGACCGGGTTGCGATCGCAGGCTCGTCTTGAGCGGATGCAAAAACGGCACCGTTGGGTGGTTTCGGTGCCGTCAGGCTGAACGTCCCGTCATCACATCTTCACGACGTCGAGAACTGCTTTCTTGCCGTCCTTGAAGTCGTAAAGCGTAATGGCGCCCTCTTTCAAATCACCCTTGTCGTCGAACGCGATGTGACCGATTACCCCGTTGTAATCGGTCGATGGCATCGCAGCCAGCACCTTGGGCGCCTCGATCGAATTAGCGCGCTTCATTGCATCGACAATCACGTACACAGCGTCATACGTGAACGGCGCGTAAATCTGCACCGGTGTGTGGAAGCGGTCCACGTACTTCTTTTCGAAGTCCGCTCCCTTGTCCATTTTCGAAAGCGCAAGTCCTGCCTCCGAACAGACCAGGTTTTGCACGGCGGTTCCCGCCAGCTCACCCACCTTGTCGGTACACACACCGTCGCCGCCAAGGATTTTTGCCCTGATACCGAGCGCCGCCGCCTGTTTGGTGAACGGCCCGCCCGTTGCGTCCATGCCGCCGAACATGATCACGTCCGGCTGAACACGCTTGATCTTCCTAAGGACGGCCTGAAACTCCGTAGCCCTGTCATTCGTGCTTTCGCGCGCAACGATCTTTGCCCCGCTCGCCTGTACTGTCTTCGCAAACTCGTCCGCCAGGCCCTTGCCGTAGACGCTCGAGTCATCGACGATCGCGATGCGTTTCGCGTTGAGCACTTTCGTTGCGTAGTTGGCGAGCGCCGGCCCCTGCTGGGCATCGGTCGCGACCACGCGATATGTCGTCTTGAAACCTTGTTGCGTGTACCCCGGGTTCGTGGACGACGGCGAGATTTCCAGGATCCCGGCATCGCTATATATCTTGGACGCCGGAATCGAGACGCCAGAATTCAAGTGGCCGACCACGGCGACGACATGATCGTCGACGAATTTTTCAGCGACCGCCGTGCCCGTTTTCGGGTCCGCGGCGTCGTCTTGCGCATCGAGCTCCAACTGGATCTTGTGGCCGTCGATAGTCAAACCCTGGGTGTTGATTTCATCGATCGCCAAACGCGCGCCGTTTTCATTGTCTTTACCGAGATGAGCAATGGGCCCGGTCAATGGGGCCGCATGGCCGATCTTCACGACAGTCGCTTCGCTCGCCGGTGCCGCCGCAACCGTAGCCGCCGACGCACCCGCTCCCGCCTCGCCATCCTGTTTCTTGCCGCACGCGGTCAACATCGCAACCGCGGCCGCGATGGACACGGCGTAAGCAAATCTGACTCGCATTAAGTAGGTCTCCTGCGCCTTCCAGAAACTATTGTTCGGGGCCCTAAGGCCTTGAGAACGCGCGCATTGTAACTCCAATTTTGCGACGGGCAATATTGTTGAACCGGCAGGGTTTTCCTGCATTGCAACCTTATTTTGAGAGCGAAATCCCCTAAAAGGCGCAACCCGGTTGCGATTGTTTTCCGTGCATCAGTTGCACCAGCGCTGCACCCAATGGCATCAAGTGTTGCAGCGAATTCCCCCGACACCCGGTTACAGCACGGTTTGCCTTAGGTATTACGTTTTCAGCGATATCGAGACGCACGCACTATCATAGTGCGTCAAAAAAATGCGCGATCGGCTTAGGTCATATAAAACGGGGACGCATCACTTATAAATGTATAAAAAACCAGATCACATTTCAAAGAAATTTGTGCGAGTGGACACCAAAACTAGCAATCTCTTATGATCTGGCACTTTATTTTTGATGAGCTGGTTGAAGTCTGGAGATAAAAAAAGCGCGCCCTGGGGCGCGCTTTCCTTTCAGCAGTTGGCGGATTGTCAGGCCGGCAGACCGAGCCCGCGCGGCAGCGGAAACGCGATGTTTTCCTCGATGCCCTCCAGCGCGCGCACGTTGCGCACGCCGAGCTCACGCAGCCGGGCTATAACAGCCTGCGCCAGCACTTCCGGCGCCGAGGCGCCGGCCGTCACGCCGATGCGGCGTTTGCCTTCCACCCAGACCGGATCGATCTGATCAGGCGAGTCCACCATATAGGCGGGCACGCCGAGCTTTTCGGCCAGTTCGCGCAGCCGGTTGGAGTTCGAACTATTCGGGCTGCCGACTACGATCACGACGTCGCACTGCGGCGCCATGAACTTCACCGCGTCTTGGCGGTTTTGCGTGGCGTAGCAGATGTCCTGCTTCTTCGGCTCGCGGATGGACGGGTATTTGGCCTTCAACGCGCCGATGATCTCGGCGGCGTCGTCGACCGATAGCGTGGTTTGCGTAACGAAGGCGATCCGCTCGGGGTCGGCCAGCTGCAAGGCCTGCACGTCGTCGATGTCTTCCACCAGATGCATGCCCTCGCCCGCCTGCCCCATCGTGCCTTCGACTTCAGGATGGCCCTTGTGGCCGATCATCACGATGTCGAAGCCGTCCTGGCGCATCTTTGCGACTTCGATATGTACTTTGGTCACGAGCGGACACGTCGCGTCGTACACGCGCAGCCCGCGCGACTCGGCTTCCGAACGCACGGCCTTCGACACCCCGTGCGCGCTGAAAATGACCGTATTGCCGGCCGGCACTTCTTCAAGCCGCTCGATGAAGATCGCGCCTTTTTTGCGCAGATCCTCGACGACATAGGCGTTATGGACAATCTCGTGACGCACGTAGATCGGCGAGCCGTGCAGTTTGATAGCCCGCTCGACGATCTCGATCGCCCGGTCGACGCCGGCGCAGAACCCGCGCGGCTGCGCCAGCAGGATCTCGGTTTCAGCAAGAGTCGTATCCGTGGTGCTCATGTTTACAGAATCCCGATGATTTTCACTTCAAATGCCAGCGCCTGGCCAGCAAGCGGGTGGTTGAAATCGAACAGAGCCGAGGTTTCGCCGACTTCTTTAAGGACGCCCGCGTAACGGCCGCCACCCGGCGCGTTGAATTCGACCAGGTCGCCCGGCGAAAAATCCTCGCCGATCATGCTGTTTTCCCGCAACGTGGCCAGCGACACGCGCTGAATCAATTCCGGATTGCGGGGACCGAACGCCTCGCCCGGCGCTAGCTGAAAGGTCGAGTGGTGGCCAACCTTCAAACCTAGCAGAATATCTTCCAACGGCGGCGCCAGTTGGCCGGCGCCGAGCAGCAGCGTGGCCGGCTTGTCGTTAAACGTATTGATGACTTCGGCGCCATCGGCAAGGGAAAGCCGGTAGTGAAGCGTCACATGTGAACCGGGTTTCACTTCGGAAATGTCGATGATGCTCATGCAATGCTCGCTCAGTCGAAGCGCGCTGCACGCGTGCGCCGCTGGCGCGGTCGACGCGTGTGGCAAACCGTCGGGTGCCGTGCGCAAAGCGTCTATTGTAAGCCACATGGCGGGCAGCGGCTTGCGTCGTGGCGCCCCAAACCCGAAGCGGAGGACACTCTATATATGGCAGAAGACGCCACCCTGGTTGACGAAACCGCCCTCGAGGCGGCCGCCGGCGAGTCGCCGCCGTCCAACGCGACGGCTTGCGGCGAACTTGCGCCCTCGCCGCTGTTGCGGGGCAAATGGCTTAAAGACGACATGCCGCGCGAGCGGTTGCTGAGGCAAGGGCCCGGCGTGCTGTCGGATACCGAGATGATCGTGTTGATACTTGGGTCCGGCCTGCCCGGTCACGACGTCTTCAGCGTCGCGCGCGAGTTGCTGGACCGCTTCGGCTCGCTGCGCGCCATGCTCGACGCGACCTACACGGATTTCGACGGCCTGCGCGGCATCGGCCCGGCGAAAAAAGCGCAACTGCTCGCCATCATGGAAATGGCGCGACGTTCGTTAGTCGACAAGCTGCGTTCGCGCTCGCTGCTGAATTCACCTGAAGCCGTGGAAAATTACCTGCGTTTGCGGATCGGCGGCCGTCCACTGGAGGTTTTCGTATCGCTCTTCCTCGACGCGCGGCATCGATTGATACACTGCGAGGAAAGCGCGCAAGGCACACTCACGCGCATGGCCGTGTATCCGCGCGAAATCGTGCGGCGCGCACTGAGCCTGAATGCGGCCAGCCTGATCGTCGCGCACAATCACCCGTCTGGCGCGGTCCAGCCGAGCGCAAGCGACTGCCGTCTGACGCATACGCTGCGCGACGCCCTGACACTGATCGACGTGCAACTGGTCGATCATCTGGTGGTCGGCGTCGACAGCGTTTACTCGTTTGCGCGCGCCGGCTGGCCGTGAGACGGCACGAACCGGAGTCGCGCAGACATTGCGCCGGGTCTGGCATCGCAAATAAGGTTTGATTTTGCGGCTTTTTTTCCGCTATAATTCCGGTTTGCCTATTTCCAACCCCCTGTTCCGAAGCCACCAAGGCGTTCCGGAAAGGAAACGTGTCTAGAGTTGTCACAAGCTCAGCGCGAGTCTTTTCGGGAAACTTTCACGGCGTTCGAACTCAGAATTAGCGTATTAGGAGTGCTCTCATGGCACGCGTATGCCAAGTAACTGGGAAAGCGCCGATGAGCGGCAACAACGTTTCCCACGCGAACAACAAAACCAAGCGCCGGTTCCTGCCGAACCTGCAAAGCCGCCGTATCTGGGTGGAAAGCGAAAACCGTTTCGTGCGTCTGCGCATTTCGAACGCCGGTCTGCGCTTGATTGACAAGAACGGCATCGACTCCGTGCTCGCAGATCTGCGCGCACGCGGCGAAGCCTAAGGAGTAAATCATGGCAAAAGGCGCACGCGACAAGATCAAGTTGGAATCGACCGCAGGCACGGGTCACTTCTATACGACGACGAAGAACAAACGCAACATGCCGGAAAAGATGCTGATCAAGAAGTTTGATCCGGTCGTCCGTAAGCACGTTGAGTACAAGGAAACCAAGATTAAATAAATCTTGGCTCCAGCCTGACGAAGGCAAAAGACATGCAAAAAAAGCCTCGCATTCGTGCGAGGCTTTTTTGCTTTCAGCGCGTGTTTGTTTTTCGCTCCAGCGTTTCTGTTGCTACCTATTCGCCAACGCGAACAGTCTTATGTCGTTCAGCCAGCTTTCCCTCATCCGTCGCGGCGCGTATCCTTTCTCGTTTTAGCGGCGAGCGAATGCACGCCGTCATCGCAAAACGAAAAGACGGAGATGTAGGCAATGGAATTCGATGTGGCGATTGTCGGTAGCGGTCTGGCTGGGTTGAGCGTCGCGCTCAATCTGGCGGAGACTCGTCGTGTTGCGGTGGTCGCCAAGCGATCCATGACCGAAGGCGCAAGCGACTGGGCGCAAGGCGGCATCGCAGCAGTTCTCGATTCGGCAGACAGCATCGAAAATCACGTACGCGATACGCTGATCGCCGGCGGCGGTCTTTGCGACGAGGCGGCCACGCGCTTCATCGTCGAACATGGGCGTGCGGCGATCGAATGGTTGATCGCGCAAGGCGTGCCGTTCACCAAAGACGACGCCGCCGAGCTTGGCTTCCACCTCACACGCGAAGGCGGTCACAGTCATCGCCGGATCATTCACGCGGCGGACGCAACGGGCCATGCCGTGGTGGCCACGCTCAGTGAGCGAGTGCGCCGTCACCCGAACATTACGCTGCTCGAAGATCACTACGCCATCGACCTGATCACGTCCGACCGCCTCGGTTTGCCCGGTCGACGTTGTCACGGCCTGTACGCGCTAGATCTGCAAAGCGGGCGCACGGTGACGATCGAGGCACCGCATACCGTGCTCGCCACCGGCGGCGCCGGCAAGGTCTATCTTTACACTACGAATCCCGACACCGCGACCGGCGACGGCATCGCGATGGCGTGGCGGGCCGGTTGCCGCGTGTCGAATATGGAGTTCATCCAGTTCCATCCGACCTGTCTGTTCCATCCGTATGCGAAGTCATTTCTGATCTCGGAAGCAGTGCGCGGCGAAGGCGGCATTCTCAAACTGCCGGACGGCACGCGCTTCATGCCGAATCACGACGAACGCGCCGAACTCGCGCCGCGCGACATCGTCGCGCGGGCGATCGACTTCGAAATCAAGAAGCGCGGCATCGACTGTGTGTATCTCGACATTAGCCATCAACCGCCTGAATTCCTGCGCGAACACTTCCCGACGATTCTGGCGCGCTGCCAGGAATTCGGCATCGACATCACCAAAGAAGGGATTCCGGTCGTGCCTGCCGCGCACTACACGTGCGGCGGCGTCGTCACCGATCTGGCGGGCCGCACGGATCTCGCAGGCCTCTATGCGGTCGGCGAAACGTCATGCACGGGCCTGCATGGTGCGAACCGGTTGGCCAGCAATTCGTTGCTCGAGTGCCTGGTGATTGGGCGCTCCGCGGCGCAGGCCATCGAAGAAGAAGGGTTTAGCGCCTCCGTCCACGCCCCGCTGCCGGACTGGGATGAAAGCCGCGTGTCCGATCCCGACGAAGAAGTCGTGGTCGCGCACAACTGGGACGAACTGCGCCGCCTGATGTGGAATTACGTCGGTATCGTACGGACCGACAAGCGGCTCGCGCGAGCGAAGCACCGGCTCGCCCTGCTGCGCGACGAGATCCACGAGTACTACGCGAACTTCAAGGTGAGCCGCGATCTGCTCGAATTGCGCAATCTGGTCGACGTGGCTTCGCTGATCGTCGAAGGCGCCCGTTCGCGGCGCGAGAGCCGCGGCCTGCACTTCAGCCGCGACTGGCCGACGACCTTGCCCAAGGCGCTGCCGACCGTGCTCTCGCCGGAGCATGTGCGCAACCGCAACGTGTGATCGAGACAGGTGAAAACGAAAAGGCCATCGCCGAAATGATCCGGCGATGGCCTTTCGTCCGATTGGACGTGACTGATTGCGGGCTTGAGCGTCAGACGATTCGCATCGAGTAATCCGTTGCGCGCACGTCTTTCGTCAGCGCACCGATCGACACGCGATCGACGCCCGTTTCCGCAATCGTGCGCACCGTGTCGAAGTTCACACCGCCCGACACTTCCAGCACTGCTCGCCCCGCTGTGATGCGCACCGCGTCGCGCATGGCATCGAATGAGAAATTGTCCAACAGAACGGATTGCGCGCGATGAGCCAGCGCCGTTTCCAACTGATCGAGCGTCTCGACTTCGATCTGGATGGACACGCCCGCATTCAGCGCCAGCGCTGCGTCCATTGCCGCGCCCACACCACCGGCCGCGGCAATGTGGTTTTCCTTGATGAGAATGCCGTCGTATAGCGCAAGCCGTTGGTTCGCCCCGCCACCCACGCGCACCGCGTACTTCTGCGCGAGCCGCAAGCCCGGCAAGGTTTTGCGCGTGTCGAGAATGCGTGTTCGCGTATGCGCGACGGCATCGACATAGCGACGCGTCGCGCTCGCCACGCCCGACAGCAATTGCAGGAAGTTCAGCGCGTTGCGTTCCGCGGTCAATAAGGCGCGAACGGGGCCGCGCATTTCACAGACCGTTGTGTCGGCCGTCATCCGCTCGCCCTCGCGATAACGCCACTTAACTTCGATACGCGGATCGACCTGGCGCATGACCGCTTCGAACCACGGCACGCCGCACAGCACCGCATCTTCGCGCACGATGATGCGTGCCTCGCGCACATCGTCCGCCGGAACGAGGCGACCAGTCTGGTCGCCTGCGCCGATGTCTTCGGCCAGTGCGTCGGTTACGTTGCGCGTCAGCGCGGCGTCGAATGCCGTGCCGTATTGGGCGTAAATTTCAGCGAACAGCGGCGACACCGCTTCCAGCTTGTTGCCTTCTGGCGCGCCCATTAAGCCGCCCCCACGTTCGAATAGAGTTGCGTGTCGCGCGCGAGATCGCCGCTTGCCTGCACGCGCTTCTTGTGACGTGCCGCGAAGTCCAGCATCCGGTCGATCGGCAGGCGCGCACGCTCGCCGATTGCACGATCGACGAAAATTTCGTTGTGCCCGCGCTCGAGCACATCGGCCAGGTTCGCGAGACCGTTCATCGCCATCCACGGACAATGCGCGCAGCTCTTGCAGGTTGCGCTGTTGCCGGCCGTCGGCGCGGCTATCAAGGTTTTGCCGGGCGCCGCGAGCTGCATCTTGTGCAGAATGCCGAGATCGGTCGCCACGATGAAATGCGTCGCGTCGAGTTTTTGCGCCGCGTCGATCAATTGCGTGGTCGACCCCACCACGTCCGCTTGCGCGACCACATTAGCCGGCGACTCCGGATGCACCAACACTTTCGCGCCGGGATATTCGGCGCGCAGCAGATCGAGTTCGATACCTTTGAACTCGTCGTGCACCAGACACGAACCTTGCCACAGCAGCATGTCCGCGCCGGTTTTGTTCTGGATATAGCTGCCGAGGTGCCGGTCCGGCGCCCAGATGATCTTTTCGCCGCGCGCGTGCAGATCGGCAACGATCTCCAGGCCGATCGACGACGTCACCATCCAGTCCGCGCGCGCCTTCACCGCCGCACTCGTGTTCGCGTACACGACCACCGTGCGGTCCGGGTGCGCGTCGCAGAAAGCCGAGAACTCATCGACCGGGCAGCCGAGATCGAGCGAACAGGTCGCATCGAGATCCGGCATCAGAATGCGCTTGTCCGGGCTGAGGATTTTTGCCGTCTCTCCCATGAAGCGCACGCCCGCGACGACTAGCGTTTGCGCCGCGTGATCGCGCCCGAAGCGCGCCATTTCCAGCGAGTCGGCCACGCAGCCGCCGGTCTCGTCGGCCAGTTCCTGCAATTCCGCATCGACATAATAGTGCGCAACGAGCACCGCTTTCTCGCGTTCGAGCAATGCGCGGATACGTGCCTTCAGCGCCACCTTCTCTTCCGCCGACGGCATGTCGGGCACCTTCGCCCACGCCTGCCCGATGCCGCAGGTCGTGCCCTGGGCCTGTGGCCGGTCGTATTCGACGGTCCTGATCGCCTGCTGATCCATGATCTCCTCTGCCTTCGCTCTGCCGCCGCGGACTGTCAATCGAATGTCGTTGCAGTTTCCGCGGCCCAAAAAGCAAAACCCCGCCAACGCGGGGTTTTGTGACGTACAGAGATTTTAATGGATTTCGCGGTCAGGCATAACGACGCAGTCGCATCGCAAACTCTTGCAGCGCTTTAATACCGCTCTGCTCAGCGCGATGACACCAATCTTGCAACTGGATCAGCAACTGGTCGCGCGATGCATTCGAGCGCTCCCACATGGCAGCGAGCTCATTGCGCATGTCGATGTAAGTCTTGAGCTTCTGACTGTTCGCGAAGATTTGCGGCAGCTGGCGTTTCTGCGGCTCGTCGAGACCCGCCTCTTCCTTGTGGAACCAGCTACGCGCGCCGCGCATGACCTGGTACTTCTCGCGCGCGCCGACTTCCTTCAAATGCGCCAGTTCCTGACGATAGGCGCGCTTGAGCGCCTTACCGTAACGCGCCATCACTTCGTAGCGGTTGGCCAGCACGGCTTGCAGCGTGTCCTGATCGAGCACCAGCTTGCCGGTGGTCAGACGCGGCGTGGGCGCCACCTTCTTCACCTTGGCCAGACGGAATGCCGACATGATCCGGATGTACATCCAGCCGATATCGAACTCGTACCACTTGTTTGACAGCTTGGCCGACGTTGCATACGTGTGATGATTGTTATGCAGCTCTTCACCGCCGATGATGATGCCCCACGGGAAGATGTTGGTGCTCGCATCCGACGAGTTGAAGTTGCGATAGCCCCAGAAGTGCGCCAGGCCGTTGACCACGCCGGCGGCCCAGAACGGGATCCACACCATTTGCACGGCCCAGATGGTCAGACCGACGACGCCGAACAACGCGACGTTCAGCACCATCATCAGGCTCACGCCGAGGATCGGGTACTTGGTGTAGACGTTGCGCTCCATCCAGTCGTTCGGCGTGCCGTGACTGAACTTGCGCATGGTTTCTTCGTTTTTCGCTTCGACGCGATACAGTTCCGCGCCTTCGAGCAGCACCTTCCAGATGCCGCGCGTCTGCGGGCTGTGCGGATCTTCTTCGGTCTCGCACTTGGCGTGGTGCTTACGGTGAATCGCGGCCCACTGGCCGGTCAACATGCCCGTGGTCATCCACAGCCAGAAACGGAAAAAATGACTGACGACCGGATGCAGCTCCAGCGCACGGTGCGCCTGGCAGCGATGCAGATAGACCGTCACGCCGATGATCGTGATGTGCGTCGCGATCGCCGTGTACAGCACAAGTTGCCACCACGAGAAGTGCAGCAGACCGTGGGCAAGGAAGTCGAGCAAAGAATTCAACAAGGCAATTTACCTGTGGAACGAGAGACACGAGACATACGCAAAATGCGCATGTCAAGAAAGTGAAAGCATACAGCGGGATTGGACGACATTCTACTTGAAGCGTTCCAAGTGTTTGTAACAAATAGGGATTTTTTGTGCGGGATCATCAGCGGGACCGCGCCGAATGCCTGAGTGAGACCTGTTGGCGCGCTCAAAGTGCCCGTCAGCGGGCGCTGTCGGACGGCTTGACTGCCGATGCGGTCATTGTTACCGGTTGCGGCATCACCTCGCTGACGTTGCCGACGATCCGCACTTCGCGTTGCGCGAATGGAATCGTGATGTCGTGTTCGGAGAACAAACGCCAGATATTGCGGTTCACAGCCGAGCGCACGCCCGAAGTGCCGGTGGCCGCGTCCTCGATCCAGAAGCCCAGTTCGAGGTTGATACCGTCCGCGCCGAAACCCGCAAGATAAGCTGTCGGCGCCGGTTCCTGCAGCACCCGCGGTACGCCCTGCGCGGCTTCGGCAAGCAACGTCATGGCCTGCTCGACGTCGGACGTATAGGCGACCTGTACGGCCGCCTTCGCGTGACCACGCGTCAGATAAGACGACTGGTTCTGCACCACGTCCGTAATCAGTTTTTCGTTCGGAATCAGCGTTTCGATGCCGTCCAGCCCGCGTACAACCGTGTAGCGCGTACGAATCTGCGTGACCATGCCCTGCAGGCCGCCCACGCTGATCGTGTCGCCGATACGCAGCGAGCGGTCGATCAGGATGATGAAGCCTGACACATAGTTGCTCGCGATCTTCTGCAGGCCGAAGCCGAGCCCGACACCCAGCGCGCCGCCGAACACGCCCAGCACGGTGATATCGATGCCGACCAGCGACAGGCTGATCAGCACCGCCGCCAGCACGAACGCCGCCCGGCCGACCCGCGCCACCACGACCTTCAGGTTGGCGTCGAGCGTCTTCGAGCGCATCAGGCGGTCTTCGAAGGTGGAGCCGAGCCACATTGCGACGATCATCGTCACGCACACCCATAGCAGACCCGAAATAAGCGAGAGCAGCGTCAGATGCGCGTTGGCGACGCTGAAATGCACGCCGGCCATCCACGCGATCACGTCGTCCTGAATGCCCATCACCGTGAGCACCATGCCGACCCAGACCACCAGCGAGACGATTTTCTCGACGAGGAAAAGCAGCGGATGAGTCTCGCCGTCGTGGCTGAAAACCCGTCGCGCGAGGAAAAACACGATGTAAATCAAGCCGATGCCGAAGAGCGGCACCAAAGCCAGGTCGAGCAGCGCCGTGTGCATGAACTGGCCGGTGATCGACCGCGCAAGCCACACGAGGACCGCGCCGACCAGCGGAAAGAACGCGCGATTCAGGCTTTCCGCGCCGAAACGCAGCGTCTGGTAACGCGTCTGCCGGCGCAGATCCAGCGCGCGGCGCAACACGCGCGCGAGCAGCCACGCGATCGCGAGCGTCGCGACCAGCACGCCGACCTGCCACAGCATCACGGGCTGGCCGAAGTCGCGCGTGAGGTCGCTGAACATATGTGGGAAGAGGCGGTTTTGCATGATGTCGCCGCAATCGCCGGCGCACGGACAGATTCGTGAATCAAACCCGCGCGCGCCGGCAACAGCCTGTTGCGCTTAGCTCTGGCGTTCCAGCACGGCGGCGAAGAAGCCGTCGGTTGCGTGGCGATGCGGCCACAGCGAAAGGTAATCGCCCATTTCCAGATCGATGCGCTGCTCGGCCAGCACGTCGCGCGCGGGCACCAGAGCGAAATCGGGATGGTCGGCGAGGAATTGCTGCACCACCGCTTCGTTTTCCGCCTCCAGAATCGAGCAGGTGGCGTAGACGAGACGGCCGCCCTTCTTCACCAGTCGCGCCGCGCTGGCGAGAATCGACGCCTGCTTCGGCGCCAGTTCGGCGACCGATTCCGGCGACTGGCGCCACTTCAGGTCCGGGTTACGGCGCAGCGTGCCCAAGCCGCTGCACGGCGCGTCGACCAGCACGCGGTCGATCTTGCCGGCAAGCCGCTTGATCTTGGCGTCGTGTTCACTGTCGATCAGCACCGGGTTCACGTTCGACAAACCGCTGCGCGCAAGCCGCGGCTTCAGCTTGGCGAGACGCCGCTCGGAGATGTCGAAGGCGTACAACCGGCCGGTGGAGCGCATTGCGGCGCCCAGCGCCAGCGTCTTGCCGCCCGCGCCCGCGCAGAAGTCGACGATCATCTCGCCGCGCTTGGGCGCGACCAGCGAGCACAGCAACTGGCTGCCTTCGTCCTGCACTTCGACCCAGCCGTGCTGGAACGCGTCGAGCTTGGTGAGCGGCGGCTTGCCGACCACACGCACGCCGAACGGCGCGAACGGCGTCGCGCCGCCCTCGATACCGGCCTTCGACAGCGCGTTCAGCACGTCGTCGCGGCTCGCCTTGATCGGGTTCGCGCGCAGATCCAGCGGCGCCGGGTAATTCAGCGCCGCGGCCAGTTGCGCCAGTTCCGCGGCGTCGAAACGCTTTGAGAGCGCCTGATAGATCCAGTCAGGCAGATTCAGGCGAATCCGCAACGGCAAGCTTTCCGGGTCGATCTTCGACACGTGTTCGAGCCAGCTCAACTCCTGTTCCGACACGAACGGCTTGAGCGCGTTACGCCCCGCCGTCTGCATCAAGCCGAGCAACGCCATGCGGCGCGCCGGGCTGCCGGCGCCGCCTTCGGCCAGATGGGCGAATTCCATCCGGCGGCGCAGCACCGCGAAAACGGCCTCGGCAATCACACCGCGCTCGCCGTGCCCGAGCTTCGGATGCGCGCGGAAGAAACGGCTGGTGGTGGCATCGGCCGGGCCGGTAAGTTTTAGGACTTCGGCCAGCAAAGTCTCAGTTTGTCCAATCAGAAAACCATGCAATCTCATGCGCCCTCTCCGGCGGTGTGACCGGCAAAGAGCCATTGCGGCTCCGGCGGCGTAAGCGTGACACGCAGGCCATCCAGAGCAAGACGCCCTTCGACGAACCAGCGCACCGCGCGTGGATAAATAATGTGTTCGGTTGCCAGCACGCGTTCGGCGAGCATGGCGGGGGTGTCGCCTGTTTCGACGGGAACCGCCGCTTGCGCGACGATCGGCCCGTGATCGAGCTGCGAGGTGACAAAATGCACGGACGCGCCGTGCAGCCGCACGCCCGCGTCGAGCGCCTGCTGATGGGTTTTCAGGCCCGGAAAGCTCGGCAGCAGGGACGGATGCACGTTCAGCATGCGCCCGGCGTAATGATCGACGAAACCGGCTGTCAGCACCCGCATGAATCCAGCGAGCACCACCAGGTCGGGCGCGAAACTATCGATTTCTTTGGCGAGCGCGGCGTCGAAGCTGTCGCGGTCAGGAAACTGGCGGTGGTCGACCACCGCCGTGGCAATGCCGTGCGACGCCGCGAACGCAAGGCCCGCGGCGTCGGGACGGTTGGCAATCACGGCGGCGACTCGCGCCGGCCAGGCCTCGTTCGAGCACGCTCGAACGATGGCTTCCATGTTGCTTCCCCGTCCGGAAATCAGGATGACGAGTTTTTTCATCCGCGGATTTTATCATTCGGGAACACCGAAACCGCGACGCGCCGCCGTCCACTGCGCTGAACGTTTATAATCGCTTGTTTTGCGGCACCCCGCCCGCTCCACCTCAAACCCGCTATCGTGAGAGTCTTCCGCGGTCTTCCCAATGCTGAAAGCCGTGCGCCCTGCGCACTGACCATCGGCAACTTCGACGGTGTCCACCGCGGCCATCAGGCTTTGCTCGCCCACGTGCGCGCGGCTGCCGACGCGCGCGGCCTGCCCGTCTGCGTGATGACCTTCGAGCCGCACCCGCGCGAGTTCTTCAATCCGGCCGGCGCGCCGCCGCGCATCGCCATGCTGCGCGACAAGCTCGAGGCGCTGCGCACCAACGGCGTCGACCGGGTGGTGGTCGAGCACTTCAATCACACGTTCGCGAGCCAGTCGCCGGACACGTTCGTCGAACGGATCATCGTCAACGGGCTGCATGCGCGCTGGGTGATGATCGGCGACGACTTCCGCTACGGCGCGAAACGCGCGGGCGATTTCGACTCGCTCAAGGCCGCGGGGCAGCAATACGGTTTCGAAGTCGAGCAGATGGCCACGGTGGCCGATCCGTCGGGCGCGCGCATTTCCAGCTCGGGCGTGCGCGCCGCGCTGGTGGCGGGCGACCTGGACTCGGCACGCGCCGCGCTGGGCCGCGACTATCTGATCAGCGGCCACGTCGTGCACGGCATGAAGCTCGGCCGCGATCTCGGTTTCCCCACGCTCAATCTGGCGATTGCCCACAAGCGGCCTGCGCTCTCGGGAATTTTCGTGGTGCGCGTGCACGGCGTAGCGGACGAACCGTTGCCCGGCGTCGCGAGCCTCGGTCTGCGTCCTACGGTAGACGACTCCGGCCGCGTGCTGCTCGAAGTTCACCTGCTCGACTGGCACGGCGACGCGTATGGCAAACTCGTGCGCGTCGAATTCCTGAAGAAGCTGCGCGACGAGGAAAAGTACGTCGACCTCGAAACGCTGACCGCCGCCATCGCGCGCGACGTCGCCAACGCCCGCGCGTGGTTCGCGGCAGTTGGCGCCGGCACGCCGGGTAGCCGTTCCACGGGCTTCGCCACCTCGGCCACTGATCGAATTAGATAGCCGCCGTGGTCCATGCAAGCGTGCTGAACGCCGCGTGTGTGGACCCTCGCCGCGCGCATCGAAGGGCGTCCGTGGATCACGCGACATGCCTGCCGGGCGCGCCCAACGCCCTCGCGCATCGTGCGCATTCCGCGCGCTACCGCGCATAGAAAGAATTCACCGCGACCTCATCATGAGCAATAAGAAAGCCGATTCGAAACCGCAGTCACGCTACCCGGTCAACCTGCTCGACACGCCGTTCCCGATGCGCGGCGACCTGCCCAAGCGCGAGCCGCAATGGGTCAAGGAATGGCAGGAGCGCAAGGTCTACGAAACGATCCGCGCCGCCTCCAAGGGCCGCAAGAAGTTCATCCTGCACGACGGCCCGCCGTATGCGAACGGTGACATCCACCTCGGCCACGCGGTGAACAAGATCCTCAAGGACATGATCGTCAAGGCGCGCAATCTGGCGGGCTTCGACGCGGTCTATGTGCCGGGCTGGGATTGCCACGGCATGCCGATCGAAATCCAGATCGAAAAGCAATTCGGCAAGTCGCTGCCGGCCGCTGAAGTCATGCAGAAGGCGCGCGCCTACGCGACCGAACAGATCGAGAAGCAGAAGGTCGGCTTCCGGCGTCTTGGCGTGCTCGGCGACTGGGACAATCCGTACAAGACCATGAACTTCACGAACGAAGCCGGCGAAATCCGCGCGCTCGCGAAGATCATGGAGAAAGGCTACGTGTTCCGCGGCCTGAAGCCGGTGAACTGGTGCTTCGACTGCGGCTCGGCGCTCGCCGAAGCGGAAGTCGAATACAAGGACAAGACCGATCCGACCATCGACGTGCTGTTCAGCTTCGCCGAGCCGGAAAAGACGGCGCAGGCGTTCGGTTTGAGTGCGCTGCCGCGCGAGGAAGGCGGCATCGTGATCTGGACCACCACGCCGTGGACCATCCCCGCCAACCAGGCGCTGAACCTGCATCCGGAAATCGTCTATGCGCTGGTCGACACGCCGCGCGGCCTGCTGATCCTCGCTGAAGAGCGCGTTGAAGCGTGCCTGAAGCTGTACGGCCTCGAAGGCACGATCGTCGCCACCGCGCCGGGCGCGAAGCTCGTCAACGTGCGCTTCAACCACCCGCTCGCGTCCGCGCATCCGGGCTACAAGCGCACGGCGCCGGTCTTTCTCGGCGACTACGTGACGACCGAAACGGGCACGGGCATCGTGCACTCGTCGCCGGCGTACGGCGTGGAAGACTTCGTGTCGTGCAAGGCGCACGGCATGGCCGACTCGGACATCATCAATCCGGTGATGGGCGACGGCCGCTATATCGAATCGCTCGCGCTGTTCGGCGGCCTGTCGATCTGGGCGGCCAACCCGCAGATCGTCGAAGCGCTGCAAGGCGCCGGCTCGCTGATGCGCACCGAGAAGTACACGCACAGCTACATGCACTGCTGGCGCCACAAGACGCCGATCATCTACCGCGCGACCTCGCAATGGTTCGCCGGCATGGACGTGAAGCCTAACGATACCGACAAGACGCTGCGCGAAACCGCGCTTGAAGGCATCGAGAACACCGCCTTCTATCCGGCGTGGGGCAAGCAGCGCCTGTTCAGCATGATCGCCAACCGCCCGGACTGGACGCTGTCGCGCCAACGCCAATGGGGCGTGCCGATGGCGTTCTTCGTGCACAAGGAAACCGGCGAACTGCATCCGCGTACGCTGGAGTTGCTTGAAGAAGTCGCGCAACGCGTGGAAAAGGCCGGCATCGAAGCATGGCAAACGCTCGACCCGCGTGAATTGCTCGGCGACGACGCCAACATGTACGAAAAGAACCGCGACACGCTCGACGTCTGGTTCGACTCAGGCACCACGCATTGGCACGTGCTGCGCGGCTCACACAAAGACGAGCTGCAATTCCCTGCCGACCTGTATCTGGAAGGCTCGGACCAGCATCGCGGCTGGTTCCACTCGTCGCTGTTGACCGCCTCGATGCTCGACGGCCGTCCGCCGTACAACGCGCTGCTCACGCACGGCTTCACCGTGGACGGCGAAGGCCGCAAGATGAGCAAGTCGCTCGGCAACGGTATCGACCCACATGAAGTGGCGAACCGCCTCGGCGCGGAAATCATCCGCCTGTGGATCGCGTCGACCGATTATTCGGGTGAACTGGCGATCTCGGAAGAAATCCTGAAGCGTGTGACGGAAGGCTATCGCCGTATCCGCAACACGCTGCGCTTCCTGCTCGCGAATCTGTCGGACTTCGACTTCGCGCAACACGCGCGTCCGGTCGAAGACTGGCTCGAGATCGATCGCTATGCGGTGGCGCTGTCGACGAATCTGCAGAACGATATCCTCTCGCACTACGACAAGTACGAATTCCACCCGGTGGTCGCCAAGCTGCAGACGTTCTGCTCGGAAGACCTCGGCGGCTTCTATCTGGACGTGCTGAAGGACCGTCTGTACACCACGGCTGCGGACTCCGTCGCGCGCCGCTCGGCGCAGACCGCGCTGTATCACATCGCGCACGGCCTGCTGCGTCTGATGGCGCCGTTCCTGTCGTTCACCGCCGAAGAAGCGTGGAAGATCTTCCAGCCGAATAGCGAAACGATCTTCACCGAGACGTATCACGCGTTCCCGGCCGTGCCGGACGCCGGCGCGCTGCTCGACAAATGGACGCTCCTGCGCGCCGCGCGCAGCGACGTGACCAAGGCGCTGGAAGAAGCGCGCGTCGCGAACCTGATCGGTTCGTCTTTGCAGGCGGAAGTGGAAATCCGCGCGAGCGGCGCGCGCTACGACGCGCTCACAAGCCTCGGCGACGATCTGAAGTTCGTGCTGATCACGTCGGCTGCAACGGTCGTGAAGGTGGATAGCGAAGCCGAGGAAGCGGTCGAAGTCATTGCTTCGAAGTATCTGAAGTGCGAACGCTGCTGGCACTATCGCGCGGACGTCGGCGCGAACGCCGAACACCCCACGCTGTGCGACCGCTGCTTCAGCAATCTGTTCGGCAACGGTGAAATCAGGAGCGCGGCATAATGGCCAGAACCATGTCGAAAACCGCGCCAAAAACATCTGCTGCAAACGGGTCGCTGGCGCCCTGGCTGGGCGTCGCACTGATCGTCATCCTGTTCGATCAGTTGACGAAAATCGCGGTGCAGAAAGTGTTCGCCTACGGTGTCGCGCATGAGGTCACGTCGTTTTTCAACCTGATCCTCGTGTACAACCGCGGCGCGGCATTCAGCTTCCTCGCCATGGCGGGCGGCTGGCAACGCTGGGCGTTCACCGCGCTCGGCGTGGTGGCCGCGCTCGTGATCTGCTATCTGCTCAAGCGTCACGGCGGGCAGAAAATGTTCTGCACGGCGCTCGCGCTGATTCTCGGCGGCGCGCTCGGCAACGTGATCGACCGGCTCGCGTATGGCCACGTGATCGACTTCCTCGATTTCCACCTGCGCACGTGGCACTGGCCGGCGTTCAATCTCGCCGACAGCGCGATTACGGTCGGCGCGGTGCTGCTGGTGCTCGACGAGTTGCGCCGCGTGCGCGGTTCGCGCTAACGGCCCACGCTGACTGCGCGCTGACGTTAGCGCGCAAGTATGCTTTGAAAGACGCGGCGGCGGGGACGCAATGCCTCGCTGCCCGCCATCACGCTTTGTCGGAGGCTTTCGTTGGCAACCGCAGAACTCGCAGGAAAACACCTCGTCCTCGGCATGACGGGCGGCATTGCCTGCTACAAGATCGCCGAACTCACGCGTCTGTTGACCAAGGCCGGCGCGACCGTGCAGGTCGTCATGACCGAAGCGGCCACGCAGTTCATCACCCCCGTCACCATGCAGGCGCTCTCGGGCCGCCCGGTCTACACGAGCCAGTGGGACGGGCGCGTGCCGAACAACATGGCGCACATCGATCTGTCGCGTGAAGCGGATGCGATCGTGATCGCGCCCGCCTCGACCGACTTCCTCGCCAAACTCGCGCACGGCATGGCCGACGATTTGCTGTCCACGTTGTGTGTCGCCCGCGATTGTCCGCTGCTGGTGGTGCCGGCCATGAACCGGCAGATGTGGCAGAACCCGGCCACGCAACGCAACGTCGCGCAAGTGCGCGCGGACGGCATCGAAGTACTCGGGCCCGATTCCGGCCCGCAAGCGTGCGGCGAAGTCGGCGACGGCCGCATGCTCGAAGCGGCCGCCACTTACGAAGCGATCGCCTCGTTCTTCGCGCCGAAAATTCTCGCCGGCAAGCGTGTGCTGCTGACCGCCGGGCCAACGTTCGAACCGCTCGACCCGGTACGCGGCATCACCAACCGCTCCAGCGGCAAGATGGGCTTTGCGCTGGCGCGCGCCGCGCAGCAGGCGGGCGCCGAGGTGCATTTGATCGCCGGTCCCGTCGCGCTCGAAACGCCGTGGGGCGTTTTCCGTCAGGACGTGCAGACCGCGCAGCAGATGCATGACGCGGTGATGCGCTCGGTCGCGGACGCCGACATATTCATCGGCGTGGCCGCAGTGGCCGACTGGCGTGTCGATCACGCCAGCGAGCACAAGATCAAGAAGACTGCGGAGCGTGCGCTGCCCACGTTTTCCTTCGTTGAAAATCCGGACATTCTGGCCTCGGTGGCGAAGCTGCCGCATCCGCCGTTCACGGTCGGCTTTGCCGCCGAAAGCGGCGATCTGGAAGTTCACGGCGAAGAAAAACGCGTGCGCAAAAACGTGCCGCTTCTGATCGGCAATCTCGGCCCGCTGACCTTCGGCCTCGACGATAACGAAGTGATCCTGTTCGAAGCAGGCGGCGCGACGAAGCTGCCACGCGCCGACAAGCAGACGCTCGCGCGCGCGCTGATCGCGGAGATCGCGAAGCGTCTGCCCGACACAAGTCTGATTCGCTGAGCGATTCCGGCAGCCGCTTGAATGCGGTCGCCGTGGGTCGCGTTGGCGAAGGGAATCATCTGGAGCGGTACTGACATGACGCGACTCTCCGTACTCGATCAAACGCCCGTGATTGCCGGGCACTCGGTGGCGGATGCGATTGCCGCCACGGTCGAACTCGCGCAACTCGCCGACGACCTCGGCTACACGCGTTACTGGTGCGCCGAGCATCACGGCTTGCGCGGCGTGTCGAACCCTTGCCCCGAGGTGATGCTGGCGCGCCTCGGCAGCGTGACCCGACACATCCGACTCGGTTCCGGCGGCGTGATGTTGCCGTACTACAGCCCGTTCAAGGTCGCCGAGCAATTTATGATGCTCGAAGCGCTGTTCCCCAATCGCATCGACCTGGGCGTGGGACGCGCGCCCGGCGGCGACATGCGCACGGCGCAAGCCGTCGCTGCCGGAGCCTATAATCGCGGCGATATTTTTCCGCAGCAAGTGGCCGATCTGCTTGGGCTGATACACGGCACCTTGCCCGCCGATCACATTGCGAGCGGCGTGCTGCTGCAGCCGCAAATCGATACGCGTCCACAGGTTTGGATGCTCGGGTCGAGCGAATTCGGCGGCTTGCTGGCGGCGCAGCTCGGCATTCCCTTCGCGTTTGCGCACTTCATCAACGCGCATTTCGGGCATCAGGTCGCGCAGGCGTATCGCGAGCGCTTTAAGGCCGGCCAGGACATTCAACAAGCGTATCTGGCGGCCGCCGTATTCGTGATTTGCGCCGACACCGAACAGGAAGCGGCCGATCTGGAAAAAGCCGTCGATCTGCGCCGCGTGCAAATGGCCTACGGCCTGAACGAACCGATCCCGACGATCGAACAGGGCGTCGCGCAGGAATACGGCGAGCGCGAGCGTCTGGTGATCGACCGCGAAAAGCCGCGCAGCATCATCGGCACCCCGGAAACGGTCACTGAGCGCTTGCATGCCTTGCAGCAACAGTTCGACGCCGACGAACTGATCGTGCTCACCGTAGCGGGCAGCTACCGCGCCCGTCTGCGCTCCTATGAACTTCTCGCCGAAGCGTTCCAGCTCGAACGCCCGGCCTCCACTTCTTAACCTTCGAACCTGCATGAAACTCGACCTGAAGATTCTCGACGCGCGCATGCGCGATCAGCTCCCGGCTTACGCCACCACCGGCAGCGCGGGCCTCGACCTGCGCGCGTGCCTCGACGAAGCGTTGACGTTGAAGCCCGGCGAAACCGCTCTGGTGCCGACGGGTCTGGCGATTCACGTCGGCGATGCGGGCTATGCCGCGCTGATTCTGCCGCGCTCGGGCCTGGGACATAAGCATGGAATCGTGCTGGGTAATCTGGTCGGCCTGATCGATTCCGATTACCAAGGTCAACTGATGATTTCGACATGGAACCGTGGCGAGACCACGTTCGTGTTGAATCCGATGGAACGTCTTGCGCAACTGGTAATCGTGCCGGTCGTGCAAGCGGAGTTCAATATCGTCGACGATTTTGAAACCAGCGATCGCGGCGCCGGTGGCTTTGGCAGCACAGGCAAGCATTAAGTCCGTCACGTTTGCCTAAAACCGTGCTGAATAAGCTTAAATCAGCACGGTTCTCTCCCCCTCACATATCCCTCGCGCCTTTCGCGAGCGGCAGATTAAATTCGGACTTGTCCCATTTTGACATGACCACCCTCCACCTATAAATCAATCAACACCACTAACGATTCAGTCGGCCTAAAAAATTAATCGACATTCGGCCGTCGTATTGCTCGCCTTTCCCACTCTTATCCACGCAAACGCAGGAGGCTAAAGACCGAAATCACATTCTTATATCAGACCTGTTATTTAGGCATACGTATTAGTTTTAACGTATTGCTGATAATCACCCGTCCGGACAGAACTCTTTTTTAGCCCATGCGGGCGCTCGATGTTCGCCGGTCTACGCTGAATGGAGCTTGTATGAAGATCAAATATGATGCGATCGTTGGTTCAGGCGCTAACGAATGGTATGGCACGATCATCGTTTCCAACCTGCGCTATGAAGACGGTAGCGCGGTCGCCGTCAACCAGTTCCTCGAGTTCAACTTTCGCTCGCCGGCCAATCTGGACGCCACGGCTATCCAGCCGTCGTTCAGCACATGGGTCATCGACGCCATCACCGCGGACGCAACGCAGATCGGCGACGGCACCTTCGATGTCACTGCCATGATCCGCTACACGACCAGCTATACGATGCAGCCGGCCGACCAGATTACGATCGGCGTGAACGGCGATCTCTTGACCGACCCGCAAACCTGGCTCGATTCATTTGTGTTCGCCGCCGACCAGGCGCCGGCCATCAGCGGGACGGTGTCCGTAACTTGTGCGCCCGCGCCGGATCCGGCGCTAGCCGGCATTGCGCCCGTGCTCACCCTCACGCGAGGGGACGCGGGCGTCATGATGCCGCTTGGCTATGGGGCCACTGACAGCATCGCCGTCGACCAGGGGACCTACGCGGTGACGGGCGACAGTGTCAACACAAGCGATCAGACGGTCATAGCGCCGCTCGTGATCGACCGCAACACGATCGACGTCGTGGCCGGCGCGACGGCCACGCTCGGGGTGACATTCGCTCCCGTCGAATACTATTGCGCACTTGATATTTCGATCGGGTCGCTGTCAGGGTTGTCGACCGAAACGCTCAACGTCACATTGACCGACAGCACGACAGGCGAAACGCTGGCCGTATTCGCCACGACGACCAACCACGTCACTTCCTTGCGCAAGCTGCCGCCATCGGGCATGGCACGTGTGTCGATTCAGAACGTCGCACTCGACAATGTCGACTATTCGTTCAACGTTCCGCTTGTCACGCTGACGAACGCATTGCAGACCGTAGCCATCGACAATTCCATGGTGAAGACGGAAAACGTCGACACCACGGGCTATACCAGGGTCGCGATCAATGTCACCGCCGACGATCCACTCGACCGGCAGCTCCCGTTGCGTCTGATTGGCGGCAGCATGAACTATCTGCAGAACGTCACGGCAACGTCGCAACAGACCGCTTTCTCGGCCCTGGTTCAACCGGGCGACTACACCGTAGTGGCCAACGATTTCCTCGACACCAGCGTCGTCTACGCCGTCGAAACGCCATCGCTTTTGAGCGTGCCAGCCAGCGGCGGCGCTGAACTCGACGTGACGATCGAGGCATCGGCCAATCTCAGTGTGCGCGGCTTTCCCGCCTACCTGTGCTTCGGCGGCTGTGCCAACCTGACGCCGTCCAATCAGGTGGACTTCGCTGCGGCACGCGCGACCTCGGTCTTCGACTATGCCGGCACCGACGGCGCCGGCGATTCAACCGTCTATCTGACCGACGACCCGCAAACCCGAGCGACCATCACGCTCGCGCGCACCGTCGAAACCCAACTGGGCAACATTCAACCCGTCTTGCCGGTCATGGTGTCGTACACATGCAATCTTTCGCTCGGCGACACGCCCACCATCCTCGCCAACGCCGACGCTCACGCGCACAGTTTTTCCAACTACATCCTGGCGCTCAACATCGCGATGGAGGCCGTCGACACCGAGCACCCCGTCCCCGCGGGCTTTATCGTGAACCCAGACTTTCTGGGCGCTTGCCAGCAAGCCAACTACGGAGCGACCTACCCGATGCCCGTGCGCGGACCGCTACAGCAAGCACTCGACCGCTGGTCGATCACGGCCGCCATTCCTGCCGACGTCAGCGAGACCATTGCGGGCTATGTGCTCGCGGTGAACTGGCTGACGCGCACGGTGGCGCCCAGCGTGACCTTCGGCTGGCAGATCAATCTTTGGGGTGTCGGCTTCTCGGAATGGATCTACGCGGACGACATCGATCCCGCCGAGATGGCTCAACAGACTGCGGACTATGTGACGAGCCTCGGCGTCTACAACGCACCCTACGCGCCCGACTTCCTGGCGATCGATCGCTACGAAGCCGACGACTTCACGCAACGCGCCTACGTGAACGGCTACTGCTACGGCCCACGCGAATGGGACCGCTACTTCGATTTCTGCAAGGCAGTCAGCCGCGCGCTCAAATTGCCGGTGATGCCATGGCAGATGCCCGCGAGCCGCATTCCGAACACGACCGACCCGGTCGCGACGAATTTCGACTCTCAACATTGGGGCACGGGCGGGAGTTGTCTGCTCGGCGATCCTGCAATCGGCTCCGACTACCACAACGTGCATCCCGCCATTCTCGCGCTGCAGTTCCCGGAAGCGTTCCAGCAGAGCATGGGTGCTACGGCCGAGGACATGTTCATCCGCTCCGAACCATTCGACGTGTCGAGCCCTCTGTACGCCGACTTCCCGTTGCGAGGCATCTTCACCGTGCTGCTCGGCGGTGGCGCAACGACGGGCATCGTTTCCGCAATCGGTAATCCTGAGCCCTGGGCAAGACAGAAACTGAACGCCTACATGAACAAGCCGATCACGTTCGATCAATAACGTCGGCTCAAAAAAAACGGCGTGGACCTGGCCCACGCCGTTTTTTGTCAATACTACCGCGTACGCTTACTCGATTTCCACCGCTTCCGGATTCGGATTGCGCGGCGCCGGATGTTCGTCGAAGGTCAATTGCACCTTGTCTTCGGCATCCACGTCGACCGACACGCGGCCGCCGTTCATCAGCTTGCCGAACAGCAGTTCGTCGGCCAGTGCACGACGGATCGTGTCCTGGATCAAACGCTGCATCGGCCGGGCGCCCATCAACGGATCGAAACCGTGCTTGGCGAGATGCTTGCGCAGCGCGTCGGTGAAGAGCGCATCGACCTTCTTCTCGTGCAACTGATCTTCCAGCTGCATGAGGAACTTGTCGACCACGCGCATGATGATTTCTTCATCGAGCGAACGGAAGCTGATCGTTGCGTCCAGACGGTTACGGAACTCAGGCGTGAACATGCGCTTGATGTCGACCATTTCGTCGCCGGTTTCCCGACGATTCGTGAAGCCGATCACCGACTTGCCCATTGCCTCGGCGCCCGCATTCGTCGTCATGATGATGATGACGTTGCGGAAATCCGCCTTGCGGCCGTTGTTGTCCGTCAGCGTGCCATGGTCCATGACCTGCAGCAGCACGTTGTAGATGTCCGGATGCGCTTTCTCGATTTCGTCGAGCAGCAGCACGCAATGCGGCTTCTTCGTGACAGCTTCGGTCAGCAGACCGCCCTGGTCGAAACCGACATAGCCCGGCGGCGCACCGATCAAACGGCTGACCGCATGACGTTCCATGTATTCCGACATGTCGAAGCGGATCAGCTCGATACCCAGCGTGAACGCCAGTTGCTTCGCCACTTCGGTCTTGCCGACACCGGTCGGACCGGAGAACAGGAACGCGCCGATCGGCTTGTCCAGCTTGCCGAGACCCGCACGCGCCATCTTGATCGCGGCGGACAGCGCGTCGATTGCTGGGTCTTGCCCGAACACCACGCTCTTCAGATCGCGATCCAGCGTTTGCAGCTTGCTGCGATCGTCTTGCGACACACTTTGCGGCGGGACGCGAGCGATCTTCGAGATGATTTCCTCGATCTCGTTCTTGCCGATGGTCTTCTTCTGCTTCGACTTCGGCAGGATGCGTTGCGCCGCGCCCGCTTCGTCGATCACGTCGATCGCCTTGTCCGGCAAATGACGATCCGTGATGAAGCGTGCCGACAACTCAGCCGCCGCCGACAGCGCGCCCGACGAATACTTCACGCCGTGATGCTCTTCGAAACGCGACTTCAGGCCACGCAGGATCGCCACCGTCTGTTCGACGGTCGGCTCGGTCACGTCGACCTTCTGGAAACGGCGCGACAACGCCGCGTCTTTTTCGAAGATGCCGCGATATTCCGTGAACGTGGTCGCGCCGATGCACTTCAGCGTGCCCGACGACAACGCTGGCTTGAGCAGGTTCGACGCGTCCAGCGTGCCGCCCGACGCAGCGCCTGCGCCGATCAGCGTATGAATTTCGTCGATGAACAGAATCGCGTGCGGACGTTCCTTCAATTCCTTGAGGACCGTCTTCAGACGCTGTTCGAAGTCGCCGCGATATTTAGTGCCGGCGAGCAGCGCGCCCATGTCGAGCGAATACACCTGGGCATCCGCGAGAATGTCCGGCACTTCGCCGCGCGTAATGCGCCAAGCGAGACCTTCGGCGATCGCCGTCTTGCCGACGCCCGCCTCGCCGACTAGCAGCGGATTGTTCTTACGGCGGCGGCACAGTACCTGGACCACACGCTCGACTTCCGACTCGCGTCCGATCAGCGGATCGATGCGGCCGTCTTTCGCCATCTGGTTCAGATTCTGGGTGAACTGCGCGAGCGGGGTTTCCTTCTGCGCGGCGGCTTCGTCGGACTCGGCATTCGCGTCGCTCGCTTTCGCGGCGTCCGTGCTGCTCGTCTTGGCGATGCCGTGCGAGATGAAATTCACCACGTCCAGACGCGTCACGCCCTGCTGTTGCAGGTAGTACACCGCATGCGAATCCTTCTCGCCGAAGATCGCCACCAGCACGTTCGCGCCGGTCACTTCCTTCTTGCCATTCGAGGTGGACTGAACATGCATGATCGCGCGCTGGATCACACGCTGGAAACCCAGCGTGGGCTGCGTGTCGACGTCGTCCGTGCCAGGCACGGTCGGCGTGTTGTCATGAATGAAGTTGCGCAGGTTCTGGCGCAGATCCTCGATATTGGCCGCGCATGCACGCAACACCTCCGCGGCCGTTGGGTTGTCCAACAGTGCCAGCAAAAGATGTTCGACCGTTATGAACTCGTGCCGCGCCTGGCGTGCTTCCATGAACGCCATGTGCAGGCTGACTTCCAGTTCCTGGGCAATCATGCTTCCTCCATCACACACTGCAGCGGATGCCCGGCCTGCCGTGCGTGGGTAACGACTTGCTCGACTTTGGTCGACGCGATGTCCCGCGTATAGACCCCACAAACTCCCCTGCCCTCGCGATGCACCTTCAACATTACCTGTGTTGCGGTTTCACGATCTTTATTGAAATATTCCTGCACGACCATCACGACAAATTCCATTGGCGTGAAGTCGTCATTCAGCAGCACCACCTTGTACATGGATGGCGGCTTGAGCTTTTTCTCCTGCCGCTCCAGTACGGTGCCGTCCTGCTTGTCCGGGATAATCGCCATACACCCATTCTAAACAACTAGGACAGGCCCGCAATCCTGTCAAAACCCGGCAACCTGCCGGTGAGCCCGTTCGCTACCGCCTGATGGGGATTACCCGCCATGGGTGCGTTAAATCGACGAGCCGATTGCGGAGCCGGCCCCTATCCTGTGATGCCTTGCGGTCGTGTTGCACCGCAGTCGGATCGAGTATCGCACAACCTGCCTTAACTGGCTGACGGCTCGCCCGGCCCCAACTTGAGCGGTGCGCGCCGCAGAACAGCATGTGAGTCGATTATGCGACTTTTCAAGACGGCCCGCTTGCGCAACCGCACATAACGAAAGCGGGAAAAACCCTGGAAATGGCCTGTTTGCAACGTCACAACTGCGTCTCAAAATTTTCTTGACACCCGAATAAAGAGCCTCAACAATCAAGCTGGCACTTTTTTCACTGCGCCATAATTTCGAAAAAATGCCGATGGTGAGCTTGTGAGGAGGGAGCGGCTGCATCGCGCGGTCGTCGAGCTTTTCGAGGGCTCGTGGTAGTGACATGAGTTACAGGGGAAGTTGGAATGGCAACTGGTACGGTCAAATGGTTCAATGACGCAAAAGGTTTCGGATTCATCACGCCTGACGAAGGTGGTGAGGATCTGTTTGCACACTTCTCGGCCATCCAGATGAATGGGTTCAAGACCCTGAAGGAAGGCCAAAAGGTGACCTTCGAGGTCGTGCAAGGCCCGAAAGGCAAACAGGCATCGAACATCCAGGCACCTGCCTGATACTGCTCGATACCCGTCCTTTGAAACCCGGCTTCGTGCCGGGTTTCTTTTTTTGGACGTCAGTATCTAGTCGTGCTGATTGAACGTGCGTCCCACATATCGGGCGGAACTCCGGTTCAATGCCGGCTTCCGGTTTTGCGATGATGGCCGTGCACCGTTTTCGCTCCAGACGTCGGCGGGCAGCACGGGCGCCACGCCTATGCGGCGGTATGGCGCATCATCGTGCGCTGCAGTTCCAGGCTTCGGGCGACATCGCCTTCATACACGGCAATGCCCTGGTGTGTCAGGTTCGAACGGGCGTCGATCGCCGGCGTGATGCCGATGCTCGCCACCAGTCGGCAGAACCAGTAGTCCTCGGACAGGTACACCCGCGTCTCGGGATCGATGCCGGTGTCGAAAAACGCATAGAAAAAGTCAGCCGCCTTGCCCTCGTCGAATTCCGGGCGGCCGACAAAGCGCGAGCGGCAATGCAACTCCGGATACTCCCGAATCAGCTTGAGAAACACTTCACGCCGGATCAGCATGAAGCCCGTCGGCGCATCGAGCGCGTCGAGGAATCCGTCCGCGTCCGGTTCGAGCGTGTCGGAGCGCGCCACGGCCGGATACGACGCGTGCATGGTCCGGAAGTCCGCGCGCGTCGAACCGGCCGGCAGCGGCTGCGCGAGACCCGCGGCGGGCCAGCCATCGTTCTTCATCGGATAGACGCCGGCCACGACCGGACGGTTCGCCCGCAGAAGGCGCACGACATCCTCGCCCTTGAAACCGATATCGCTATCGATCCACATGAGATGCGTAAAGCGATCGTCGGCGAGAAACTCCGCGACCATGGTGTTGCGGGCGCGCGTGATGAGACTGTCGAAACTGTTGAAGTTCACGCGCACGCCGAAGCCGTATTGCTGCGCCAGATCGTGGAGATCCAGAAGCCCGAGCGCGTAGCCGGTGGTGACGACGGCGCCATAGCTCGGCGCGGCGACATAGACATTCGCGACGATGGGTGTGAGGTTCGTATTCATCGTTATTGTGTTTGCATGCAGTGACGCGGCCGAGGCTCGGATCAGGTTGTACGAGCCTCGCGCCGGGCGAGCGGCGCTCGCTGCGGCGTAACTTAACCGACGCCGCAACGCAGGCATCTCAATAACGGTTCGCAATGCCTATCACGCTCGTGCGGCCGCGCCGGCGAAGCGATAGCGCGTTTTTTTTCGGTGTCGCGATGCGTCCGAACTAGCGACATTCCGCACGCCCAAAACAAACAACCCCGGCCGCTTCTCAGCGCCGGGGTTGCGGATACGGCCTGCGTCAGTTCAACGCAATCAGTCACATGTTTTCGATCAGCACCTGGCCAAAGCCCGAGCACGACACCTGCGTCGCGCCTTCCATCAGGCGCGCGAAGTCGTAGGTAACGCGCTTTTGCAGAATCGATTTTTCCATCGACTTGATGATCAGGTCCGCTGCCTCGGTCCAGCCGAGATGGCGCAGCATCATTTCCGCCGAGAGAATCTCCGAACCCGGATTCACGTAGTCCTTGCCGGCGTACTTCGGTGCCGTGCCGTGCGTGGCTTCGAACATCGCGACCGAATCCGACATGTTCGCGCCCGGCGCGATGCCGATACCGCCGACCTGCGCGGCCAACGCATCCGACACATAGTCGCCATTCAGGTTGAGCGTGGCGATCACGTCGTACTCCGCCGGACGCAGCAGGATCTGCTGCAGGAACGCGTCGGCGATCACATCCTTCAGGACGATGTCGCCACCGGTCTTGGGATTCTTGATCTTCATCCACGGGCCGCCGTCGATCAGTTCCGCGGCGAACTCTTTTTGCGCCAGCGCATAACCGTAGTCGCGGAACGCGCCTTCGGTGAACTTCATGATGTTGCCCTTGTGCACCAGCGTGACCGAGCGGCGTTCGTTGTCGATCGCGTATTGAATCGCTTTGCGCACCAGACGCTCCGTGCCTTCACGCGACACCGGCTTGATGCCGATCCCCGAAGTATCCGGAAAGCGGATTTTCTTCACGCCCATTTCTTCGCGCAGGAACTTGATGACCTTCTTCGCCTGTTCCGATTCGGCCGGCCATTCGATACCGGCGTAGATGTCTTCCGAGTTCTCGCGGAAGATCACCATGTTGGTCTTCTCCGGCTCACGCACCGGCGAAGGCACGCCCTTGAAATACTGCACCGGACGCAAACACACGTACAGGTCCAGCTCCTGGCGCAGCGCGACGTTCAGCGAGCGGATGCCGCCGCCGACCGGCGTGGTGAGCGGCCCCTTGATCGACACGACGTATTCCTTGAGCACCTGCAGCGTCTCTTCCGGCAGCCACACGTCCGGGCCATACACCTTGGTCGATTTCTCGCCGGCGTAGATTTCCATCCAGTGGATTTTCTTTTTGCCGGCGTACGCTTTTTCGACCGCGGCGTCCACGACCTTGATCATGACCGGCGTGATGTCGAGGCCGGTGCCGTCGCCTTCGATATACGGAATGATCGGCTGATCGGACACGTTGAGCGAGAAATCGGCGTTGACGGTGATCTTGTCACCACCGGTCGGAACCTTGATGTGCTGATACGGCATGATCGGACTCCAGTGAAGGCTGTGCTGAAAGCTGATGGGGAGACTGCGAAATGGGGCGCTCCTCGCTACGCGCAATGCCGGACGACTGCAAGCGGCCTGGCCGCTATTCTAGCCCACGCGGCGGCCGCTCCGAGGCGGCAACGGCTCGGGGTTTTCCAACATGGACGAATGCGGAACGGTGAGGCACAAGTCTTATGTCTTATATAAGACTAAAGGTATCTGGCCGCGCATTTTGCTTTATTATCCTGCCATTTACGGTCAGCCCGGTGCCCTTGGCGCATTCGCAGGCCTCGCTACGCCCTTCTTCTTTTTCCTATGCACCTTCTCGCTCTGAACAAACCGTTCGGCACCATCTGTCAGTTCTCGCCCCACGAGACGCGCGCGTCGCTGGCCGACTGGGTCAAGGTGCCCGACGTGTACCCCGCGGGCCGGCTCGACTCCGACAGCGAAGGCCTGCTGCTTCTCACCGACGACGGCGCATTGCAAGCGCGTATCGCCGAGCCGCGTCACAAGCTGGTCAAACGTTACTGGGCGCAAGTGGAAGGCGCCGTCGATGCGGCCACGCTGAAAAAGCTTGCGCGCGGCGTCGATCTCGGCGACTACGTGACGCGGCCTTGCCGCGCGGAATATGTCGAGCCGACGGACGCGCTCTGGACACGCACGCCGCCGATCCGTTTCCGCGCCGCGATACCGACCACATGGATCGAGCTATCGATCACCGAAGGCAAGAACCGCCAGGTGCGTCGCATGACTGCCGCGGTGGGGTTCCCGACGCTGCGCTTAGTACGTGTCGGCATCGGCGCGCTCGACATTTTTTCGCTGGGGCTGCAACCGGGAGAGAGCGTCGAATTGTCACCGAAGGCGCCGTGGGAAGGCATCGCCTGATCATCCGCACACACGCGTCGATTGACGACCGAATCCATAACACGCCGGCGATTCACGTCGCCAAAAAGTTAAGCTAACTCGTTGTATCCGCAAACAAAAGAGCGCGTGAAACTAGTGTGAAAACGCGTGAAACAAATACATGCGCGCGTACGCCGCAGTCTCTCATTCGCGCCAACGCAAGCGCATATAACTTTTCCACAAAATTCACGTCAACCGGCGCGCGAGCTCAGGCGTTATTCGACGCAGATGCCGCCTAAAGCTGTCCGGCATTCAGCCTTAAGGGCCTTTGTGCAAGCCGCTTTTGCGGTAGGTGCGGGCAGTCTGAGCGCTAAAGCAGACGCGTCGAAAAATTTGTCGATGCGGATGTCAACCGAAAGGTGGATGGCACGTTTACCGACATGACTCTACATATAACCGGGTCATTTGGTTAATTAACTAAAGCTGAGGATTCACAAAATGAACAAACTGATCGCCGCTCTGGTCGCTGGTCTCTTCGCAACGGCAGCATTCGCACAAGCTTCGGCACCGGCAGCAGCTTCGGCAGCTCCGATGGCAGCAGCTTCGTCGGCAAAGAAGACCACGAAGCACGCTCACAAGAAGTCGCACAAGAAGGCAGCAGCAGCAGCTGCAGCTTCGGGCGCTTCGGAGTAAGTTTGTTGTAAAAACGCAGTCAAGAACTAGCTTCATTGCCGTTCTTACGGCGTTGAAAGGCAGATCACCGCAAGGCGATCTGCCTTTTTGTTTTTGACGCGCTCGCGTAACATTCGCGGGTTAATTTCCAGCAAGGAGTCATGCCGTGCGATTTTCCATGCGCTCGTTGATTGCGCGTTTCGCTGTTGCCGTTGCACTGCCGCTCGCCGCACTGTCCGCATCGATCACATTGGTCGCTACCACCGCTGCACCTGCGCATGCGCAGCAGATGCCGGCCGGCGCCAAACAGCCTGGCGAGTTTCCCCGCGCGAAGCTGACCGCGGGCATGTTCGTGATCGACGCCGCCGTCGCCGCGAACGACGCGGATCGCGAGCAGGGCCTGATGTATCGCACGAATCTCGCACCGAACGAAGGCATGCTGTTTGTCTTCGGCGAAAATGCCGTGCATTGCTTCTGGATGAAGAACACGCTGATCCCGCTGTCGATCGCGTTCATGCGCGCCGACGGCACGGTCACCGACATCGACGAGATGCAGGCCGAGACCACCAACAATCACTGCCCGAAGAACAACGGCGTGTATGCGTTGGAGATGAGCAAAGGCTGGTTCACGTCGAAGGGCATCAAACCGGGGATGAAGATTCAGGGTCTGCCGGCCGCGCAATAAGTCGCCAGGTCGCGGGCCGGCACTGCCGCTTCGCTCCACCGCTTGCCAGGAGCCGTCGTCTCGTTTCGAGGCGACGGCTCTTTTCTTTTCTGCGCCGCCGCATCTGACCGCGCGATATGCGCGCCTCGCGATGCAACGACCCAACGACGCGCGCGGCGCCGGCAGCCGAAGCCTTGCCAGCACGCCTTCCCGTCCGGCTGGCAAGATTCCTGCAAAAGACGGGCCGACGCGCTATCCTAGTAATCTTAGTAAAGCAGCACCCAGGCTCCCCGGGCAGCACAGACTGCCGCCCGGCAAGCGTTTCAGGCGCGCCATTCCAAGGAGGTTCACGTGCCCCGCAAGACTCCCATCGAGCGCTACCGGAATATCGGCATCAGCGCTCACATCGATGCCGGCAAAACCACCACCACTGAACGCATCCTGTTCTACACCGGCGTGACCCACAAGATCGGCGAGGTTCACGACGGTGCGGCAACGATGGACTGGATGGAACAGGAGCAGGAGCGCGGCATCACCATCACGTCGGCGGCCACCACCGCTTTCTGGAAGGGCATGGCCGGCAACTATCCGGAACACCGGATCAACATCATCGACACCCCCGGACACGTCGACTTCACGATTGAAGTGGAGCGCTCCATGCGCGTGCTCGACGGCGCGTGCATGGTGTACGACTCGGTCGGCGGCGTGCAGCCGCAGTCGGAAACCGTGTGGCGTCAGGCGAACAAATACAAGGTGCCGCGCATTGCGTTCGTCAACAAGATGGACCGCGTGGGCGCGGATTTCTTCCGCGTGCAGCGGCAAATCGGTGATCGCCTGAAGGGCAACGCCGTGCCGATCCAGATTCCGGTCGGCGCGGAAGATCATTTCCAGGGCGTGGTCGATCTGGTCAAGATGAAGGCGATTTACTGGGACGAAGAAAACCAGGGCATCAAGTTCGAATACCGTGATATTCCGCCGGAACTCGCGGCGACCGCGAAGGAATGGCACGACAAAATGGTCGAGGCCGCGGCTGAGGCGAACGAGGAATTGCTCGACAAATACCTCGGTGGCGAGACGCTGACCGAAGAGGAAATCAAGTACGGCATTCGCACGCGCTGCATCGCCAACGAAATCGTGCCGATGCTGTGCGGCAGCGCGTTCAAGAACAAGGGCGTGCAAGCCATGCTCGACGCGGTGATCGACTATCTGCCCTCGCCGGTCGACGTGCCCGCCATTACCGGCCACGATGAATACGACAAGGAAATCGAGCGCCATCCGACCGACACCGATCCGTTCTCGGCGCTCGCCTTCAAGATCATGACCGACCCGTTCGTCGGCCAGTTGATCTTCTTCCGCGTCTATTCCGGCGTGGTGAATTCGGGAGACACGGTCTACAACGCGGTCAAGGAAAAGAAGGAACGCCTTGGCCGGATCTTGCAGATGCACGCGAACGAGCGCAAGGAAATCAAGGAAGTCTACGCGGGCGACATCGCCGCGGCCGTCGGCCTGAAAGAAGCGACCACGGGCGATACGCTGTGCGATCCGAACAACGTGATCATCCTCGAAAGAATGATCTTCCCGGAGCCGGTGATCTCGCAGGCTGTCGAGCCGAAGACCAAGGTCGACCAGGAAAAGATGGGCATCGCGCTGAACCGTCTTGCCCAGGAAGATCCGTCGTTCCGCGTGCAGACGGATGAAGAATCCGGCCAGACGATCATCTCGGGCATGGGCGAGTTGCACCTGGAAATTCTGGTCGATCGCATGAAGCGCGAGTTCGGCGTCGAGGCAACCGTCGGCAAGCCGCAAGTCGCGTATCGCGAGACGGTGCGCAACAAGGTCGAAGATGTGGAAGGCAAGTTCGTCAAGCAGTCGGGTGGCCGCGGTCAGTACGGCCACGCGGTGATCACGCTGGAGCCGGCGCCGCAAGGCAAGGGTTACGAATTCGTCGATGCGATCAAGGGCGGCGTGATTCCACGCGAATACATTCCGGCAGTCGACAAGGGCATCGTCGAAACGCTGAAGGCCGGCGTGCTGGCCGGTTATCCGGTGGTGGATGTGAAGGTGACGCTGACCTTCGGTTCGTACCACGACGTCGACTCGAACGAAAACGCGTTCCGCATGGCCGGCTCGATGGCCTTCAAGGAAGCGATGCGCAAAGCCAAGCCTGTGCTGCTCGAACCGATGATGGCCGTCGAGGTGGAAACGCCGGAAGACTTCATGGGCAACGTGATGGGCGACCTGTCCAGCCGTCGCGGCATGGTGCAAGGCATGGAAGACATCGCCGGCGGCGGCGGCAAGCTGGTGCGCGCCGAAGTGCCGCTCGCGGAGATGTTCGGCTACTCCACGTCGCTGCGCTCCGCGACGCAGGGCCGCGCGACCTATACGATGGAGTTCAAGCATTACGCGGAAACGCCGAGCAACGTCGCTGAAGCCGTGATCAACGCGAAGCACAAGTAAGCACCACGCTGAAGGCAGCACACGCCAACGGCAAGAAGCCCGTCCCCTGTGGACGGGCTTTTTTTCATCCGCTGCGCCGCACACAGGGCTTCTTCACACGCACGTTTTTGAACATGCAAAAATGCCGGACGGCGCCGTGCCGAACGCCGGGACTCTCGCCCTCGAGGAGACACATCATGAGCCAGGATCACGAACACCCGCATTACAAGGACGTGCCGCCGGCTGCGCCGGTCGATTGGCGCGAGCACGGCGTGAAGGTCATCAAAGGCGATCAGCTCGATACCAACACCGCGCAGACGCCGGGCATGAATCGCGCGGCCGCGATCAACGCCGCGCGCGTCGGCGCGCAGAAAATCTGGGCCGGCACCGTCACGATCCATCCGAATGCGAAGACCGGCGCGCATCATCACGGCGCGCTCGAAAGCGTGATCTACGTGGTGCGCGGCCAGGCGCGCATGCGCTGGGGCGAGCATCTGGAGTTCACCGCCGAAGCCGGCCCCGGCGATTTCATTTTCGTGCCGCCGTATGTGCCGCATCAGGAAATCAACGCGAGTACGGACGACCCGCTCGAATGCGTGCTGGTGCGCAGCGACAACGAAGCGGTGGTGGTCAATCTAAACATCGACGCGGTGGAACAGCCCGAAACGGTGTTCTGGGTCGATCCGATTCACAAGCATCCGCACGATCACTAACTTTTGCCCACGCGACTCATGACGCCGACCGCTTCCCTGCGCCCACGCCTATTCACGCTGTACGCCGTGCTGATCGCCGCCAATCTCGGCGCGTGGGCGTGGGCGCTGATCGCGTTTCGCCACTACCCGCTGCTGCTCGGCACCGCGCTGCTCGCGTACGGCTTTGGCTTGCGTCATGCGGTCGACGCCGATCACATCGCGGCGATCGACGCCGTCACGCGCAAGCTCATGCAAACCGGCAAGCGTCCGCTCGGCGTCGGGCTATCGTTTTCGCTGGGGCATTCGACAATCGTGATTCTCGCGACAATCGGCATCGCGTGGACCGCGCATTCGCTGCACGGCCGTTTCGAGACGTTCAAAGCCGTCGGCGGCACGATCGGCACGCTTGTCTCCGCGAGCTTTCTGCTGATGCTGGCCGCCGTCAACCTCGTGATTCTGCGCGACGTGTGGCGCCGCTATCGGCACGTCCAACGCGGTGGCGAACTGCCCGCTCACACGCCGGACTCGATTGCGCCCGCCGGTCTGTTGTCGCGCGCGCTGCGACCGCTCTTCAGGCTCGTGACGAAAAGCTGGCACATGTACCCCGTCGGCGTGCTGTTCGGACTCGGCTTCGACACCGCGACCGAAATCGGCCTGCTGGCGATTGCCGCGTCCGAAGCCGGCAAAGGTCTGCCGCTCTATTCGATCCTCGTATTCCCCGCGCTCTTTACCGCCGGCATGACATTGGTGGATTCGACCGACAACGTGCTGATGGTCCACGCCTACGGCTGGGCCATGGACGACCCGAAACGCAAGCTCTACTACAACGCGAGCATCACGTTCGTCTCCGCGGTGGTGGCGATCGTGATCGGCGGCGTCGAGGCGCTCGGTCTGCTGTCGGACAAACTCGGCTTGAACGGCGGCGTATGGAATGCGGTGGCCAGCGTGAACGAGCGCTTCGGTGCGTTGGGCTATGGCATCGTCGCGATGTTCATGGCGTGCTGGATCGGCTCGGTGCTGTTCCACCGCTGGCGGCGCCCGGACGCGGTCGCGCGGTAAATCCAACACCCTGGCGCGCGCCGCGGTCGGTAAGGTTTCCATTCGCGGGATTGGCCGTTGCGCTGCCGCAGCGGCGGACGTCGCGGACATGCCTCGCATCACGCCCGCGCCGAACGTTGTGGTGACGATACACAGCCGCCCTTTTATCCGCCCAACGTGAACCCGCAAGCGCCGCAAGCGCTCCGAATCCACGAGCAATCGCTTACACTGAACCCGCTTCGCCTCGACGCTTTCGTCATCGCAATACCGTCGCCTGTCGCGCGCATCTGGCGCGGCCCTTCAGAACCGGCAACAGAACGGACTGGACACTCCATCGATGAAGACTCCCGCGGACCGATTTCTCGCACTCGACGCAGCCCGCCTCACCGCCGACGCCTACGGCAACCACGCCATCGACGAATTCCGCGCCGGCCGCATCACGCGCCGCGATCTGCTGCGCTATGCCAGCGTGATCGGTTTGTCGCTGGTGGGCGGCGGCGTGCTGAATGCACCGCGAGCACGGGCACAAGGCACCGCAGGCGCGTCGAATCAGACGATCCGCGTGGCTCACCTGACGCCGGCGGGCGCGGTCGATCCGCTCACGGTGACCGACGCCGCCAGTCTTGCGCTGCTGAACCAGACCGGCGAATTCCTGATCGACGACGACGGCGAAAAGCTCGTGCTGAAGCCGGCGCTCGCCTTGTCGTGGAAACCGAACGACAAGGGCGATGTGTGGACCTTCAAGCTGCGTCCGAACGTCAAGTTCCACGACGGTCAGCCGTTCACCGCCAAAGACGTGGCCGCCACCTTCGACCGCCTCGCGGATCCGGCCAGCGGCTCCGCCGCGCTGTCCGTGCTCAAGGGCGTGCTGTCGAAAGGCGGCGCGAAAGTGGTCGACGACCACACGGTCGCGTTTCATCTGGATGCGCCGAACGGCAATTTCCCCTACTACGTTTCCTCGGACAATTACAACGCCGTGATCCTGCCCGCGAACTATGCGGGCGGTTATGAGAAGAGCTTCATCGGCACAGGCCCGTTCAAGCTCGAAAAGTATCAGGCGAAGGTGGGCGCGTCGTTCGTGCGCAATCCCGATTACTGGGGCGACAAAGCGTTACCGCAACGCGTACAGTTCTCCTTCTACGCCGACGAGCAGGCGCAATTGCTCGCGCTGCAAGGCCATCAGGCCGACGTGATGGGCACCTTCACCGTGCAGGGCGGCGCCGGCATTCTGAACAATCCGGATTACAAAGCCGTGGGCGTGAAGTCGAGCGCGCATCGGCAGATTCACATGCGCAACGACAGTCCGCTGTTCAAGGACAAGCGCGTGCGCCAGGCGCTGGCGTTGTCGCTGGATCGCGACGTGCTGGTGCGCGGCCTCTTCAAAGGACGCGCGCAACTCGGCAACGACAGTCCGTTCGCGCCGGTGTTTCCGTCGTCGGATGCGGGCGTGCCGCAGCGCAAGATCGACGTCGCGAAAGCGAAGCAGTTGCTCGCGCAAGCGGGCGTGCCGAACGGATTCGACGTGACGCTGACCACCGAAAAATACATGGAGATTCCCGATCTCGCGGTAGTCGTGCAAAACGCGGCGAAGGCAATCGGCGTGCGCATCAATCTGAAGGTCGAGAGCCAGTCGCTGTATTACGGCGCGGGCACGCCGGGCAAATCGGATTGGCTCGACTCGCCGCTCGGCATTACCGACTACGGTCATCGCGGCGTGCCGAACGTGTTCCTGAATGCGCCGCTCACCAGCACCGGCACGTGGAACGCCGCGCACTTCAAGAATCCGCAATACGATCAACTGGTCGAGCAGTTCGTCGCCGCCATCGATCTCGGCTCGCAGAAGAAAATCTCCGGGCAGATCCAGACGCTCTTGCTCGACGAAACGCCCATCATCATTCCCTTCTTCTACGATCAACTGATCGCCATGCGCAAGGGTGTGAACGGCGTGCGCTTCACCGCACTCGCGCAACTCTATTTCGACCGCGCGGTGTTGAGCGCGTGATGTCGAATGCCTGAGCGCCGGCGCGTTTGCGACAGGAGAGCACGATGTCGACCACGGTGAGCCCTTCCGCTTCTTCTGCGCCGAGCGGCAACGCGGGCCGTGTCGTGCGTTTTCTGGCGACGCGTGTGGGCTTGTCGCTAATCACGCTGTGGCTGCTGTCGGTGATCGTGTTCGCGGGCGGACAACTTCTGCCCGGCGACATCGGCCGCGCGGTGCTCGGCCCGCTGGCCGATGCGCGCGCGGTTGCCGCGCTCAATCATCAGCTCGGCGCGGACCGTCCGCTGATGACGCAATACGTCGACTGGATCTCGCATTTCGTGCGTGGCGATATGGGGCTGTCCTACGCGTATCGCGAGCCGGTGCGGCCGTTTATCGCCGAGGCGCTCGCGCATTCCGCCAAGCTCGGCTTGCTGGCGTTCATCGTGGTCGTGCCGCTCGGCATTGCGGGCGGCGTGTGGTCGGCCATGCACGCGGGACGCTGGCTCGATCGCACGATCAGCATCGCGGGACTATCGGCGACAGTCGTGCCGGAATTCGTTTCGTCGATCGTGCTGATTCTGGTGTTCGGCGTGTGGTTGCGCTGGCTGCCGATCGAAGCGTCGTATCCGCCCGAAGCGGGCGCGCTCGAACAATTGCGTCATCTGGTGCTGCCGGTCCTGCCGCTCGTGCTTGTGTTCTTCGGCTATATCGCTCGCATGGCGCGTGCGGGGACCGTCGAGGCGCTCGATGCCGACTACACGCGCACCGCGATTCTCAAAGGCTTGCCGCGTCATATCGTGATCTGGCGGCATGTGCTGCGCAATGCATTGCTGCCCACCATCACGGTCGCCGCCACGCAACTCGGCTATATGATCGGCGGCCTCGTGGTGGTCGAGACGCTGTTCCACTATCAAGGTATCGGCTCGCTGATCTACAACGCGGCCAAGGCCAAGGACTTTCCGATGCTCGAAGCAGGCGTGCTGACCATCGGCGTGGTCTACACCGTCGCCAATCTCGTCGCCGATGCGCTGCATGTGCTGCTCAATCCGCGGCTGCGGGTGAGGAGCGCCGAATGAGCACCATCGTTCCGCCGACGCCGCGCGCGGCTGCCGAGCCACGCTTCGACGAGTTGCGCCTGCTGCTGCGCTCGCCGACTTTCGTGGTGGGCATGGTGATCGTCACATGGTGGATCGTCTGTGCGATTGCCGGGCAATGGATCGTGCGCATCGATCCGTACGCCTCCGATCCGCTCAATTCGCTAACGCCGCCCGACAGCACGCATTGGTTCGGCACCGATCAACTCGGGCGCGACGTGTTCTCGCGCGTGATCGTCGGTGCGCGCGACATTCTCACCATCGCGCCGCTTGCGACCTTGCTCGGCACGATCGCGGGTACCACGCTGGGCTTGATCGTCGGCTACTTCGAAGGCTGGGTGGACAACGTGGTCGGACGCGCGATCGACGCTGTGCTCGCGCTGCCGCTCGTGATCGTCGCGCTGCTCGCGCTCGCCGCGGTCGGTGCGTCGAACTTCACCGTCATCCTCGTGATCGGCATCACGTTCACACCGATTACCGCGCGCACCGTACGCGCCGCCGTGTTCGCCGAGCGGCATCTCGACTACGTCGCCGCGGCGCAGCTGCGCGGCGAACGCGCACCCTACATCATGTTCGCCGAGATTCTGCCGAACGTGTTGCCGCCGATCATCGTCGAAGCGACGGTGCGGCTCGGCTACGCGATCTTCGCGGTCGCCACGCTGTCGTTTCTCGGCTTCGGCATTCAGCCGCCGTCGGCGGATTGGGGCCTCGCACTCTCCGAGTCGTACACGCTGATGGCGGGCGGCGCATGGTGGACCGTGGTGTTCGCGGCCGGCGCGATCGCGAGTCTCGTGGTCGGTGTGAATCTGATCGCCGACAGCGTGCAAGGCGTGCTCGACCGATGAACGGCCCGCCGCCCTCCTCGTTCCCCGCCTTCGACGTCTCGAAGAGCGACCGCACGGACGCGCTGACCGTCGTCGGCCTGACGGTCACGTACCGGATACGCGGACGCGATCGCGAAGTGCTGCAGGACATTTCGTTTCGCGTGCGGCGCGGCGAAGCATACGGTCTCGTGGGCGAGTCCGGCTGCGGCAAATCGACGGTCGCGATGGCGGCGCTGCGCTATCTGCCGCGCAATGGCAAGGTGAAGGCAGGCAAGATCATCATCGCCGGCGAGGACGTGCAGAAGCTTAACGCCGACGCGTTGCGCAACATGCGCGCGAACGCGATTTCGATGGTCTATCAGGATCCGGGGCGTGCGCTGAATCCGTCGCTGACGATCGCGCGGCAAGTCTCCGAAGCGTTCGAAGCCGCCGGTGTCGCGCGCGACGAAGCCTTGCGGCGCACGCTCGAGATGCTGCAGCGCGTACGCATTGCCGCGCCCGAGCGGGTGATGGAGAGTTATCCACATCAATTGTCGGGCGGCATGCAACAGCGCGTGGTGATCGCCATGGCGCTCGCCTCGAACCCCGCACTGCTGATTCTCGACGAACCGACCACCGGGCTCGATGCGACCGTCGAAGCGGAAGTGCTCGACCTCGTCGCGCAGTTGCGCAAAGAGCTCGGCACGGCGGTGCTCTTCATCAGTCACAACCTCGCGGTGATCGGGCGCATGTGCGAACGCGTCGGCGTGCTTTACGCGGGCAAACTGGTCGAAGAAGGCGCGACGCAAGATGTCTTCACGCGGCCGCGTCATCCGTATACGGTCGGGCTGTTGCGCTGTTTGCCCACAACTGGGCGCAGCAAGGACAGCGAACGGCTCGATACGATCGCGGGCAGTTTGCCCTCGCCCGGTTCGGTCACGCAGGGCTGCATCTACGCGGACCGCTGCCGCCTCGCCGACGACCGCTGCCGCCGCGAAGCGCCGCCGCCGTATCGCGTGAGCGCCGCGCGCGGCGACCAGATGTCGCGCTGTCATTACCACGAGCGCGCGATCGACTTGCCGCGTGCGAGCGCGGAAGCTTTGCCCGAGCGCAGTGATGCGCCGGTCGACGGCAAGCCCCCTGCTCTCGTGCTGCGGGCAGAAAGACTCTCGAAGACCTTTCACGTGTCCGGCGCTGCGCTGCGTGCGGTCGACAACGTCTCGATCGATCTCGCGAGCGGCGAAACGCTTGGCCTCGTCGGCGAATCGGGCAGCGGCAAAACGACGCTCGCCAAGCTCATGCTCGGCCTGCTCACGCCGGATGCGGGCAGCGTGCTCGAACTCGACGGCGCGCCGCTCGCCGCGCGCGTCACGCGGCGCAACACCGAGCAGGTCAAGTCGCTGCAGATCGTTTTTCAGAATCCGGACTCCGCGCTCAATCGCGCGCATTCGGTGAAACGGCTGATCGGCCGCGCGCTGTCGCGTCTCACCGCATTGCGCGGGCCGGCCATCGACGAACGGCTTGCCGCGTTGACGGACGCCGTGCGCCTGCCGCAGCGCTATCTCGGCTCACGCACGCGGCAACTGTCCGGCGGGCTCAAACAGCGGGTGGCGATTGCGCGCGCGTTTGCCGGCGAACCGCGCGTGGTGGTCTGCGACGAACCGACTTCCGCGCTCGACGTCTCCGTGCAGGCCGCGATCCTGAACCTGCTCGCTGATCTGCAACGTGAGCGCGGAGTCAGTTACGTTTTCATCTCGCACGATCTTCACGTCGTGCGCTATCTGGCGGATCGTATCGCGGTGCTGTATCTGGGGAGGCTGCTGGAAATCGGACCGGCAGCGGCCGTGTTCGAAGGACCGCATCATCCTTATACAGAAGCATTGCTGTCCTCGGTGCCGACACTCGACGGCCAAGGCGGCGCGACCCGTATCCACCTGTCCGGCGATTTGCCGAGTGCGGCATCGCCGCCGTCCGGCTGCGTGTTTCATACACGCTGCCCGCGCAAGCTCGGCGCGATCTGCGAGCAGCAGGACCCGCCGTTCGTCGATGCCGGCGAAGGCGAGGCGGCGATGCCGTCCGCGCATCGAATCCGCTGCCACATCCCCGTTGACGAATTGCGCGCGCTGCAAACTGCTTCGCGCGGCGATGCGGGACAAGTCGCGGGCAAGGTGCTTGGCGACGGATCAGAAAACGCGCCCGAGAACGCGGGGCGTGACGAGTAACACGGCGTAGCGCGGCATCGAGCCCGCGCGTTTCATCGCCGAAACGTTTTCCTGCGTTTTTTCAGTGTGCGCGTCGCACATCCCTATCTCGCTCCTGTTATGTCAAGGCTTTCCGGCCAGTGGCATGGATATCGCTAACTACTGATCAGACGGTCGAAGCCAGAGAGGTTCATCGCATCGGCAAGATGCGTCTCAGTGCGCGCAACCGCGACGCAACGCGATGCATGGCGATGGACGGCAAAACGATAACTAGGCAAGCGTGCGTCAGCGTTTGCCCATACACCGGCCAGGCAGCCGGGAAGATGACGATGCGTGATTGATCGACATCGGCAAGACAATTTCGGGGGGCGACGAGGCCCGCGTGCAGACAGGCCCACCGCTGCAGACTCAGCGTGAGAGATGGCGGCAGCGAGGTGTCGTCGTTCCCTCGGGAGAGACGTGATGAAGACCATAATATTCAATCAGTACTACTGCGGGGTGATTCGAAGTGCCGCGATCGTAGCGGGTGTCGTTGTGCTGGCGACTCAGGTCGCGTATCCGGCCTCGGCGGATGTGATCCCCAAATGGATCGTGCTCGCGGACGCGTCGCTGCCCGCCAGCGCAGTGCATGAAACAGCGCAGCTTGCACAGAGCGACAGCGCGGCGCCGGGTGATTTGGCGACCGGCGCGGCAGCCGGCGAACCGAGCTCAGCCGACGACGCCGCACTGGTCTTTCAACCGCGCGACTGCAGCCGCGCCAACGTTAGTGGATGCGCGCCTCACGGCGGCGGTAGCGGGAGTAACGGCGCAGCGAGTTCGGGCAATAGCGGCGCCGGTTCGAATAGCGGCGCAGGCAGCGCGGGGGGTTCGGGGAGCGGCAACTCCGGTGCAAGCGGAAGCGGCAAGGGGGGTGGTGGCAGCAGTGGTGGTGGCAGCAGTGGCGGCGGAAGCAGCGGCGGCGGAAGCAGCGGCGGCGGAAGCAGCGGTGGCGGAAGCAGCGGCGGTGGCAGCAGCGGCGGTGGCAGCAGCGGCGGTGGCAGCAGCGGCGGTGGCAGCGGCGGTGGCGGAAGCAGCGGTGGCGGAAGCAGCGGCGGGAGCGGCGGCTGCGGTTGCGGAGGCTCCAGCGGTGGCGGTGGCGCCGGCGCCGGTGGCGGTAAAGGTGGTGGCTTTGGCGGTGGTTTCGGCGGCGGTAAAGGTGGAGGTTTTGGCGGCGGCTTCGGTGGCGGTTTCGGCGGCGGCTTTGGCGGAGGCTTCGGCGGCGGTCACGGAGGCAAGGGTGGCGGCGGTAACGGTGGTGGCAATGGTGGAGGGAACGGGCACTAGCAATCGCCCGGTCTTCGGTTGGGGTGCCCCCGCATCCTGCCCGCGCCAGCGTCACATTCCGATTTACCGTCCGCTATCCGCCGGCATCGGCGGTGATGTCTCGATCCCCCGGTCGAGCGTCACCGCCCGAGACCGGTCGGTTCGAGCGATGCATATAAGCAGGCCGATAACCCGCGGTGGCGCGAATCTGGACCGCGCGTCAGGACCGCACACTCGAGCCGCGCACGCCGACGTGCCCGCAGGCGGCAAGAACTCGAACAATCGGCCGCCCGTGTGCGCGCGCCTGGAACCAAACCGACGCGATCGCCTCATATCAGATTCAACGTTCGATATGAGGGCACCACAACATGCAACGAAACGTCCTACCCTCCACGGCACGCGTGGCCACCGGTCTGTTGATCGCCGCCGCGCTCGGCCTTGCATCGCTCGCTAATGCGCAAACACCGGCTCAAACGCCCCAACCAGCACAGCCGCTCTCACCGACGCTGTCGCAAGCCGCCCCGCCGGTCGATCCCACCTTCTCCGCCTATTCGCTCGCGCAAACCTGCAAGCAGAAAACCGACAATGTCGCGCAAGGTCAATGCGTCGGCGCGATTCGCGGGATCATCCACGGCTATCAGTACGGCGTGCTGTTCCTCGGGCAGCGCAGCGCGTTGCCCGCCAATGAAACGCAGCGCGTGTCGCTGTGCCTGCGCAATGTGCAGGTGTCGTCGATCGTCGACGAATTCGTTGCGGACGCCGCGCAGGTCAACGAAGATTCGCTCAAGCACACGCCTGCAGAAGTCGCGGTGCTCGGCTCCGTTCACATGCACCACAGCTGCAACTGACAAAGCGCGCCGCGCTTACAGCATTTCGAGCGGCCGCTTGCCGCGCGGCGGTTTGAAGTGGGCGTCGATAGCGGCCAGTTCATCGGCGCCGAGTTGCAATTGCGACGCGCGATGGTTGTCGCGCACGTGCTCGACGCGCGCCGCCTTCGGAATCGCGCACACGCCGGGCTGGCGCAGCACCCACGCGAGCGCGATCTGAAACACCGAGACGCCGCGCGCGTCGGCGATATCGTCGAGCGGCGAGCGCCTGGGCAGGCGCGCGTGATCGACCGGGCTGTACGCCATGCCCGGCATCTTGCGCGCGGCGAGCCACGGCAGCAGATCGAACTCCGGCCCGCGGCGCGCCACGTTGTAGAGAATCTGATTGGTCGCGCAGGCATCGCCGCCCGGCGTGGCGACGAGTTCTTCCATGTCCTCGGTGTCGAAGTTGCTGACGCCCCAATGGCGGATCTTGCCCGCCCGGCGCAACGCTTCGAAACCCTCGACCGTTTCCGCGAGCGGCACCGAGCCGCGCCAGTGCAGCAGATAGAGATCGAGCTGATCGGTCTTCAGACGCTTGAGGCTCTGCTCGCAGGCCGCGATCACGCCGCGCCGGCTGGCGTTGTGCGGATACACCTTGCTGACCCGGAACACCTTGTCGCGCAATCCGGCCAGCGCTTCACCGAGTAGCGATTCGGTCGCGCCGTCGCCGTACATTTCCGCCGTATCGATCAGCGTCATGCCGAGCTCGATGCCGCAACGCAGCGCGTCGATCTCGGCGGCACGCCGCGCCGGCAGTTCTCCCATCTCCCAGGTGCCCTGCCCCAGTTTCGGAATGCGTTCGCCGTCGGGCAGGCTCACGCTTGCGATTTCGCTCGTCATGCTGACTCCTCGAAGTGGCTCAGTGGTCGGCAATGTCGCTGCGCAAGCGAATGCGCGGCGCGTGCCACGAAAATTCATAGCGACGAGTTTAGCCGTTCAACGGACATTCGATCGGACACCAGGCAAAAGCCCGCTATAACACAGCGCGCCGATGTCATAGAATTGCCGCTTGCCCTTCTTGCGTGAGCTCCATGACCTCTGCCTCGGAAGACCGCTGGCGCGACCTGCGCCCGGACCCGGAAAACGACACGCCGCTATATCTGCAACTGGCTCGCAAGCTTGGCGCGGCCATCCACGAGAACCGCTGGAACGCGGGCGAGGCGCTGCCTTCGGAGCGTGTGCTCTCCGAGGCGCTCGGCGTATCGCGCATCACGTCACGCAAGGCGATTGCCTTGCTGGTCGAGCAGGGTTTGATTCGACGCACCCAGGGCGCGGGCAGTTTCATCACACCACGCTACGAAGATCCGCTGTCGCGTCTGTCGAGCTTTAGCGAAATGCTGCGGCGGCGTGGATTCACGCCGAGTTCGAAGTGGCTGTCGCGCGAAATTTTGCCGGCTAATCGCGACGAGGTGATTCAGCTCGGTTTATCGCCGGCGGCGGCGGTGACGCGATTGCGCCGCTTGCGCATGGCCGACGGCATTGTAATGGCGGTCGAGAATTCCACCTTCCCCGCCGCAGTGATTCCCGATCCTCAGGCGATTGGCGATTCGCTCTACACGTACCTGGAGAATCGTGGACTGACGATTGTCCGCGCGTTGCAGCATTTTCGCGCGGTGAATGCGAGCGAGGAAATCGCGCAGCAAATGAGCATCGCGCCGAACGAGGCGTTGCTGTTGATCACGCGTGTGGGCTACACCGCCGATCAGCGCGCGATCGAGTTGACCGACACGTACTGCCGTAACGATTACTACGACTTCGTGGCGGAGTTGAGGAAGTAGCTGGCCGTTTGCACTGTGTGCACTTTGCGCGGCGCGTGCGTTCGTTATGTGTCGGCACACGCCTCGCCGCGAGCCAACTGACCTGAAGTCCTCACGCCCACTTAGCCTCATGGGCGCCTATTCGGGCCGGCGGCAGCGCGAAGTATGCAGGCGTCTCGTCCAGAACCTCAGCCGGCTGCACGCCTAGCACGCGTCCAAACTCCGACTCCACGGTCGTGAGGCAATCGCGCACATCGTCGAGCGTGACGTCGTGCGCTTGCCAGCCATCGGCGATCTGCCCTAGCGATTGCAACCACCGGCCGGTTTGCGCGAGCGAGACGCGGACATGCCAGCTTCCGCCTTCGGTAGCCCGCCGCGCCAATGCGACCATCGCGCCGAATGCCGCGAGATACCCGGTCGCATGATCCAGCGCCTGACAAGGCAAATGCTTGGGCTCGTTCCACCCCGCCGCCTGCCGCTCAGTGAAGGCAATCCCGCTCGCCGACTGCACCAGGCTATCGAACCCGCGTCGTTGTGCCCACGGCCCCTGATGCCCATAAGCCGACACTGAGACATAGACGATCCCCGGCCGCGCACGCGCCAGTTCCTCCGGACCGAAACCGCGCGCGGCCAGCGCTCCCGGGCGATAGGCCTGCAGAAATACATCGGCGTCGGCGGCGAGGCCGCGCAACACCTCACGCCCCGCCGCGTCGCGCAGATCGACAAGAGCCGAGCGCTTGCCACGCCCGTTGTCGATCACCAGAGGCGCGATGTTCGGCAGATGCGGCCCGTTGATCATCAGCACGTCGGCACCATGCTGCGCGAGCGCCCGCCCGGCCACTGGACCGGCAATGATGCGCGACAAATCCAGCACCCGCACGCCCGTCAGCGTCCGATCCGCGTCGGACGCACGCGGCGGCTCGGCCGGCGCGTCGCCGATGCGCTCGATCTCGAAGAGCGGCAAGCCCCTGATCGCTTTCGCCTGATCGAGCGCGGCCCACTCGTCGGGCGTGCGAATCAACGCCGCGCAGAGGCCGGCGTCAGCGAGGGTTTGATCGAGCGTCGCGCCGTCCCAGTTGCGAATCGCGGCGGCCACGGCAGCAGGATCGTTCTCGCAGCCGAGCACCTGCAATACGCCCCGAAGATGATGCGCGAAGTTCGTATGCAGTTGAATCCAGCGGCCATCGCGTGTCTCGTAGAAACCCGTGACCGGATCGCGCAAGGCGGGCGGCGGCCCATCGTCGACACGCAGATAGCGCTCGCTGCGAAACGAGGCCAGCGCGCGCCGCATCTCCACCGTCACGTGCTGCCGGTGCCCGGTGCGCAAACGCTGATATTCGGCCGCGGCAAGACCGGTCGCGGCGATGCTCGCCGAGGCCAGGCTGCCGACCCGGTAGACCGACGGCAAGCCCGGATCAGCGCCCGTCAGCGTCACGGAATGCAGCGCGGTCGGATCACATCCGGCCAGCGTCCAGATATGTTTGAGAGCGAGTTCAGGTGTCATGTCGTCCATAGCGAAACAGGAAGAAGTGAACCGAGTCTAGAATTCCGCCTCGTCGCAATCAATCTTGATTATGATAATCAATATATATTGATTTCTTCGGTTTCCGCACTTTTCCATGCCGACCCATGCCGACCTCCAACTCCCTGACCGCTGCTGAAGCCGCCGCCACGCTCGGCATCAGCTTGCCCACACTCTATGCTTATGTGAGCCGCGGCATGCTGAGCTCGTCGCCGGATGCGCAAGGCAAGCATCGTCTCTACGACGCCGGCGAAGTGCGGCGCCTCGCGCGCCGCAAGGAAGACGGCAAGCGCGCGGGCAAGGTCGCTCAAAAGGTGCTGGACTGGGGCGTGCCGGTGCTCGAATCGTCCATCACGCTGGTGGCCGATGGACGCTTGCTGTATCGCGGGCACGATGCGATGGAACTGGCGCAAAGCGCGTCGCTCGAGGACATCGCGGCGCTGCTGTGGGAATGCAGCACACGGCGCATTGCCGATGCGCCGGCCGTGCCGTTCGCCACCGCTCAATGGGCCGCGTGGCTCAAGCTGTGGGGCGACAGCACGCCGCTCGATCGCGCGCTCGTCCTGCTGCCGGCCGCAGCGGCGCAAATGCCGCGAGTGTGGGCACTCGGCCGCGATGCGCAACTCGACACGGCCTGCGCCGTCATGCGCCTGCTGGCCGCCGCGATGATCTCGGCGGCGTCGTCGAACGAGCCGCTGCATCGGCAACTGGCTTTAGCGTGGCACGTGCGTAACCGCCAGCAGGCTGGCTTGCTGCGCGCGGCGCTGGTGGCCTGCGCGGATCATGAGTTGAATGCCTCGACCTTCACGGTGCGTTGCATTACATCGACGGGGACGCATCTGTTCGGCGCGGTGGCGGGTGGTCTCGCCGCGTTGTCGGGCCCGCGTCACGGCGGCGAAACGGTGCGCATCGCCGCGCTGCTCGAAGAAGCCGCGCGCGCGCCCGATCTCGACCGCTATCTGGCTAATCGCCTCGCCCGCGTCGAACACGGCGCGCACGGGCCGGTGCTGTCGGGCTTCGGTCATCCGCTTTATCCGGACGGCGACCCGCGGGCGCGGCTGTTGTTAGCCATGCTCGCTGACTGCGCGCCGGCGCGTTCGCCTTTCGCCGAGGTGATGGGATTGGCGCGCACGGTGCGCGATACAACCGGCGCGGAGCCGACCGTGGACTTCGCGCTTGCCGCCATCGAGCGTGTGCTGGCGTTGCCGGCGGGCTCGGCCTTCACGCTGTTCGCGGTCGGCCGGGTGGTCGGCTGGATTGCGCACGCCATGGAACAGACGCGCGACGGCCGCTTGATCCGGCCGCGCGCGCGTTACATCGGTGAATATGAGGCTGCCGGGCCGGACTGAGCCGCCGCGGACCCGGCTCGATAGACCTCGCGAATCGTCAGGCTGCGCCGAGCCAGCGCGGCAGCCAGTTCAAGACCGGCGAGCCCGCCATCGGCTTCGTTGCGGTGCGCTCGGAGCCGCTTGCCAGCGCGAAGCGCGCGCCGGACTGACCCGCGCTGATCCACGCCACCGCCCGGCGCGGCAGTTCGATCGACTGGCCGGTCGCGAGCCAGTGATCCTCGCCGTCGCCCTCGATAGTCAGCCAGATCTCGCCAGAGATGACCTTGAAGATCGACGGACGCGCGACACGCCAGGCCGTCGCGGGCTCGTCATGTTCCAATTCGAAAATCCGGACTTCACGCATCGCGCTCTCCTTCAAAGAACTTTTCTGTTGTACCGATTATTGACGTGCGATGATCGGTTACCCATGCACAGTTCCGAACACTTCTATCGGAACTGTTCAGTTGAAAAACCGGACAGTTGACGCGGACAACGGATTCTTGGCCCAGAACTCGGGCGCATCAGGCCTGCGGTTCGGTGAAGGAGGATCGCCTTGAAACTCGAAATCCAGCTCGATCGGGACAACGGCGTGCCGCTGACCGAACAGATCGTCACCGGCGTCACGGCGTGGATCCGCTCGCGCATCGCCCACCCCGGCTCGAAGCTTCCGTCGATTCGCCAGTTTTCCGCCGACTACGGTGTGAGCCGCTTTCCGGTGATCGAGGCGTACGACCGGCTGGTGTCGCTCGGCTACGTCGACTCGCGCCACGGCTCCGGTTTTTATGTCGCCGATCGCCAACCGGCGGGCACGCAGTGCCAGGGCACTTCGGATCCGCGCCGCGCCGAGGACGAGTCGGACCATCTGTTGCAGCAGTTCAACCATCCGGGCGAGACGCTCAAGCTCGGCAGCGGCTTTATTCCTGAAGCGTGGCGCGACACGGACAGCATTGCGCAGGCAATCCGCCACGTGTCGCGCACCGATCTCGCGAGCATGGTCGATTACGCCACCCCGCTCGGCAACCTGACGTTGCGCGAACATCTGCAGAGCCGCATCGGCCAGTTGGGGATTCAGGCTGACACGTCGCAAATCCTCATCACCAACGGCGCAAGCCAGGCGCTCGATCTGCTGATGCGCTACATGCTCAAGGCAGGCGACACGATCTTTGTCGAAGACCCCGGTTACTACAACCTCCACGGTCTGCTGAAGCTGCACGGCGTGAAACTGGTCGGCATTCCGCGCACACGCAACGGTCCCGATCTGGACGTGATGCAGGAGCAGTTGAAGTCGCATCGGCCCAAGCTGCTGTTCATCAACACCGTGTTCCACAATCCGACGGGCACCAACGTGGCGCCGCCGGTGGCCTTCCGGCTACTGCAGCTCGCGCGCGAGCACGGCTTCTCGATCATCGAAGACGATATCTACGCCGATTTTCAGACCGACCTCACCGATCGGCTCGCCACGCTCGACCAGCTCGAACACGTGATCTACGTGGGCGGACTGTCGAAGACGTTGTCGTCGTCGCTGCGGATTGGCTGTGTGGTGGCGAGCCACGCGATCATCAAGGATCTGGTCGACATCAAGATGCTGACGAGCATCGGCGGCTCGCGTTTTGCCGAAGCGGTCGCCGTGGCGATGCTGGAGCGCGGCGCGTATCGCAAGTATCTGGAGCGTCTGCGTCGGCGTATGCGCGACGCGCTCGGCTCGACCATCCAAACGCTCGAAGACGCGGGCTGGGAAATTTTCGACAAGCCCGTGGGCGGAAAATTCGTGTGGGCTCGCGTGCCGCATGTCGCCAATGCGGAACGGCTGGTGGAGTGCGGCGTGCCGCTGGGGGTGACCGTCGTGCCGGGCAATCACTTCCGGCCGAATATGGAAGTGAGCCCGTGGACCCGAATTCATATCGCATTCGGTAACGACCCGCGTGCGCAGGCGTTCTTTCACGCGGCGGCGGCGCTGCCGGCGTCGGAGTGAGTTGAATGAGCGCCAGCCCGCGCTTTTCCCTAGAATAGCGAGTCCCAGCCCGTCCCTGCGCGCCTAGCCGCCCTCCATGTCCACGCCGACTCCGCCCGCCGCCGCTTCCACTACGTCCAGTCCACCTTCGCCCCGCTCGCTCACCGTGATGCCGTGGGTCGTCGCCACTGGCTTCTTCATGCAGACGCTCGACTCGACCATCGTCAACACCGCGCTCCCCGCGATGGCGACGAGCCTCGGCGAGTTGCCGTTGCGCATGCAATCAGTAGTGATCGCCTATTCGCTGACGATGGCCGTCATGATCCCGGTGTCCGGCTGGCTCGCCGACAAGCTCGGCACACGCCGCGTGTTCTTCAGCGCGATCCTCGTGTTCGCGATCGCCTCGTTGCTGTGCGCGAACGCGCATACGCTGAATCAGCTGGTGGCCTTCCGCATCATGCAGGGCGTGGGCGGGGCAATGCTGCTGCCGGTGGGACGGCTCGCCGTGCTGCGTACCTTTCCGGCCGAACGCTATTTGCCCGCGCTCTCGTTTGTGGCGATCCCGGGTCTCATCGGCCCGCTGATCGGCCCCACGCTCGGCGGCTGGCTCGTGAAGATCGCCTCGTGGCACTGGATCTTTCTGATCAACGTGCCGGTCGGGATCGTGGGTTGCATTGCCACGCTCATCTTCATGCCGGATAGCCGGAACGAACATGTCGGCAAATTCGACATGAAAGGCTACCTGTTGCTGATTGTCGGCATGGTGGCGATTTCGTTCGCGCTCGACGGGCGTACCGAGTTCGGCATCCAGCACGCCACGGTTCTGGTGCTGCTGATCCTGAGCCTCGCCTGCTTTGTCGCCTATGGTTTGCACGCCGTGCGCGAGCCCTCGCCGATTTTCTCGCTCGACCTCTTCAAGATCCATACCTTCAGCGTCGGCCTGCTCGGCAATCTGTTCGCGCGGATCGGCAGCGGCGCGATGCCCTATCTGATTCCGCTGCTGTTGCAGGTGAGTCTCGGCTATAGCGCCTTCGAAGCCGGCATGATGATGCTGCCGGTGGCGGCTGCGGGCATGGCGTCCAAACGCCTTGTGACGCACCTGATCATCAAGCACAGCTATCGACGCGTACTGATCGTCAACACGGTGCTGGTCGGCCTGACCATGGCGAGCTTCGCGCTTACCACCGCCAACCAGCCGCTGTGGCTGCGCCTCGTGCAACTGGCGTTCTTTGGCGGCGTCAACTCGATCCAGTTCACCGCGATGAACACGTTGACGCTCAAGGACCTGGGCACGGGCGGCGCGAGCAGCGGCAACAGCCTGTTTTCGCTGGTCCAGATGCTGTCGATGAGTCTCGGCGTGACCGTTGCCGGCGCTCTGCTCGCGACCTTCACCGGCCTGCTGCCGCGCGTGACGGCCGCCAACTCGCTGCCCGCGTTCCACGCGACGTTTCTGTGTGTCGGCATTATCACGGCAGGCTCCTCGTGGATCTTCGCGCAACTGTCGCCGGACATCCGCACGCCCGCGAAGAAGACCGATCCGTCCGAACGAACCTGATGCGCGGCCGGCTGACAGCCGGACCCGCGGCCGACCCGCAACGGGGCGCGGGCCGCACCAGCAAAGTGCGGACCGTCGTCTTCACGCCCGTACTGGCGCACAATCGTCTTATCTGTGTGTGACCATCGGCCATGCGTGCTGTGTTTCCGCACGCGCATAGTTCTTGCTCCCGTATCCTGTAAACTCACATTTTGCGCGTGCGAACCAGTGCCGAGCATGCAGGCGCGCAGCCACCTCCACACGACTGACATGATGAGCATGATCGACCTCGATCCTCCCGGCTTCCAGCCGCCGCGCCCAATGGCCGGCGACGAAGGCTCCCGGCGCACCGTTCTGTACGGCGGCTACACCGTTTTCAGCGTGTTCCAGCCAGTTTTCTCCGTATCGCACCGGCGCGCGATCGGTTATCACGCGTCGCTGCGCGCCCACGATGAACACGCGCTGCAAGTGCCGTCCCACGAGGTTTTCACGCAAGCCGCGCGACGCGGCGACCTGCTCGAACTCGGACGGCTCGCCGAATCGCTGCATCTCGGCAACTTCAACGCGTTCGACAGTCACGACGAATGGCTCTTCCTGAGTCTGCACCCCGCCGCGCTGATGGACACCAGTTACGGCGACGCGCTGCTCGCAGGCCTTAAGGCGCTCGGCCTGCCGCCGCAGCGCGTGGTGCTCGAAGTGTCCGAACAGGCGGGCGGCGAAACGACGCGCTTTGCCGAAATCGTCGACGCGTTGCGTAAGTCCGGCTTCCTGATCGCGCTCGACGGCTTTGGCGCGAAACATTCGAACATTGACCGCGTGTGGAATCTGCGGCCGGACATCGTCACGCTCGACCGCTGCATTCTCGCGCAAGCCAGCGAGCATTCGCACATTGAGCGTGTGTTGCCGGGCCTCGTCTCGCTGCTGCACGAGTCCGGCCAGCTGGTGCTGATGGGCGGCCTGAGCACCGAACGCGATGCACTGATCGCGCTCGAATGCAACGTGGACTTCGTGCAAGGCGCCTTCTTCGCGGGCCCGAGCGTCGAACCGGTCAAGCCGCAAGCGGCGGCCGGTTTGATGGACTCGCTCTCCGCGGCGCTGCGCGAACGGGTCACCGCGCGTGAACACGCACAATCGGCGCGGCTCGCACCGTATGTCACGGCCCTCGAAACGGCTGCCGCACAACTGGTGGCCGGCGAGTCCGTTGCGCAAGCCACTGCGCCGCTCCTGATGCTCGGCGAGACGGCACGCTGCTTCGTGCTCGACGGCTCGGGCCGGCAGATCGGCGACAACGTGCTCCCGCCGGGGCGCGCCTCGCAACGCGCCAAGCGTTTCCGCCCGCTTCTGCATTCGGAAGGCGCCAGTTGGGAACGCCGGCCGTACTTTATTCAGGCGATGCGCACGCCCGGCCACGTGCATCTCACCCCGCCTTATCTGTCCATCAACGAAGCGCATCTGTGCGTGACTGCCTCGATCGCCGCGCACACACCGACGGGCACGCAAGTGCTATGCGTAGACATCAACTGGGAAGTCGCCGCCCACCGCAACTGAGCTCATAGCGCGCTGCTGGATCCGCGCAAGCAGTTGCCTGACCGCCGCACGGCCCAGCATGCTGTTGGTGGCCTGCAGACGCGCCGTGCTCGTCACCACGCGCATGGAGACGATCTTCGTCGAGCCATCTCCCAAGTTGTTCGTGGAGACGTCGAGCACCCCGACGACGTCTCCCTCGAAGAGCAAGGCGATACACAATGTGCCCGCCACCGACACTGTCTCCGCGTTGCTCGCGTGCTCGACGAGCGACGTTACCGCGTCCATCCACCCTGCCGCCGCCGGTTCGCACCTGCTCACAGCTGCGCACACAGGCGCGTCGCTGACCACTTCTGGCGCGTCACTGAAGAGCTGCAATAGACCGACCCGATCTTGCGCCTCCAGCACCGTGCGCAAGCGCTCCACGATCCGCGCATGCGCGGCGGGATCCGGCGGCTCGATCGGCGCACCCGCGCGTTGCACGCGCGCCTTGGCCCGATGGACGATCTGCCGGCAGGCCGCCGGCGTTCGCTCCAGTATGGCGGCGATTTCCGCGTAGTCGCAATCAAAGGCTTCGTGCAGCACGAACGCGGCCCGTTCGTCCGGCTTCAGGCGCTCGAGCAGCAGCATCACGCCATAGGACATCTCCGCCGCGCGCAAGGCCAGTTCTTCCGCCGATGGCGCCACCTCGTCGAGCCACAACTCCGGCAACCAGCCGGCGGCCTGCGAGGCGCGTTCGCGCTGCACACGCCGTAACCTGTCGATCGCCACCCGCGTGGTGATCGTGGTGAGCCAGGCGGCGGGTACCTGCAGTTCCTGCGTGTCCGCGAGGTGCCATTTCAATCCCACGTCCTGCACCACGTCTTCCGCTTCGGCGCGGCTGCCGAGCATCCGGTACGCCAGCGCAAGCAGGCGTGCGCGCGCGGCCTCGAAGCTGGATGCCTTGTCGATTCCTTGTTCCGTCATATGTAGACCTCCAGATCGTGCGTGGTGAAAAGCGCGCTGCCCTGCCTGCGAAGTGAACTGGGCGCACCGACATCCTGATTCTTTTTGTCTTGACGGCTGGGCATCCGACGATGTGACAGCTCCGCAAAAAAATATTTCTGTCACGTCGCGCTTCGTCGCGTCGTCATAGGGACAACAACCCGCGCAAAGAATGCGCAGGTTCCGGATCGGCGAAGGCACGGTCAGAGGCGTCGTGCCATGAGGCCATGCGCTCCGCTCAAACCGCGGTCACCCAGGCCGCATACGCGAGGTCAATATGCATTCCAACTATCCAAACATTACGGGCCTCGGCCTCGTGCCCACCGTGATCGAGCAGTCGGGCCGCGGCGAGCGCGCCTACGACATCTATTCGCGTTTGCTGCGCGAGCGCATCGTGTTCCTGGTCGGGCCCGTGAACGAGCAATCGGCCAGTCTGATTGTCGCGCAGTTGCTGTTTCTCGAGTCCGAGAATCCCGACAAGGATATTTGTTTTTACATCAATTCGCCGGGCGGTTCGGTGTATGACGGCCTCGCGATCTACGACACCATGCAGTTCATCAAACCGGAGGTGTCGACTCTGTGCACCGGCTTTGCCGCAAGCATGGGCACCTTTCTGCTGACCGCGGGTCAGCGTGGCAAACGGTATGCGCTGCCCAACGCGCGCATCATGATTCACCAGCCGTCAGGCGGCAGCCAGGGCACGGCGGCGGACGTCGAGATTCAGGCGAAGGAGGTGCTCTATTTGCGAGAGCGGCTGAACGCCATGATGGCGGAGCGCACCGGGCGCAGCATCGAGGCAATCGCTCGCGACACCGACCGCGACAATTTCATGTCAGCGCAGTCCGCGAAGACGTACGGTCTCGTCGACGAGGTGCTGGAGACACGCGCTGCGCTGAATGTCGCGCCGTATCACATGGATAAGTAGCGCGGTGGGCCGCATGGTGAACTCACTGCTAACCAACGCCGTAGGGCTGCGATCCTGAAACTGCTCAGGCACGGTGTCGACCGGCCTGAAAAACCTTGGAGAACGTCACAAGAAGCGCGCGCCGTCGCGGTTTCGTGCGGTGCGCATCGGTGCGCCCTGAACACAAAAGCTGATCACCTCCGCTGGAATCGCTATCATGGTCGCGATTCGTCGAGTTCGACGATCGCTTCAAGGGAGAAAACCATGGCGTCATCCAACGAAACCGTCAGCATGGCGCTATTCTGCGACTTCGAAAACGTCGCACTCGGCGTGCGCGACGCGAAGTACGACAAGTTCGATATCAAGCTGGTGCTCGAACGTCTGCTGCTCAAGGGCAGCATCGTCGTGAAGAAAGCGTATTGCGACTGGGATCGCTACAAGAGTTTCAAAGGCGCGATGCACGAGGCCAATTTCGAATTGATCGAGATTCCCCACGTGCGCCAATCGGGCAAAAATTCCGCCGATATCCGGCTCGTGGTCGACGCGCTCGACCTCTGCTACACGAAATCGCACGTCAATACGTTCGTGATCATCAGCGGCGACTCGGATTTTTCGCCGCTGGTGTCGAAGCTGCGTGAGAACGCGAAGCAGGTGATCGGCGTTGGCGTGCAGCAATCCACGTCGGATCTGCTGATCGCGAACTGCGACGAGTTCTTCTTTTATGACGACCTCGTGCGCGAGAGTCAGCGCACGGTCGCCAAGCGCGAGTCGTCGCGCCCGCAACAGTCCGCCCAGCCGGCGGCCAAGCGTGCGCCCGACGAGGAGAAGACCCGCAATAAGGAAGACCTCGAAAAACGCCGCACCAAGGCGGTCGAGATCGCGGTGCAAACGTTCGACGCGCTCGCCTCCGAACGCGGCGACAGCGGCAAGATCTGGGCGTCGGTGCTGAAGAACGCAATCAAGCGCCGCAAGCCGGATTTCAACGAGACGTACTACGGCTTTCGCGCTTTCGGCAATCTGCTCGAAGAAGCGCATGCTCGCGGGCTGCTCGAGTTCGGCCGCGACGAGAAGTCCGGCGCGTATGTCTATCGGAGCACGGCTGCGAACGTGGCCGGCGACAACACGGGCGAGCCCGCTGAAATCGTCGAATCGGCGGAACAGTTGTATGAGGCGCAGGTCGCGGAAACGGTGATCGCCGAGTCTGGCGGCAAACACGAGTCGCGCCGTCGGGGGCGAGGCAATCGCAAAGCAGGACGCGGCCAACAGGAGACCGTTCACGAAGAGCGTACGGCCGTCGAACAGAGCGGCAGCGCTCAACCTGGAACGGACGAAGCGCACGCGCAAACGCCGGAAAATGCCCAGTTCATTTTTGAGCTGCCGGAAGCACCTTGGTCGGAACCGGAAACCGTGACGGCCGAAGAACTGGACACTTCCGAAAGCCCGCCAGACGAGCGGGATACAAGCGCGAGGCAGCCCAAGCGCCGCAATGAACGCGCGCCACGCAAGACGGCTGCAAAGAAAGCGAAGAAGGCCGCGCCGCGAAGCATCGACGACATTCCGGAGATCGCAGCGCCTGCTGAGGCGCCGGCCGCGACTGCCGCAGCGGAAGAAGCGCCCGCGCCCGCAAAAAAGGCCGCGCGCAAAACTGCGGCGCGCAGTCGTCGTCCGCGTAAGACCGCCGCGACGAGCGACGCGGAGTGAGTGTCATGCATTCGGCGTGACGTGTAGCGGCGCCGATGTGGGTGCCGCTACACAAACTCTCGCTACACAAGCTCTGCGGCAAACACACGGCATTCGCGATCCCTTTCGCTCACAACAGCCCGAACACCGCGACGCCATTGGTCGCGCCGACATACACCTTGCCGCGCGCGATCATCGGCGTGATGAATTTGTTGCCCGCGCCCCATTGATCTCGCGTGCCGGCTTGATTGCTGTTGTACAACTCGACCGCAAGATTGCCGGCGTTATAGGCATGCAAAGCGCCGGTCGTGCCGTTTTCCGCCGCCCAGACAATCCCGTTGCTCGTGCCGTTCGCCGACACGGCCGGCGTCGCCCCCGGATACGGGAACGTGCTCGGGCTCCTCGACGCGGCAGTCGTCGCAAGGAATGCCCCCGAGATCGGCAGCGCCTTCAGGTTGTCGTTCAGGCCGCCGTAATAGACCACGCCGTTGTAGTAAGCCGGCGATCCCCAAATGCCTCCCGCCAGCGTACCGATCAGCTCCTGCCAGATATTGTTCGACGTCGGGTTGAATTTGCCCATCGAATCGCGATCGACAACGTAGATATGGTTGTCCTTGCCGGCCGCCACCGCCAGATGCTTGACCACGCCACTCGCCGTGGTCTGGTCCGGCAACACCATCGCGCCGCCCGAGCCGAAGTCGTTGTCGGTGGCCGCTTGCGTGACCACGTCCGACATCGCGAAATAGTCGGTGACCTGCAGGTTGCCCAACGAAAGCTTCATCATGGAGTCGCCATAGTCGCCGTCCGCGGGAAAACCCGCCGCATTCAGCGTGGTGCCGAACGTGCCGTTGCCGTCCACGACATAGAGCGACGTGCCGTCCGACGCCATACCCGAGCCGGCCATCCAGATCGAGCCCTGGCTGCCGTTCGGCGTGATGTTGAGCACGCTCGTCTGTTTCAGCGTGTCGGCGCTATAGGCCATCATCCAGCCCGTGTACGAGCCTCCCATGCAGTGCGCGGTCCAACCCATATAGATGTTGCCGCCGACCAGCGTGAGTGCCGCGCGCTCCGTGTGCAGCGACGGGTTGAAGGTAATCACGCCGTTGACGCTGCCCGCGCCGTTGCCCGGATAAGTCGCCGCGATTTCCGTCGGGCCGCCGAGCACTTCGGCGCCGGTCGCCAGATCGAGCGCGTGCAGCCGGTGATGGTAGCCGCCGCCACTGTCCTTCGTCATCGCAACGGCATACAGCACGCCGTTCGTGCCGCGATTGCGGTCGATGACCGGCGTCGACGTAATGCCGATTTCGGGGGTGATGTCCTGGCAGCCGTGGTCGTCGCTGGGCACTTCGCCGCTGCCGATCAGCGAGACCTTCCAGAGCTGCGCGAACGAGTTGGCGTCGTAGGCGTAGACGCTATCGTGTTCGGTGACCACGTACACCACGTCGTGCGCCGTGCCGCCGATCGGCAGGCCGGTGACGAAGAGAGGCTGGCCGTCGACTTTACCGTCCGCGGCAAGAAACGCGACTTTGCCGAAGCTCGCCGAATTGACGTTCGCCAGCGTGAGCGTGGTCTCGGCGAGCATCTGACCGGTGCGGCCGAGATCGTTGTGATGCATGAGGACGTCGGTGGCGTAAGCCGTCACTGCCGACGGCGTATTGCCCGTGCCGTTCGTCCCAGTGCCTGTGCCAGTGCCTGTGCCTGTGCCGGTGGTCGAACCGCTGCCCGTGCCCGAACCCGTACCGCCCGACGTGCCACTTCCGCTTCCGCTCGCCGACCCGGACGACACGCCGGAGGTGCCGCCCGAACCACCACCGCCACACGACGCAAAACACGAGGCGACGGCGATCAGCGCCACTATCGTGCCCCGACGGGTCCATGCGCCTAGCCCGGAAGTCTCAACGCCAGCTTGCGAGATTCGCATGTTCGCCTCGTCTCCTGAACGACGCGACGGTCAGCTCCGCACAACGAACGGTGCGCGCCTTGACTCGCGTCGCGAGCCGTAAGAGAGGAGTCCGCCACGCGCGTCTCCCGCTCGCTGAATACATTCATCGCCCATACGGCTAAATAACCGTACGCCGTTTGCAAAGGCGTTTATCGCCATCGTGTCGCCTCTCTCCGCCATGCGAGGCAATACATGACGGCGACGCGATTCAGTGAACGCAGACGCTCGGCGGCATTCGATCAGTAGTACGGATAGGGGGTATACATTACCGGCGGCGGCCCGTAATAACGCGGCGGCGGAGCAACATATACCGGTTGCGGCGCGTACACAGGCTGCGGCGCATAGACCGGCATCTGCGGCTGCGAAATCGTGTTGCCCTTCGACGTCATGCACTGCGCGTACGCCGCATCGTACTGCGCCTGAAGGCTGCCGCCGGCATACTGCGCGCCGTTCGCGCCGGCGGCGCCGCCGACCAGCAAACCGCTGCCCGCGCCAATGGCCGCACCCGCGCCGGCATTGCCCGCCGCCGCGCCAATCAGCGCCCCAACGGCGGCACCGCCTAGCGTGCCAAGAGCCGCGCTATTGACGCTGTTCGTGGTCGCGGCCTGCGAGGCGCCGGTCGCGTTGGTCGAGCGATAAGCGTAGTCGCGGCAGGTGTAGTCGTCTTGCTGGAACTGATTGAGCGGCTCGCCGCTGCGCGGCAGCGCGACGATGGAAGGCGCGCTCGGGGGCACCACCGCGCAACCGCCGAGGAGCGCCAGTGCGACCGCTGCCACAGGCAGTGCGACGCGTATCGATTTAGGACTTGAGATCATGGTGGCGCACATTTCTTCATAGGGGAAACATACGTTAGGCCAATTTGCGACCGCTTTGTTTACGAGATAGTTACCGTATTTTTTCCGCCGGCATCCGGACGCGCCATCGGCAGGCTGAATGCCGGTTGGAAGCTGCGGTGCCGTTACCAACTGTGACAAAGATTCACGCGTTGTGTCGCGTGAAAAGCAATCCTATGCATTTCCGGCGCGAGAAGCATCGAAACCGTTCGAGACTCTTCGACGCACTTTTGCACGACTGCAAGCACGCCAGGAAAAAGAAAAGCCCTCGCATTCGAGGGCTTTTCTTCCTGCACCTGCTGCGGAGCCTGACACTCGACGCCGTGACCGGATCACCCAGCCTCAAGCGCCACGTTCAAACTCACCGGCAATCTCACGCGAAGTTCTTCGACGCGAAATCCCAGTTGGCGATGTTCCAGTACGCTTCGACGAACTTCGGACGCGCATTGCGGTAATCGATGTAGTAAGCGTGTTCCCACACGTCGATCGTCAGCAGTGCTTTCGCGTCGGTGGTCAGCGGGGTAGCGGCGTTGCTCGTCGACACCAGGTCGAGCGAACCGTCGGCCTTCTTCACCAGCCATGCCCAGCCCGAGCCGAACGTGCCGACTGCGGTCTTGGCGAACTCTTCCTTGAACTTGTCGAACGAACCCCACTTGGCGTTGATCGCGTCGGCGAGCGCGCCGGTCGGTGCACCGCCACCTTGCGGCGACAGGCTGTTCCAGAAGAACGTGTGGTTCCACACTTGAGCCGCGTTGTTGAACACGCCGCCCGATGCCTTCTTGACGATTTCTTCAAGCGACAGGTTCTCGAACTCCGTGCCCTTGATCAGATTGTTCAGGTTGGTCACATAGGTCTGGTGATGCTTGCCGTAGTGATATTCGAGCGTCTCTTCCGACATGTGCGGAACGAGTGCGTTTTTCGCGAACGGCAGCGGCGGGAGCGTATGTTCCATGGTGCTTTCCTTGTGTCTGTATCTGTTGTGGGGGAGTCTGCGGATAACGCTTTTGAGCACTCGATTGTAGGCGAGTTGGAATAACCCCGCAAACCAACGGACTTTATGCCCGGCATCGGCGAACATGCCGCATTCACGCCGCAATTAATGCTTGTTGACGCAGTGTGCCCCACCCTCGCAACAGTCAAAAGTACGGCAACGGATGCCGTCGGCGAAGTGTCAGAAACCGTCGGTCAGACGTGCTTGCACATCGGCCAGCGCGATGTCCGCGGCGCCCTCCGCGAGATGCACCGTGAGACGCCGCCCCGGCTTCAACGACGACGGCGCGCGCACCGCTCGCCCGCTCTGGGCGTCAAGCACCGCTGCATAGCCACGCTCGAGCGTACGCTGCGGACTCAGCACTTCGAGACGTGCGGCAAGCGTGTCGATGCGCGCGGTCTGACGTTCATGCTGACGTAATAAAGCTGCGTCCAAGCGTTGCGAGAGATTGCCGAGTTTCACCTGATGCCCGGCGAGATCCGGACGCCAGCGCTGCCAGCGCATCTGCAGCAGCGAAAACCGCGCTCGCGCGTCACGCGCCGGACGCGCGCCCGCCGAGGCGAGCCGCACGCTCAATTGCTGCAAATGCGTGCGTTGCCGCGCAAGCCGCTCGGCCGGCGACACCAGCCGGCGCGCGAGCCAGTCGAGTTGCTGGGCACGCCGCTCCATCATGCGGCCGAAACCGCGCGCGAGCGTCGCGTGACGCTGGTCCAGTTCGCGCAACAGCAGCACGCGCTGCGGACTGACGAGTTCGGCGGCGCCGGTCGGTGTCGGCGCGCGCACGTCCGCGGCGAAATCGGCGATCGTGAAATCGGTTTCGTGGCCCACGCCGCTCACCACGGGAATCGCGCTTTCCGCGATCGCGCGCGCCAGCACTTCTTCGTTGAACGCCCACAGGTCTTCGATCGAGCCGCCGCCGCGGCACACGATCAGCACGTCGACCTCGCGCCTTGCGTTGGCGGCGTCGACCATCGCCGCGAGCTTGCTGCTCACGCCGACGCCCTGCACCGGCGCCGGATAGACGATCACCGGAATGTGCGGGGCGCGCCGCGACAGCGTGGTCAGGACGTCGCGCAACGCCGCGGCCTGCAACGACGTGACGATGCCGATAGAACGCGGGTGCGACGGCAGCGCGCGTTTGCGTTCGGCGGCAAAGAGACCCTCGGCTTCGAGCTGCGCTTTCAACCGGAGGAACGCTTCGTAGAGCCGCCCTTGTCCGGTGCGCCGCACCGCTTCCACATTCAGTTGCAGTTCGCCGCGCGGCTCGTACATCGTCACCAGCGCGCGCACTTCGATGCGGTCGCCCTCGCGCGGGGTGAATTCGGCGTATTGAGCGCGTCCGCGGAACATCACGCAGCGCATCTGCGCTTGCGCGTCCTTGATCGAGAAATACCAATGACCGCTCGCGGCGCGCGTGAAGTTCGACACTTCGCCGGCAACCCAGACGAGAGGAAACGAACGTTCGAGCATCGTGCCGATCGCGCGATTGAGCGCCGAAACGGGAACGACGACTTCACCGCCGGGCGCAGCCGACGAGAAAAAAGGGCTTTCGGGATTCATGCGAGGAATAAGTGTGGCTGGCCGGACAGACGATAGACCGACCGGCCATCGCCGTCCAGCGCGACGCTCGAATTGTTAAAAGTGTCCACATGGCGGGACCGGCCAGACAGATCCCGCCAGATCGCCCGCCCAGCCGCATGAATTCCAGGCATGTCGTTGATTTATATGGCGTTTACATTCCACTAAAGAGAATGATTGCCGATACCGGGCGCGCGGAACGGCCCTCTCCGCCTGTCGGGCGGCAGGTTCTCCACAAAGTTATCCACAGGCTGTAAGCGACGCTTGAAGCGCGATTTCGTCGCGCGGCACAGGGCGCGCGACTTGCCGGGCGGGACGCCAGCGCGCTAGAGTGGCGGGTTCGACGGCATGCCGAACGCCCCGCGGCGTCCAGCATTGCGGCACACTGCACAAGTGCGCCGCCACGCCCGCCAGATTCATTTCGCCTCACTTTCGATAGTCCGGAGAACCGCGTTGATGCTTGCCCCGCGTATTGCGCCTAGCTCCTTCACGCCGCCGTCCGGCTGGCTTTGCCAGACCGGCGCGCCGGTCGTTGGCACGACGTGCCCATGAGCGACGTCAGCAACCGTTTGGAGGCACGCCTCGCGCGCGAATGGCAGCAGCGCGGGCCGCTCGCATGGGCGCTGTCGCCGCTCGCCTGCGTGTTCGGCGCGATTGCCGCCGCGCGCCGCGCCGCCTTTTCGTTCGGCTGGTTGAAATCGGTTCGCATCGGTGTGCCCGTGGTGGTGGTCGGCAATGTGACCGTCGGCGGCACCGGCAAGACGCCGACCGTGATCGCGCTGGTCGAGGCGTTACGCGCCGCGGGCTTCAAACCCGGCGTCGTGTCGCGCGGCTACGGCGCGCGCGTGAAATCGCCGACGCGCGTCACGCCGACCTCGGCGGCAAGTGTCGGCGGCGACGAGCCGCTTCTGATCGCGCGCCGCACCGGCGCGCCGGTGTGGGTCTGTCCGGATCGCGTGGCGGCCGCGCAGGCGCTGTGCGCCGCGCACCGCGAAGTCGACGTGATCGTGAGCGACGACGGTTTGCAGCATTACCGGCTCAAACGCGACGCCGAACTCGTCGTGTTCGATCACCGGCTCGGCGGCAACGGTTTCCTGCTGCCGGCCGGACCGCTGCGCGAGCCGCTGTCGCGCCGCCGCGACGCGACGCTCATCAACGATCCGTATGCACGCACACTGCCGGCGTGGCCGAATACCTTCGCGCTGCAACTCGCGCCCGCCGATGCGTGGCATCTGGACAATCCGGCGTTGCGCCGTCCGCTCGCGCAATTCAGCGGCGATCGCGTGCTGGCCGCGGCCGGCATCGGCGCGCCGGAGCGTTTTTTCGCCACGCTGCGCGCCGCCGGTCTCACGCCCGCCACCCGCGCGCTGCCCGATCACTACGCGTTCGAGCGCAATCCTTTTACCGATGTTGACGCCGACGCCATCCTGATAACGGAAAAGGATGCGGTAAAATTAGGGTCCTGGCACGACGCGCGCATCTGGGTAGTCCCGGTCGAAGCCGCGCTCGATCATCGCCTCATTGCATTAGTTGTGGAGAAAGTCCGTGGACGCTCGCCTGCTTGAAATTCTCGTTTGCCCGATCTGCAAGGGCCCGCTCAGCTATGATCGCGCCGCGCAGGAGCTGATCTGCAATGCGGACAAGCTGGCCTATCCGATCCGTGACGGCATTCCCGTCATGCTGGTCGACGAAGCACGGCAGACCGTGGAAGGCACGCCAGTCGATCTGAATCCGGGCTCCGTGGCCTGAGCCAAACCGCCCTCGCGCGCGGCGGCCGTGTTTGAGGCGTGCCGCGTGGCGCTTTCCGCATTCGCCGCCTTGCCCGTGCGCAGCCGCGCTGCATGCGCGGCCGCGTTCCTCCGGCTTCATCGCCGCCCGTCTTTGTGCCTGTCCTGCCGATGACCCACCCCAACACCGCCACTCCCCCGTTTATCGCCGTCGTGCCGGCCCGGCTCGCTTCGACGCGTCTGCCCAACAAGCCGCTCGCCGACATCGGCGGCAAGCCGATGGTGGTGCGGGTCGCCGAACGCGCGCGCGAATCGGGCGCGCAGCAGGTGCTGGTCGCCTCGGACGCGCAAGCGGTGCTCGACGCCGCCCGCGATCACGGCTTCGAAGCCGTGTTGACGCGCGCGGACCATCCGTCGGGCACGGACCGTCTCGCGGAAGTCGCGGCGCAGTTCGGCTGGAGCGACGACACGATTGTGGTCAACGTGCAGGGCGACGAACCGCTGATCGATCCAGCGCTCGTGTGCGGCGTTGCGTCGCACCTTGCGGCAAGCCACGGCTGCGCGATCGCCACCGCTGCGCATCCGATCACCGACCCCGCTGAAATTTTCAACCCGAACGTCGTCAAGGTCGTACTCGACGCGCGCGGCGTAGCGCTGTATTTTTCGCGCGCGCCGATTCCGTGGGCACGCGACGCCTACCAGCCGCACTGGCCGAATGTCGCGTCGATGCCCGCACCTCATGCGCCCGCGGTGGTTCATCGGCATATCGGGCTGTACGCCTATCGCGCGCAATTCCTGCGCACGTACCCCAGCCTCGCGATTTCGCCGATCGAACAGGTCGAAGCGCTCGAACAATTGCGCGCGATGTGGCACGGCGAGCGGATCGCCGTGCTCGTCACGCACGAGGTGCCGCTGCCCGGTGTGGACACACCCGCCGATCTCGCGCGCGTGCAGGCTTTATTCGGGTCTTGAGCGTAAAAACCCATGGCATAATCGGACGGTTGTGCGCGCCTCCCGCTACGTGCGAGAGCCAGGGTTTGCCCGGTCGCGCCGTTACCGTCTTGCAGCGCCGTCGTCACGTGCAGCGCGAGACCCGAACGGCAGCCGATGCGGGTCCCTCGGCTTTTCGTGGGATGTCCGCAGCGCCGCCAAAGAATTTACATAGATCTGGAGATATCACATGCGTTTGATCCTTTTGGGTGCACCCGGCGCGGGCAAGGGCACTCAGGCAAACTTCATCAAGGAAAAATTCGGCATTCCGCAGATTTCCACTGGCGACATGCTGCGCGCGGCCGTCAAGGCCGGCACGCCGCTCGGCCTCGAAGCGAAGCGCTTCATGGATGCCGGCGAGCTGGTCACGGACGAGCTGATCATCAATCTGGTGAAAGAGCGTCTGCAGCAGCCGGACTGCGCGAACGGCTATCTGTTCGACGGTTTTCCGCGCACCATTCCGCAAGCTGAAGCCATGAAGCAGGCCGGCGTTCCGATCGACTACGTGCTGGAAATCGACGTGCCGTTCGACGAGATCATCTTGCGCATGAGCGGCCGCCGCTCGCACGCCGCGTCGGGCCGTACGTATCACGTCAAGTTCAATCCGCCGAAGGTCGAAGGTGTGGACGACATGACCGGCGAACCGCTGATCCAGCGCGACGACGACAAGGAAGAAACCGTCAAGAAGCGTCTGGAAGTGTACGAGGCGCAAACCAAGCCGCTGATCGAGTATTACAACACCTGGGCGAAGAACGGCGATTCGTCGACTCCGTTGACCGCGCCGCAGTACCGGCGTATTTCCGGTCTCGGCAGCGTCGACGAAATTCGTGACCGTGCGTTCGAGGCGTTGAAGTAAGCTCGTTTCAGTTTGTGTTCGCTTCAGGAAAACCCGCCCTTGCCGGCGGGTTTTTTTATGCGGCGGATGGTTCGCGTGCAGTAATGGTTTCTCCTTGCCCGCACTTGGCATTGATTAGCCATCCGTAGCGATTTGCTCTGTGTGCACGCCGCCCGCGCGTGCAATTTTCCGCCTGACCGCTGTGCTTTCCGCATCGCAGCATAGCCGTTACAATCGGTCATCGAAAAGATATTCGATCCAGACATTACTGAACCGTAGCAAAGGAGAAGACATGGAGATTCGTGACAACGTTTTCCTGATCACCGGCGGTGCATCGGGACTGGGCGCAGCCACGGCACGGCTGTTCGTCGAAAACGGCGGCAAAGTGGTGCTCGCCGACCTGAACGTGGATGCCGGCGAAGCGCTCGCCAAGGAACTCGGCGGTGTGTTCGTCAGATGCGACGTGAGCCGCGAAGACGACGCCACCCAGGCCGTTGAAGCCGCCACCAAGCTCGGCACGCTGCGCGGTCTGGTCAATTGTGCGGGCGTCGCGCCGGCCGTCAAAACAGTCGGCAAGGACGGCCCCCATCCGCTCGACGCGTTCGCGCGCACCATCTCGATCAATCTGATCGGCACCTTCAACATGGTCCGGCTCGCCGCCGCGGCCATGTCGAAGAACGAGCCGAACGCGAATGGCGAGCGCGGCGTGATCATCAACACGGCGTCGGTGGCCGCGTTTGACGGTCAGATCGGCCAGGCGGCTTATGCGGCATCCAAGGCCGGCGTGGCCGGCATGACGCTGCCCATCGCTCGCGACCTTTCGCGCAACGCGATCCGCGTGATGACGATCGCACCGGGCATTTTCGAAACGCCCATGCTGCTCGGCATGCCGCAGGAAGTGCAAGACGCCCTTGGCGCGATGGTGCCGTTCCCGCCGCGTCTCGGCAAACCGGTCGAATACGCGATGCTGGCCAAGCAGATCTTCGACAATCCGATGCTCAACGGCGAAGTGATTCGTCTGGACGGCGCGATCCGGATGCAGCCGAAGTAAGCTGGCAGACAGCGCGCACTTTCACAAACAGCCGCGCTAAAGGAAAACGCCTGCACATGAGCATTCATGTGCAGGCGTTTTGTTTTGAATCGTGGTTGCAATACCCGTTTTGCCTGGACGCGCTTTTATTCGCGGTCGTCGTGCTGAGTACGCTGACGCAGTTCGTGTAACTGTGACTCCACCACGGTTGCGTCCTCGGCATCCGGCCGGTCGCCCAGATAACGCTCGAGGTCCTCGAGCGCGGGGCGCAAATAATCGAGCCGCGCATACGCGAAGCCGCGATCGCGCACTTCTTCGATACTTTCCGGCAGCAGGATCACCAGACGCTGCTGCACCGCCAGCAGACGCTGCCAGCGCTCCGTCTGAAGATACGTGGACTTCAGATTGCGCAGCATACGCGCGATGATCTCGCGGCGCGTGGCCGGTTGCAGCAGCATGCGCAGCGCCCTGCTCACCGATTCGCCCGCCGACGCCACGTATGGCTCCAGCATCTCCACCATCTCCGATTCGGACAGCGAGTGGCCGCTGGTCGGATCGAGCATCACGTCGCCGTCCGGCGTGGTTACGCGTAAAAGGAAGTGGCCGGGAAACGACACGCCGCGCACCGGCACGCCAATCTGTTCGGCCATTTCCAGATACAGCACCGCCAGCGAAATCGGAATGCCGCGGCGACGTTTGAGCACGGCGTTCAGATGGCTGTTGTCGGGGTCGTAATAGTCGTTGAGATTGCTGGCGAAACCCAGTTCGCGAAAGAAAAACCGGTTCAGAATGCCGACCTTCTGCTTGATGTCGGCGTCGTCCGGCATGCGTCGCTGCAAGCGCACCACGAGTTCGTCGATCTCGGCGAGCGTGCCTTGCAGATCGAGATCGGGATAGGCGTCCTGCGCGAGCGAGAGCGCCGCCTCGGTCAGCGGAAGACTCTCATCTTCGGCGACGAGCGTGCTGAAATAGTCGAGAACCCGCGTCATCGTGATCACTTCACTCGCCTTTTGAAATACGCGTACTTGAAGCCCATCAGCCAAAGCATACCGAAATATAGCGCGGCGAACAGCACGAGGCACGCCGCGAGCAGCACCATGCGGTCGACCGGGCGGCTGTGCATGCCGATCCAGTCGAAGCTGATGGCCAGCCAATGCATCGTGCCGGCCAGCACCAGACAGGCGCCGAACAACTGCACGAAGAATTTGAGCCAGCCGCTCGACGGCGTATAGATGCCACGCTTGCGCAGCCCGAGAAACAGCAGCAACGCATTACCGCAAGCGCCGAGCCCGACGCTCAGCGTCAAACCGGCATGCGCGAAGATCGGCACGAACAGATAGTTGCTCAGCTGCGTGAGGATCAGCACGCCGACGCCGATCTTCACCGGCGTCTTGATGTCCTGCTTCGCGTAGAAACCCGGCGCGAGGATCTTGATGAGAATCAGGCCGATCAGGCCGACGCCATACGCCGACAACGCGCGGGCGACCATCACCACCGAATTGCCGTCGAACTTGCCGTAGTGGAACAACGTGGCGGTCAGCGGCTGCGCGAAGAAAAACAGCGCGACGGCGCTCGGCGCGGCCAGCAGGAAGGTGACGCGCAAGCCCCAGTCGAGCAGCGACGAATATTCGTGCGGGTCGGCGTCGACATGCGCTTTTGAAAGACTCGGCAGCAGGATCGTGCCGAGCGCGACGCCCAGCAGTGCGGTCGGAAACTCCATCAGCCGATCGGCGTAGTTGATCCACGACACGGCGCCCGGCCCGATGCGCGACGCGATATTCGTGTTGATGATCAGGCTGATCTGCGCGACCGAGACGGCGAACATCGCGGGCACCATCTTCGACAGCACGCGCTTGACGCCGCGATGCGCGAGCGCTTTCACCGGATTCAATCCGATGCGCGGAATCATGTCGATCTTCTTCAGACCCGGCAGCTGCACGAGGAATTGCAGCACGCCACCGGCGATCACGGCCCACGCCAGCGAATAGACCGGCGTTTGGAGACGCGGCGCGACGAACACCGCGGCGACGATGAACGCGACGTTCAGCAGAACCGGCGCGAACGCGGGCAGCGAAAAGTTCTTGTACGTATTCAGCACGCCCGACGCCAGCGACGTCAGCGAAATGAAAATGATGTACGGGAACATGATGCGCGTCATGGTCACCGCGAGGGCGTACGCCTGACCTTCGTGCGCGAGGCCCGAGGCGACGATGAACACCACGCCCGACGCGCCTACGACGCCGATCAGCGAGAGGATCGCGAGCGCCCAGGCGAGTACCGTCGAGGTGGCGTCGACCAGCGCTTTGGTGGCGTCGTGACCTTGGCTGTTCTTGAACTCCGCGAGGATCGGCACGAAGGCCTGCGAGAACGCGCCTTCGGCGGAGATGCGGCGCAGCAGGTTCGGAATACGGAAGGCGACGTAAAACGCGTCAGTGTATTGACTGGCGCCGAACGCGCGTGCGATCAGCGTTTCGCGGGCCAGTCCGGTCACGCGCGACAGCAGCGTGAAGCCGCTGACCGTCAGCAGGGCTCGGAATAGATTCATGGGGCGCTTATTATACGGGTGCCGCGAGTGCGGACGACGAGCCGGAACGCGATTCGGACCGTTTTGCCGCGCGGACGTTCGATCGGATAAACGAATCGGCGCGTTTTTTTGTAGCGCGGCCGCGCCGTTCTGGACCCGCCGAATACGCCCCGTCTCCACTTTCCGCCTGGGCTGCGGCACCCTTGTCCTATATGGCTACCAAATAGGCGCCGGACTTTGCGTAACAAGGCGGCAGGCTTTCCTGGCGCTTTCCCGTTGCCACGTGCCTGATTTTGTTGCTATAATCGCCGGTTTCGAAGCTCGCTCATTTTTCGGACGGGGTTTGGAGCGGCGCCACAGCGCCTGCCAAGACCTTCGCACACCCCGAAAACACAGGCCTGCCTTCGCGTAGTCCGATCGATTTTTTTCGACACTTTTGCGCTCTTGGGCAATCGCTTCCAAGAGTTCGATCTAAAAGCAGCACCTCACCACTTGAAGGTCAGGTACTGGAAACAGGAACAGGATAAGGAACCGTCATGGCTAACTCCGCACAAGCACGCAAGCGCGCCCGCCAGGCCGCCAAGGCAAACTCGCATAACTCGGCACTGCGCTCGAAGTTCCGCACGGCTATCAAGGCTGTCCGCAAGGCGATCGATGCCGGCGACAAGGCTAAGGCCGCTGAAATCTTCCAGGCATCGTCGAAGACCATCGACATCATCGCCGACAAGAACATCGTTCACAAGAACAAGGCAGCTCGCCATAAGAGCCGCCTCGCTGCAGCCATCAAGGGTCTGCAAGCGTCCGCAGCGCAGTAATTCCGGTCAGCCCGCTTCGGTGGGCTACCTCCTGTTTCCGCTGCACAGAAAGGCCCGCCTCGGCGGGCTTTTTTGCTTCGGACCGACAGATCCGCACTGCATCGCATAGTTCGTCGCGCTCATCGCTGACGGACAGAGCGTAAAAAAACCCGCTGCCTGCGGGTTTTTTGCTTTTTGTTTTTGCTTTTGCCGATCCCGGCAGCTTCGCGCTAGATCACGTGCCTTTTCTCTTGCGGCGCGGCGTGCTCGAGTTGCAGTTCGCACGCCTCCGTCACGACGAGGTCGTTGTCTTTAGCAAAGTTGAGGACGAAGTCGAAAGCCATGGGTTCGATGTCGCGCAAGCGCGAATCGAGAATCACGCACTTGAGGTCGCCGATCATGGTCGGCCGGACGTACAACGAGTACTGCATATAAGCGTTCGGCCCCTTCCTTGCGCCGGGGCCGAAGCAGGCCATGACGCCTGCGAGACGCTCCGACCAGTCGCTCGGCCGAAACTTTTTTCCCTTCGACGTGATGCCCTGAATGAAATATTCGGTTGGAGCTGCTTCGGCCATGTAGGAATACCTGTGTGACTGCCCAGCGGGGTGGCGGCAAAACGGACGGCGCAACGGCTCCGAATTTCCCGGAACTCGCCGACCATGCCGCGATGGCAAACCACACCACCAGAACCGCGAAGAGCCGGCTAAGCCGCTTTGGCGCTCGTCATGACGGCGCACCGCGAGCAGGTCGTTCCGAACCGCGCGAGCCGAGGCCGGCCAAGCGGAATACTGGCCTGCTGGGCTTTGGGATAACCCGTAGATTATAGCGCAGCGGACCCTTTTCCGCAGCGCACACAAGACTTGTCTGAGGGCTCCACAAGGCTTTCAGACAGCTTGCTCAGCCTTTTGGCCGACTCGTCAAACCGGGCGAAATCCTTTATGCTGCATTGAGTTACCACAAACGACGGCGGCGCCGTCCGGCAATCCTGCCGGGTGAGACCGCCGTATTTGTTTCATGACCGCCAAGAAAATTCGCCACTACCTGCAGTTCAAGGATTTCTCGCTGGAAGACTACGAGTACGTGCTGGAACGCGCGCGCATTCTGAAACGCAAATTCAAGAACTACGAGACTTACCATCCGCTGCACGATCGCACGCTGGCAATGATCTTCGAGAAGAATTCGACACGCACGCGCCTGTCGTTTGAAGCCGGCATCTTCCAGTTGGGCGGCCACGCCGTTTTCATGAGCACGCGTGACACGCAGCTCGGCCGTGGCGAACCGATCGAAGACGCCGCGCAAGTGATCTCGCGCATGGTCGACATCATCATGATCCGCACGTTCGGCCAGGATATTCTCCAGCGCTTTTCCGAGAATTCGCGCGTGCCGGTGATCAACGGACTGACCAACGAATATCACCCGTGCCAGGTGCTGGCGGACATCTTCACGTACTTCGAGCATCGCGGTCCGATTCGCGACAAGACGGTTGCGTGGGTCGGCGACGCCAACAACATGCTGTACACGTGGATCGAAGCCGCGCAGATTCTCGGCTTCAAGCTGCGCCTTTCCACGCCGCCGGGCTACAAGCTCGACCGTGCCATGGTCGCGGCCGAAAGCGCGCCGTTCTACGAAGAATTCGACGATCCGAACGAGGCCTGCACCGGCGCGGATCTGGTCACTACCGACGTCTGGACCAGCATGGGCTTCGAAGCCGAAAACGAAGCACGCAAGAAAGCCTTCGCCGACTGGTGCGTCGACGCCGACATGATGGCGCGCGCCAATCCGGATGCGCTCTTCATGCACTGCCTGCCCGCCCATCGCGGCGAGGAAGTCAGCGCGGAAGTGATCGACGGCCCGCAAAGCGTCGTGTGGGACGAGGCGGAAAATCGTCTGCATGTGCAAAAGGCCTTGATGGAATACCTGTTGCTCGGCAAGCTGAATCACTGAGCGGGCCGCTCAGTCAGCAAGTTGAGCAGCATCTGCGTGAAGCGCGACGGGGCCTTGAATACGAGGCAAGGCATCCACGTTTAGCGCCGCGCATCGAGCCGGCGTCCACGGCCGCGACCGGCCGTAAGCGGACCCGGCTTCAACACCGCAACGCCCCCAAAAACGCGGGCAGCCTGTGGTTTAGTGTCAAAATAGTGGTTTTCCGCGCTCCGGAACCGCCGGCGCGCCTTGTTTTCCCGCTTTTTCCAGCTACGAGTTCACCATGAGCGATATCAAGAAAGTCGTGCTCGCCTATTCGGGCGGCCTCGACACCTCCGTCATCCTGAAGTGGTTGCAGGACAATTACGACGCCGAAGTCGTCACGTTCACGGCCGACATCGGCCAGGGCGAAGAGCTGGAACCGGCGCGCAAGAAAGCCCTGCAACTCGGCATCAAGCAGGACAACATCTTTATCGAAGACCTGCGCGAAGAATTCGTGCGCGACTTCGTGTTCCCGATGTTCCGCGCCAACACGATCTATGAAGGCGAATACCTGCTGGGCACGTCGATCGCACGTCCGCTGATCGCCAAGCGTCAGATCGAAATCGCCCGCGCCACCGGCGCGCAAGCGGTGTCGCACGGCGCAACCGGCAAGGGCAACGATCAGGTTCGCTTCGAACTCGGTTACTACGCGCTGGAACCGGGCATCAAGGTGATCGCGCCGTGGCGTGAATGGGACCTGCTGTCGCGCGAAAAGCTGCTCGCGTACGCGGAAAAGGCCGGTATTCCGATCGAAATGAAGCACAAGCAAGGCGGCGCGCCGTATTCGATGGACGCGAACCTGCTGCACATCTCGTTCGAAGGCCGTCATCTGGAAGACCCGAAGGCGGAAGCGGAAGCCGATATGTGGCGTTGGACGGTGTCGCCGGAACAGGCGCCGGACCAGGCTGAATACATCGACATCGAATACGAGCACGGCGATCCGGTGGCGATCAACGGCAAGCGTTTGTCGGCTGCGGAAATGCTGACCGAGCTGAACCGTCTGGGCGGCAAGCACGGCATCGGCCGTCTGGATCTGGTCGAAAACCGGTACGTCGGCATGAAGTCGCGCGGCTGCTATGAAACGCCGGGCGGCACGATCATGCTGAAGGCGCACCGCGGCATCGAGTCGATCACGCTTGACCGTGAAGTGGCTCACCTGAAAGACGATCTGATGGCGCGTTACGCGTCGCTGATTTATAACGGCTACTGGTGGAGCCCGGAGCGCCGCGCGATTCAGGTGCTGATCGACCATACGCAAGAGAAGGTCAACGGCTGGGTACGTGTCAAGCTGTACAAGGGCAGCGTATCGGTGGTCGCGCGCGATTCGAAGGAAACGCTGTTCGACAAGACCATTGCCACGTTCGACGATGACGGCGGCGCCTACAACCAGGCCGACGCTGGCGGCTTCATCAAGCTGAACGCGCTGCGCATGCGGATTGCGGAGAACGCGCGCCGTCAGCGCGGTTAAGCTGGGAGCTTCTGTGAGGCGAACTTCGCGTAAGCGAAGTTAAGCGCCGCGAGGTACAGGCCCAAGCCGCAATGCCAAGCCAGTTGAGCTGACGAGGTGTGATTCGGCAAACGCTAAAAGTTCATGTGAGTGAACGTCACCGCCGCGAAGCGCGCGCCCAAACGGAAGCGCAAACGCAAAAAAGGCGCCGGGAGTCTCCTCCCGGCGCCTTTTTTATCGTCTACGCGCCGGACAAGCCGATTCAGAGCATCACAAACAAACCGGCTCCGCTTCCAACTCCACCCCAAACCGTTCCAGCACATCGCGCTGAATCGCTTTCGCAAGCGCCAGCACCTCCGTCCCGCTCGCGCCGCCGCGATTCACCAGCACCAGCGCCTGCCGTTCATGGACGGCCGCCGCGCCCATCGCGCGACCTTTCCAGCCGCATCGATCGATCAGCCAGCCCGCGGCAAGTTTCACCCGTCCGTCCGGCTGAAGGTATGACACGATCTCCGGTTCTGTGGTCTTCAGCGCCTCGAACTGCGCCGCCTCGACCACCGGATTCTTGAAGAAGCTGCCAGCATTGCCAAGCTCCAACGGATCGGGCAACTTGGCGCGCCGCACCGCCACGACCGCGTCAAAGATCGCCTGCGCGGTAGGCGGCGTATCGGCATGGCCCTTTGCGGCCAATTCGCGAGCGAGATCGGCGTAGCCGGCACGCGGCTGCCAGACCTTCGGCAAACGGAACGTCACCGACGTGATCACGAAACGGTCGCGCCCTTCCCGCTTGAAAAAACTGTCGCGATAGCCGAAGCGGCACGCGTGCGCGTCCATTTCGACGACGTCACCGGTAGCCAGCTCCACGGCGCGCAGCGACGCGAAGCGCTCGACCATCTCCAACCCGTACGCGCCGATGTTCTGAATCGGCGCCGCGCCCACCGTCCCCGGAATCAACGCGAGGTTCTCGAGACCCGGCAGGCCTTGCGCCAAAGTCCAGCCGACGAACTCATGCCACGGCTCGCCGCCGGCCGCTTCGACGTACCATGCGTCATTGTCCTCGCGCGCGACGCGGCGGCCCCGCAGCGCGATCAGCAGCACGAGTCCGCCGAAATCACCGGTCAGCACGACATTGCTGCCGCCGCCCAGCACGAGGCGCGGCAGGCCGGCCGCACGCGGATCGCGCACTGCGGCCATCAGTTGCTCTTCACGCTCGATGCGGCACGCGAACTGCGCGCGCACATCGAACCCGAAGGTGTTGTGCGCCTTTAGCGGAAAACCGGCGATGAACGCGGCGGAATCGAATTGGGACATCGGAATAAGAACCGTGAAACGACAAATGGAACAACCAATAAAGCAGCCGATGCAACCGGCTTCGGGCCCCCGCCGGGCGACTATGCGCGGCGGCCTTGGGCAAAAGGGAGTGGCGTCGGTAAAATGACGTCCGGTCCGTGATTATAGCGAGTGCCCCGTGAGCAGCCGTCCGGTTGCGTCACGCACCGCAGCACTATTGGGAGAAAAAAATGCCATCGTTTGACGTCGTCTGCGAAGCGAACATGATCGAAGTCAAGAACGCGATCGAGCAGTCCAACAAGGAAATTTCAACGCGCTTCGACTTCAAGGGGTCGGACGCGCGCGTCGAACACAAGGAAAACGAAATCACGGCCTACGCGGACGACGATTTCAAACTCGGTCAGGTCAAAGACGTGCTGCTGTCGAAAATGGCCAAGCGTAACGTGGACGTGCGCTTCCTCGACCACGGCAAGATCGAAAAGATCGGCGGTGATAAGGTCAAGCAGGTTATCAAGATCAAGAAAGGCGTGTCGGGCGATCTGTCGAAGAAAATCGTGCGCCTCGTGAAGGACAGCAAGATCAAGGTCCAGGCGAGCATTCAGGGCGACGCGGTGCGCATCACCGGCGGCAAGCGCGACGACCTGCAAAGCGTGATCGCCATGCTGCGCAAGGACGTGACCGACACGCCGCTCGACTTCAATAACTTCCGCGATTGAGTTGCTGATACCGGACGCCCAAGGCGCCCCGAAGAAGCAGAGCGGCCAGAGCGGCGGAGCGGAGCGAGTCGGGTTCACGACGAAACCCTTGAGAGAGGGGCAGCCGTGCGCACTGCGGCCGCAGAACGCTCGCCCGTCCCGCCGCGTATGACAGGCGTGCCGGGCGCTGAACGTCAAGCGCCGGGTAACTCGGCACCGAGCACGGCACACCAAACTCTATACAGCCGGCGCGCAAGCACGTGCGTCTGTCCATAGCGGTCGCCGGTATGCTCCACGCGGCATCTGCGTGACACCGCGCATACCGATGCGCCGAGTAGTCGCCATTAGGACACTAAGTCACCCGGGAACCGAGCACCAAAGCACCACTGTTCAAACGTCGCTCCCTCCCGCCGGCTTCGCCGCCGCATCCGCCTTCTTCTTGTCACCAATGCGGCTCTCCTGCCCTCGCATCAGCTTGGCGATATTGCCGCGATGGCGCCACACCAGCAGCGAACTCATCACCACGATCGCCAGCGCGATCACATGCGGTCCGAAGAGAAAACCGTCGAAGATCGGCGCGAACACCGCCGCGGCCAATGCCGCCAGCGACGAATAGCGCGTGAAGAACGCCACGATCAGCCACGTCAGCAGAGTCGCTACGCCGAGAATCGGATTGATCGCGAGCAGCACGCCCGCCGCGGTCGCCACACCCTTGCCGCCCTTGAAGCGGAAGAAAACCGGATACAGGTGACCGAGAAACACGGCCACCGACGCAATCGCCACCGAAGTCTCGTCGAGCCCGTAACGCGCGCCGTAGTGCACGACGAACCAAACCGGCAGCCAGCCCTTGAATGCGTCGCCGATCAGCGTGAGAATCGCGGCCTTCTTGTTGCCGCTGCGCAGCACGTTGGTGGCGCCGGGGTTGCCCGAGCCATACGAGCGCGGGTCGTCGAGGCCCATCGCGGCGCTCACGATCACGGCGAACGACACCGAACCGATCAGGTAGGCAACGACAGCAACGATCAGGTTTTGCATCTGGGACTCTTATAAGGATCGGCGGTCTGAAACTCGATACCCCAACCGCAACAGGGCGCGCAACTCGGAATAAAGCGGCGCACATTCTACCGAACCCGCGCGCTCGCAAAACATTCAGGCAAACGTCAATCGACGCTCGCGCACTGCACCGCCTTGACCGCCAGCAACTGCGTCAGCACCTTGGGGTCGATGCTGACCAGAAAACCGCGCCTGCCGCCGTTCAGCCAGATCTTGTCCATCTCGAGAATGCTCGACTCGACATACACCGGCATCTGCTTCTTCGTGCCGAACGGCGAGGTGCCGCCGATCAGATAGCCCGAATGCCGGTTCGCCACCTCGGGCTTGCACGGTTCGACCCGTTTCGCGCCGATCTGCCGCGCGAGGTTCTTGGTGCTGACGGTGCGGTCGCCGTGCATCAGCACGGTCAACGGCTTGGCGTGCTCGTCTTCCATCACCAGCGTCTTCACGACGTGATGCTCGTCCACACCGAGCTGGCGCGCCGATTCTCCGGTGCCGCCGTGCTCGACGTAATCATAAGGATGTTCGCCGAAAGCGACGCCATGGCGGCGCAGAAACTGCGTGGCCGGCGTTTCGGAGACGTGTCTGGATTTGCTCATCGGCGCATTGTAATGGCGACTTTGCACAACGGCTATTTGCCGAACGGCTAATTGTGCGGGTCCAGCGGTTGTGGCACGATCGTTCGCAAATATACCGGCGCGACGTACGCTGGGCACCGTATTGTTTTTGGGAAACTTGCATGGGACCGGAGCAAGTGCTTTGCATGAGATCGGAGTAACGCGCTAAAGCGCGAACTCCGGTCGACCGCACACAGTGCATGGGACCGGAGTAACGCGCTAAAGCGCGAACTCCGGTCGACAAAGGAGACAACGTTGAGCTTCGATTCGCCCACCCGTTCCACGATCGACATCCCCGCATTGCTGGCGGCCCTGCCCGAACGCATCGCCGACATTCCGGCGCTGGCCGCCGCGCGCGATCCGCAGCACATCGCCGTGATCGAGGATGCGCGCCGCCTCACCAGCGCGCAACTGCTGGAGGCCGTCGACGCCGCCACTGCGCTGCTGCGCGAATGGGGCGTACGCGGCGGCGATCGCGTGATGATCGTCGCGGAAAACAGCATCGTGCAGATCGTGCTGCTGTTCGCGACCGCCCGGCTCGACGCATGGGCGTTGGTCTCGAACGCGCGCCTGTCGGCCGCTGAACTCGACTCGATCCGTGCGCACGCGCAGCCTCGCATAGTCGCCTACGCCACGGAAAGCTCGGCCGACGCCAAGCTGCATGCAGAGCGCCATCACGCCGCCAAGGCGCCCGCCTTCACGCCGGACATCGGCGCCTGGTCGTACACGGTGGACAGCGCGGCCGTCGCCGAGCCGGTCGAAGCCGCAAGCGAGCGCCAGTGCGCCGCGTTGATTTACACCACAGGCACCACCGGCGCGCCCAAGGGCGTGATGCTGTCGCACCGCAATCTGCTGTTCATCGCCGCGATCTCGAGCCGCTTGCGCAAAGTCGGCCCCGACGATGTCGTCTATGCCGTGCTGCCGATCTCGCACGTCTACGGTTTCGCGTCCGTCTGTCTGGGCAGCCTGCATGCGGGCGCGACCTTGCGGCTAGTGCCGCGCTTCGCGCCGGAAGCCGTGCGCCGCGCCCTCGCCGATGAGCGCGTGTCGATTTTCCAGGGCGTGCCGGCCATGCACGCCAAACTGCTCGAACATCTGCAGACACACGGTCACGCATGGTCCGCGCCGCACTTGCGTTTCGCCTATTCGGGCGGCTCGCCGCTCGACGCCGCCTTGAAAGCGCAGGTGGAAAGCGTCTGCGGTCTGCCGCTGCACAACGGCTACGGCATGACCGAGAGCAGCCCAACCGTGTCGCACACCATGCTCGATGCGCCGCGCAGCGATTGCTCCGTCGGCGAGGTCATTCCGGGCGTCGAGGTGCGTTTCGTCGGACTCGACGGCATCGATGCCGCGCAGGGCGACATCGGCGAGCTATGGGTGCGCGGCCCCAACGTGATGCTGGGCTACTACCGCAGCCTGGAGCAGACCCGTGCGGCCGTCACCGAAGACGGTTGGCTCAAAACCGGGGATCTCGCAAGGCAGGACGCGGACGGCGCGTTGCATATCGTCGGGCGAAGCAAGGAATTGATCATTCGCTCGGGCTTCAACGTGTACCCGGCCGAAGTCGAACATGTGCTGAACGCGCATCCGCAAGTCGTGCAATCGGCGGTGATCGGACGCGCGGTGGAAGGCAACGAGGAAGTGGTCGCGTTCGTCGAGTTGCTTACGGGCGCGACGGTGACGCCCGCCGAATTGATCGATTGTTGCGGCGAGCGTCTCGCGCCATACAAACGGCCGGCCGAAGTCAAAGTGCTCGCCGCATTGCCGGCGGCATCGACGGGCAAGATTCTCAAGCACCGGCTGCGCGAGTTTCTTTGAGCGAAGCGCGAATCGAGCATCAACCTCGCGGATGATGCTGCGCATGCAGCGACTTCAACCGCTCCCGCGCCACGTGCGTGTAGATCTGCGTGGTCGAAATATCCGTGTGCCCGAGCAGCAGTTGCACGACGCGCAGGTCGGCGCCGTGATTGAGCAGATGCGTGGCGAACGCATGCCGCAAGGTATGCGGCGAGAGCGGCGCATGCACGCCGGCCACCACGGCGTGACGCTTGATGATGTTCCAGAACTGCTGGCGCGTCATGCCTTCGGCGCGGTTCGTCACGAACAGCGCGTCGGTCGCGCGCGCGCCGAGCAACGCGGGCCGCGCTTCGCGCAGATAGCGCTCGATCCAGCTATGCGCCTCTTCGCCAAATGGAATCAGCCGCTCCTTCGAACCCTTGCCCATGACACGCACCACGCCTTCGTTCAGGCCGACTTCCACCGTCTTCAACGTGACGAGTTCAGTTACGCGCAAGCCGCTCGCGTACATCAACTCCAGCATCGTGCGATCGCGCAGGCCCAAAGCCGTATTGATGTCGGGCGCGCCGAGCAGCGCTTCGACTTGCGCCTCGCTGAGCGTGGACGGAAAACGTGGCGGCTGTTTCGCCGAGCGGATGCGCACGGTCGGATCGACCTTGGTGCGATGCTCGCGAACGGCCCAGCCGTAGTAGCGGCGAAATACAGAAAGCCGCCGATTCGCCGAAGTCGATTTGTCTTTCCGCCGCGCCGCGCTATAGGCGTTCAGATCGGCCTCGCTCGCGGTGTCGAGCGAGGCATTGCGGCTCTGCGCGAGCCATTCGCAAAAGAGCCGCAGATCGCGGCGGTACGCGTCGAGCGTGTTGCGCGACAGTCCGTGCTCAAGCCACAGCGCGTCGCAAAAAGCATCGATCGATGCCGAGCTGGCGACGAACAGAGGTGACGCGGTGGCCGCGTCGTCGATCAACGTATCGCTCATGCGTAGGGAATGCCTTCATGCGCCAATAGCCAGCGCTTGATGTTGCGGAAGAAACCCGCTTCTGCGTGATTCGCGAAACCGCCGATGCCGCTCGAACTCACCACCCGATGACACGGAATCACGATTGGAAAGTAATTGGCGCCACACGCCTGACCGACCGCGCGCGGCGCGCTGCCGAGTTGCCTCGCCAGTTGACCGTAGGTCAGCACGACGCCGGGCGGAATGTCGCTAATGGCCTGCCACACGCGCTTCTGAAACGCGGTGCCGACCGAGGCCAGCGGCAACTCGAACTTCGCCGAAGCGCGCTCGAAATATCGTTCGATCTGCTCGGCTGCCTGTCTCGCCAACGGCGTGTCGGGCGCGACGTTCTGCATCGAATCCGGCAGATAGACGATCTCGCGCACAGCCTCGCCTTCGAGGCGAATGCCGATCTTGCCGAACGGCGCATCGATCACTGCGTTGAACATGATTGTCTGCTCCTCACTGGCGCGGGCGTTCGGGATTGCAAGGCAGCGTACCTGCATGGGGTGCAGGCACGCCATGCACACTAGACGCACCGCCCGGTTTGCCGCTACTTTACGCCGCTTCCAAAGCCCATTCCACATGCTCGCGCACGACGGCAGAGGCGTCATCCATACGCATTCTCAACGCCTGTACGATCGCCTCGCGCGCCGCCTCGCTCAAACTGTCGGGCGAGGCACGCAGCGCGTTGCCCATACCCACCGCGAGATTGCGCAGCCAGCTCTCGTAACCGATGCGGCGAATCGCGCTGCCCTGCATGCGCGTATCGAACTCGTCCGCGCTCCACGCGAACAGCTCGACCAACGACGCGCGATCGAGCCCATGACGCACGTCGAAATCCGCGACCGGCGCGGCCTGCGCAAATTTGTTCCATGGACACACGAGCTGGCAATCGTCGCAGCCATACACGCGATTGCCGATTAGCGGCCGCAATTCAAGGGGAATACTGCCCTTCAATTCGATCGTGAGATAGGAAATGCAGAGACGTGCATCGACCTTGTAAGGCGCAACGATCGCCCCAGTCGGACACGCGCCGATACAGCGCGTGCAACTTCCGCAATGCGAGCCCGGCGTTTCAGGCGCGATTTCGGGCATGGTGTCGGCGTCGGTCGGCAACGGCACATCAACATAAATTTCGCCGAGGAAAAACAGCGAACCCGCGTCACGCTGCAGCAACAACGTATGCTTGCCGCGCCAACCGATGCCGGCCTTCTGCGCAAGTTCTACTTCGAGCACCGGCGCCGAATCGGTAAATACGCGGTAGCCGAAGGCGCCGATCTCGGCTTCGATTTTCTCGGCCAGATGTTGCAAACGGTTACGCATCACCTTGTGATAATCGCGACCGCGCGCATAGATCGACACGACCGCCGCCGACGGGTCCGCGAGCCGCGCATGCTCGGCTGCGCGCCAGTCCTGCGTGAGCGGGCCGTCCTGCAAAGCGCTTTCGCGCGCCTTTCCGCTCAATGTCTGCGCGGGCAAATAAGCGATGCGCGCCATAATCACACGTCGCGTGCCGGCCACAAGCTCGGCGGGCCGCGCGCGTTTCATGCCGTGTTTCGCCATATAATCCATCTCGCCGTGGCAACCCGCTTCCAGCCAGGCTGCAAGCGGCGCTTCGGCGGCGGAGAGATCGGTGTCGCTAATGCCGACCGCTCCGAAACCCAGTTCACGGCCCCACGTTTTGATGTTCAGCGCGAGCGCCTTCAGCGCCGCTTCATCGAAATGACGCTCGGCACGCGCATCGTCGTTAGACGCAGGCGTGCAGGAAACAGGGGACTCCGGACTTCGGTTCATCACGCCATTTTACGAGAATGCCTGCCAATCCCGATCTCGCGATCCAACCGCCCGCCAACGTCCTGCTCGAACGCACCTTCGCGCTCGCGGACGAAGCCGCCACCATGGCCTTCGGCGAGCGCTTCGCGCAGGCGATCGAAAGCGTGCGCGAAGCCGCGCAACACGCACCGGGTGCGGACGGCGACAAGGCGTTCTACGGACTGCAGGTCCAGCTCATCGGCGATCTCGGCGCCGGCAAAACCACCCTCGTGCGCGCAACCTTGCGCGGCCTCGGCCACACCGGCCGCGTGCGCAGTCCCACTTACACACTCGTCGAACCTTACGTGCTCGAGCGGCCCGCTGGGGAACTCACGCTCTATCACTTCGATCTGTATAGATTCACCGATCCGGCCGAATGGGCCGACGCGGGCTTTCGCGAGTACTTCGACAGCGGCGCGATCTGTCTCGTCGAATGGCCGCAGCGCGCGGGGCGTCTGCTGGGCGTGCCGGATCTTGTCTTCTCGCTCGACCTCGATAACCACAACGAGAATGAAAGCGACGGCCGTGTCCTCGTCGCACGGGCATACAGCGAATCAGGAAAGGCATGTCTCGAAAGATGTTGATCAAACCGTTCCGCTCGATCGAATCGGCGGCTACCGCAACGCATAACTGGCGGCGCCGGCAGATTCTGCGCGCGGGTGCGTCCACGCTGGTGCTCGGCCTCGTCGCGCCGCGTCTCGCGTGGGCGAGTTCGGTGCTCGGCGTGCGGGTCTGGCCGGCGCGCGACTACACGCGCGTGACGATCGAATCCGATCAGCCGCTGCAGAACGCGCAGCAGTTGCTGCAGGGACCGGACCGGCTGGTGGTCGATCTGAGCGGTCTCGATCTGGACCAGGCGCTGAAAGACCTCGTGTCCAAGATCACGCCAAACGATCCGCAGATCTCGTCGGTGCGCGTCGGGCAATATCAGCCGCACGTGGTGCGCATGGTGTTCGACCTGAAGGGTTCGGTGAAGCCGCAGGTGTTCACGCTGCCGCCGGTCGGCGCGTACAAGTACCGGCTGGTGTTCGACCTCTACCCCGCGGTCGCGCCCGACCCGCTGATGGATCTGCTCGCGCAGACGGAACGCAAGCAGCAGACCTTCAACGAAGAGAACGCCGCGCCCCCGCCCGCCACGCTGAGCGGCCCCGGTACCACGCCGCCCACCGCCGACAACAGCGAGGCGTTCTTCGAGCGTTACGCGCAGAACGGCGGCAGCGGCTCCGCACCGAGCGTGCCGCGTCCGCCGGTGCGTGTCGCGCCGACGCCCGCTCCGCCGATCCTCGGCAAGCCGGCCACGCCTGCTGTACCCGTGGCGCCGCCCACGGCCATCGCCCGCAACAAGGGCAACAGCGCCAGCACGCTGGGCGCGGACGACGCCGGCAACGACGACACCTACGCGTTCACCAATCCCAAGTCCGGCAAGAGCAACACGGTGCGTCTGTTGACCGTCGCGATCGATCCGGGCCACGGCGGCGAAGACCCGGGCGCGATCGGCGGCTCGGGCACGTACGAGAAACACGTCGCGCTCGACATCGCGAAGAAGCTGCGCGCGAAGATCGACGCGCAACCGAACATGCGCGCCATGATGACGCGCGACGCGGACTTCTTCGTGCCGCTGAACGTGCGCGTGCAGAAGGCACGACGCGTCGGCGCGGACCTGTTCGTGTCGATCCATGCGGATGCGTTCACCACGCCCGACGCCAAGGGCTCGTCAGTGTTCGCACTGTCGGAGCATGGCGCCACGAGCGCCGCGGCGCGCTGGATGGCGAACAAGGAGAACTCATCCGATGAGATCGGCGGCATCAACATCAAGTCCGCCGATGCTACCGTGAACCGCGCGCTGTTCGATATGTCGACCACCGCGCAGATTCGCGACTCGATGCGTTACGGCAACTTCGTGCTGAAGGAAATCGGCGGCATCAACAAGCTGCACAAGGGCTCGGTCGAGCAGGCGGGGTTCGCGGTGCTGAAGGCGCCGGACATCCCGTCGATCCTTGTGGAAACCGCCTTCATCAGCAACCCGGACGAAGAGCGCCGCCTGAACGACGACGCGTACCGCGAGAAGATGGCCGATGCGATCATGACCGGCATCAAGCGTTATTTTGCGGCGAATCCACCGCTCGCGAAGAACCGCATGACGTGATGAAAACGGCCGCTAGAAGCGGCCATTTTTTCGTCCTCGTTCAGGCCAGCCGGCCGCTCAGCGCGTGAGTGAAAACCGCTGCACGGCCCAGCCGCCGAACACGTTCACGGCCAACCCCGCCATGACCAGCAAAGCGCCTGCGATCTGCGCCGCGGATAGTTGCTCGTCGAGAAACAGCGACGCCGACGCGAGCCCGACAATCGGCACCAGCAGCGAAAACGGCGCGACCTGGCTCGCCGGATAGCGCGACAGCAGACGGCTCCACAATCCGTAGCCGATCAGCGTGGCGATAAACGCGAGATACACGATGGCGAAGATCGACGTCGCGCTGATGCCGGACAGCGCCGCGGCGATCCGCTGCGGACCCTCGAGCGCGTACGACAGCGCGAAAAACGGCAGCGGCGGAATCAGGCTACCCCACACCACCAGCGCGACGAGATCGACCCGTCCGACCTTCTTCGTGACGATGTTGCCAAGCGCCCACGAGCACGCGGCGCACAAGGTGAGGACAAATCCGGCCAGTGTCATGGCATGGCCGCCTTGTACGCCGATCACGGCAAGGCCGCCCGCCGCGACCAGCAAACCCACCACATTCGGCAAACGCAACCGCTCGTGCAGGAACATCGCGGCGAAAATCAGCGTGAAGAACGCCTGCGCCTGCAACACCAGCGAGGCCAGTCCGGCCGGCATGCCGACATACATGGCCGAGAACAGGAACGCGAACTGGCCGAACGAAATCGTCGCGCCGTACGCGATCAGCCAGCGCCACGGCAAATTGGGCCGTTTGACGAAAAACACCGCCGGCACGGCAGCGAGCGCAAAGCGCAGCGCGCCGAGCAGCATGGGCGGCACGCCGTGCAGCCCCACCTTGATCACGACAAAATTGACGCCCCACGCGACGACTACGATCATCGCGAGCAGCAAATCCTTCGGCGACATGCCGGACTCCAATTGATTGTTCGATCCGGCAGTTTAGCGGAGGCGGCAGCGTCCGGCACCGCCCCGCGCTACGGATTCCCGGAGCGCCGACATGTCGCCGAGCCGTCGTCGTTAGGCTCAGCGCAGTAGAATCGTCCATTGAACAAAAATCCCTGCCCACCATTCCAACCGAGCCTGCCATGTCCTCCTCGATCAAAGCAGTCCTCAAACCGCATCTGCGCGACGTCGGCAGTCTGAGCGTGCGGCGCGTGCTGCCGGCCATGGCGGCGCGCCTGATCGGCCCGTTCATCTTCTTCGATCACATGGGCCCGGCCACTCTCGAACCGGGCGTGGGCCTCGACGTGCGGCCGCATCCGCATATCGGTCTGGCCACGGTGACCTATCTGTTCGAAGGCGCGATCATGCACCGCGACAGCCTGGGCTCGATGCAAAAAATCGTCCCCGGCGACGTCAACTGGATGACGGCCGGGCGCGGCATCGTCCACTCCGAGCGCACGCCGGACGAGGACCGCGCGAGCGGCCAGACCATGCACGGCATTCAAACGTGGGTCGCGCTGCCGCTCGACGACGAAGAGATCGAGCCGTCGTTCGCGCATCACGCCGCCGACACGCTGCCGGTGGTCGAGCGCAACGGCGTCACGCTGCGCGTGATCGCGGGCACGGCGTTCGGCGCAACCTCGCCGGTCGCGACGTTCTCCGGCACGCTCTATGTGGCCGGCGAATTCGCGCCGGGCGGCGCCTTCGCGCTCGAACCGGAACACGAGGAACGCGGTGTCTATCTCGTCGACGGCGATCTGGAGATCGACGGCACGTCGCTCGAAGTCGGCCAGATGGCGGTGCTCGCGCTCGACGAAACGGTGACGCTGGCGAGCACCCACGGCGCGCGTGTCATGCTGCTCGGCGGCGAAAAGCTGGATGGCGAGCGCTTCATCGAGTGGAATTTCGTTGCCAGTTCGCGTGAGAAAATCGAAGCCGCGAAGCTGGCGTGGACCAATCAGGAAATGGGCAAGGTGCCGGGCGAAACCGAATGGATTCCGCTGCCCGAGCGCAAATGAGCCATGCAAATTAGCTGCGCACGTAAGCAGCGCAGATAAGCATCGCCAATGAGCGCAAGCGGTTCGGGCAGCATTGAATCCCCGGTGTTCGGCCCCAAATAGTCAACAGACCGTTTTATCGACGAGGACGCAATGGACACCACTCTGGCCACTTTCGAACAGGACGTCATCACGGCGTCGACACTGGCCCCCGTGCTGGTCGATTTCTGGGCGCCCTGGTGTGGCCCGTGCAAGACCCTCGGCCCGATGCTGGAAAAGCTCGAAGCCGAAGCCGCCGGCAAATGGAAGCTCGTGAAGGTGAACGTAGACGAGAACCAGGAACTGGCCGCGCACTTCCAGGTGCGCAGCATTCCGCACGTCATGGCTTTTGCCGACGGCCGGCCGGTCGATCAGTTCGTCGGCGTGCTGCCGGAAGGACAGTTGCGCGAGTTTATCGAGCGGCTCGTGCCGCAAGGCGCGGACGCCGCGCGTCTCGAAGCGCAAGCCGCGCTGGCCGAAGGCCGCCGCGAAGATGCGTACGACGCGCTGCAAGCCGCCCTCGCCTACGACCCGGGTTTCGACGAAGCGCGCATGGATCGCATTGAAATGCTGCTCGAAGACAATCGTCTCGACGAAGCGCGCAACGAAGTCGATCTGCTGTCGCCGAAAACGACTCAAGGTATCGACGCGCGTTTCAACGCGATCAAGACACGCCTCGACGCCGTGGACGCCGCCGCGGATCTGCCGCCCACCGATGCGCTGGAAGCGAAGGTCGCGGCCGACCCGGACGATCTCGAAGCGCGTTTCGATCTGGCCAGCGCGTTTATCGCGCGCCGCAAATACGCGGAAGCGCTCGAACATTTGCTGGCGATCGTGCAACGCGACCGTACGTTCCGCGACGATATCGGCCGTAAGACGATGCTGTCGGTATTCGATCTGGCCGCGCATCAGCCGGAACTGGTGTCGCAATGGCGGCGCAAGCTGAGCGCTTCGTTGTTCTGATCTGACTGGATCAATCGATATTCAGGCGCGGCGCCCGAGCCGCGCCTGAATGCGCCGCGGCACTCGTCGCGGCGCGAATCACCTCAAGCCGTCGCCTGCTTCGCCAATGCCCGCAGCACATGCGCGGCTGCAGCAAATCCGAAGCTCGCCGTCACACACACGCTCGAACCGAATCCCGCGCAGTTCAAACCGACCGGCCCGGTGTGGCCCGGCGACGTGGTGACGTGCTCGGCCTCCTCGTCGATATCGCAAACGGCAGCTTCCGGGTAGATCAACGGTTCGTCGGAATACACCGCGCTCACCTTGAACTTCGCCTTCGGGCCACGCGGAAAACCGTGCTGTTTGCGCAGTTGTCCGCGCACTTTCGACAGTAAGGGATCCTGGATCGTCAGCGCCAGATCGTCTATGCGAATGCGCGTCGGGTCGAGTTGGCCACCTGCGCCGCCGATCGTGATCAACGGCTGCTTCTTCTCCACGCACCATGCGATCAACGCGGTCTTGGTGCGCACACTGTCGATCGCATCGATCACATAGTCGAAGCCGCCACCGAGCGTCGACTCGAAGTTATCCGGCTCGACGAAGTCCTCGATCAGGCGCACGTCGCAAAACGGATTGATCGCCGCAATGCGTTCGGCCATGGCTTCGACCTTCGGTTTTCCGTAGTTGCCGTCGAGCGCGTGGATCTGCCGGTTAGTGTTGCTCTCGGCGACGTTGTCGAGATCGATCAGCGTCAGCGTGCCGACCGCGCTGCGCGCTAGCGCCTCGGCCACCCACGACCCGACGCCGCCAATGCCGATCACCGCGACGTGCGCGCCTTCGAACGCGGCGAGCGCCGGCGCGCCGTACAAACGCGCGATGCCGCCGAAACGCCGCTCACGGTCAGCGGTTTCTTTCCCGTCGAGGCTGGTAGTAAGATCGGTTTGCGCGGTGGTGCTGGACATGATGGCAGGGCTCGGTGATCAGGCAAAAACACGAAGTGGCGACGCAAAGGCGTACGCAACCCCGTATTTTGCCTGAAGGCGTCGAAGTACATCGCCGCGAACAGCGCGGCACCGAGAGCCACATACGCCGGCATGCATAGCGCACCGCGCCGGACCTTGATGTGGTTGCAGGCAAAAAATTAGCGGCTTAGCTATACTGATTGAACTGTAGCGTTCGCATAAGAACATGACCTCACTCGCCGAACTTCGAAAAAACTATTCGCTGGGTTCTTTGGACGTTGCCGATATCGACCGTAACCCGTTTCGTCAATTCGATACGTGGTTTCAACAAGCGGTCGACGCCAAATTGCCCGAACCGAATACCATGACGCTGGCCACGGTCGACTCGCGTGGCCGGCCGTCGGCGCGTATTGTCCTGATCAAGGGCGTCGACGAGCGGGGCTTCGTGTTCTTCACCAATTACGAAAGCCGTAAAGGCCGTGAACTGGCCGCCAATCCGTACGCCAGCCTGCTTTTCTACTGGATCGAACTCGAACGCCAGGTGCGTGTGGAAGGCCGCATCGTCAAAACCAGCGCGGAAGAAAGCGACGCGTATTTCGCATCGCGCCCGCTCGGTTCACGCATCGGTGCATGGGCCTCGAATCAGAGTCAGCTAATTGAAAGCCGTTCGCAGCTCGAAACACGCGAACGCGAAATCAGCTTGCAATACGGCGACCAGCCACCGCGCCCACCGCACTGGGGCGGGTATCGTTTGGTGCCCGAAGCAATCGAATTCTGGCAGGGCCGGCCGTCACGCCTTCACGACCGCTTGCTCTACACGCGCTCAGACGAACACAGCGACTGGCAAATCTCCCGCCTATCGCCTTGAATCGAAATACAACGCCGCAACCGCGTTGCCAACGCAGCAGCGCGCGGCGGCCGGATGGCAACTCGCGGCATGGGAGTCGCGCCGCACGGAGCTGCGATCCACACAGGCTTTGCTTTAATTCAACGGACACGGAGAGATCACATGTTCTGGGAGAAGAAGCTGGCGCAGTGGGTGGAAGAGGTAAAAACCAGGGCTAACGTTCCCGCACGCCTCGTGCTGTGGGACGGTCAGCAACATGACTTCGGGCAGTTCGCGGCGCCCCAGGTCACACTACATGTCAAAAGCGCGACGGCGCTGCCCTATCTGCTCGAACCGAGCCTCGACAATCTCGGCGAGGCGTACGTGAAGGGCAAGATCGACATTGAAGGCAAACTGTCGGACATCATCAATATCGGCTACCAGCTGGCGCGCAATACCGTCACCAGCGCGGGCAAGCTGGCGCGCGTGCGGCGCTACTTCAATCATTCGAAAGCCTCGGACAAGAAGGCGATCCAGTATCACTACGACGTCTCGAACGAGTTCTACAAGCTGTGGCTCGACGAGAACATGGTGTACTCGTGTGCGTACTTCGAGAACGGCGACGAAGATCTTCCTACCGCGCAGATCAAGAAGATCGACCACATCCTCACCAAGATCCAGTTGCAACCCGGGCAGCGCCTGCTCGATATCGGCTGCGGCTGGGGCGCGCTCGTGCTGCGCGCGGCGCAGAAGTTCGGCGCGCAGTGTGTGGGCGTCACGCTCTCGCAGAACCAGTTCGATCTCGCTACCGCACGCGTGAAAGCGGCGGGTCTGGAAGGCCAGATCGAGATTCGTCTGCAGGATTATCGCGACGTCGAAGGGCAATTCGATCGCATCACGAGCGTCGGCATGTTCGAGCACGTGGGCCGCAAGAATCTGCCGGGCTACTTCGAGAAAATCCGCGACCTGCTGGTCGACGACGGCATCGCCATGAATCACGGCATTACGTCGAGCGATTCGGACAGCGGCGAGACCGCGCTCGGCGGCGGCGAATTCATCGACCGCTATGTGTTTCCGGACGGTGAGCTGCCGCATATCAGTCTCGCGCTCGAATCGATGCAGCGCGGCGGGCTCGAAGCGGTTGACGTCGAAAGCCTGCGCCGTCACTATGCGCACACGCTGGACATCTGGGCGGAGAATTTCGAAGCGCATGCGGAAGAAGCCCGCAAGCTCGTCGACGACGAGAAATTCCGCATCTGGCGCGTGTACCTCGCCGGTTGCGCCTACGCTTTCGAAAACGACGACGTCTCGATCTACCAGGTGGTCTGCCGCAAAGCCGGCCGCAGCGCGAAAACCCTGCCGTGGTCGCGCCGCTTCATGTACGACAAACCGCTGTGATACGGTTGCGCCGCGGCGCCGTGCATGAGCGGGCGACGTGGCGCAAACCCTTGAACAGCAGGTCGAACACCGATGGACCCAAGCGGGACAAGCGAAGTTGAACAGCCGCTCGAGAGCGAAGCTCGCGCCGATGGCGAAGGCGTGCAGTTCGATCTGTTCGGGATGCCGGTAGATACGGCGACGGCAAAGGGCGATGGCGCGGTGAAGTCGTCGCGTGGGACGAGCGGGGCCACTGGCACTGCTGCGACCGCCGTAGCCGCTGGGGCGGACGCTGACGCCGCTCGGCAGAATCAGCAGAGCGTCGAACAGGCAAGCTCGCCAGCTAACGCATCCGCGCCACCCGCCACCGCGACGCCGCCCGAGCGCCAGCGTCAGCCGCGCGCGATAAAGGCCCGAGACGTCGGCTCTTTGTGGCAGGAGGACGATGCCGTAGCGCCAGCCAACACCGTCCCCGTGCCCGGAACCATTACCGCGCCCGCCTCCGCCAACGCCCCCACAAAACGCCGCGTTCGCGAAATCGTCGCCGCCCCGCCCTCGCCCGAACTTCTCGCGCTGGCGGCGCAACTACCGTCGCAAATCCACCTCGGCACTTCGACCTGGTCGTTTCCGGGCTGGAACGGTATCGTCTATGGCGACGAGTACAGCAACAGCAAACTGTCGCGTGAGGGCCTCACGGCCTACGGCGCGCATCCGCTGCTGAAGACGGTCAGCATCGACCGGTCGTTTTATCAGGCGCTCACGGTCACCGAGTATTTGCGTTACGCGCAGCAGGTGCCCGAGCATTTCCGCTTCATCGTGAAAGCCCCGATGACGATCACCGACGCCACCGTGCGCGCCGAACGCGGCGAACCGGTCTCGATGAATCCGTGCTTTCTGAACGCGCAAATGGCGATCGACGATTTCGTCACGCCTTGTCTCGAAGGGCTCGGCGCCAAAGCCGGCGCGCTCGTGTTCCAGCTTTCGCCGCTGCCGGATCAGATGCTCGCGCAGCCGGCGGTGTTCATCGAACGGCTGGCCGAATTTCTGATGGCCTTGCCGAAGTTGCCGGACAGCGCCTGCTACGCGATCGAAATCCGTGATGCGAGCCTGCTTACGCCGCGCTTCATCCGTACGCTCAAAACGGCGGGCGTGCGCTATTGCGTCGGGATTCATGCGCGCATGCCCGATCCGTTGCGTCAGGCCGCGGCGCTTGCGTTGCTGGACGGTGAACCGGCCGGGCCGCTGATCGTGCGCTGGAGCCTGCACGGCGGCTTCAAATACGAACAGGCGAAGGCCAAGTACGAACCGTTCAACCAGTTGGTCGATGAGGACCCGGCGACCCGCGCGTCACTCGCCGAACTGGCCGCGCGCTATGCGCTGGCCGGCCAGCCGGTGGTGATCGCGATCAACAATAAAGCGGAAGGCTCGGCGCCGCTGAGTTGTGTGGAGCTGGCGCGGGCGATCATCGACGCGTATGCACGGCTCGCTCATGAACATGAGCACGACGATCACGAGCCTCCGTCATCTGAAGAGAACGAGCAGCCGCCTGGCTCCGGCGCCTGAGTAACGCGCAAGTCGCCGCTCATGCCGTTAGCTCGCCCTGATCCGGTGAGCAAACTGCTGACGGAACTTCGCCACTTTCGGCGCCACTACGAACGAGCAGTAGCCCTGATTCGGGTGCCGCGCAAAATAGTTCTGGTGATAAGCCTCGGCGGGCCAGTAATTGCCGTCGAGCGGCAGCACTTGTGTGACGATCTGGCCGTCGTAAATACCTTGTTCACCGATCTCGCGAATTGCCTGCAGCGCCGTTTCCCGCTGCGCGTCGGAATGCGTGAAGACCACCGAGCGGTATTGCGTGCCGACGTCGTTGCCCTGCCGGTTCAACTGCGTCGGATCGTGGATCGCGAAGAAGATATCGAGAATCTCGCGATAGCTGATCTTCGCCGGATCGAAGTCGATTTTCACGACTTCGGCATGGCCGGTTTCGCCGTCGCACACCTGCTCGTAGGTCGGACGCTGGGTCTGGCCGCCCGCGTAGCCCGACTCCACCGCGTTCACGCCGTCGACGCCCAGGTACACCGCTTCGAGGCACCAGAAACACCCGCCACCCAGAGTGGCGACTTCGCCTGTCTGACTCATGCTGCTCGCTCCTTCAAACACATAGTCGGCCGATGCCGGTCCACGGTTCGCCGCAACGCTCATGCCACCATCCGAGCCTTCCAGCTTAGCGGCTTTTTCATTCACCGGCTCGGGTCGCGGCCGATCCGCCGCGATTGCAGTTAAAATTGGGGCAAATCGACGATTTTCACTATGACTTTCGAATCATTTGTTTCCAGCGGCACGCGAGATGGGTTCAGCCCGGCGCTCCCCCGGTTTGCGCCAGGGACCGGCGCCCGATGAAGCACGCCAGCCCGCCCAACTTCGACCAGAACGCCTTCAAACAGGCGCTCAGCCAATTTGCCACCGGCGTCACCGTTATTACAACGCGCGCGGCGTCCGGCCAGTTGATCGGCATCACGGCCAGCTCATTCAATTCGGTTTCGCTCAATCCGCCGCTCGTGCTATGGAGTTTGGCCACGCGTTCGGCGTCGATGCCGGTGTTTCGCGCCAACAGTCACTACGTGGTCAATGTGCTGGCTTCGTCGCAGCTCGATTTGTGCAAGCGCTTTGCGACCGTGAAGGGCGATCGCTTCGAAGGCGTTTCGCACGCGGAAGGCGACACCGGCATGCCGGTGCTCGACGGCGCGCTTGCCTGGTTCGAATGCCATAACCGCAGCCGTTACGACGAAGGCGACCACGTGATTTTTGTCGGCGAAGTGGAGCGTTGCGGCGTGCACGAGAATGCCGCGAAGATGTCACCGCTGGTGTTTCAGAACGGCTTGTTTCACCGACTCGACGCGCTTTGAACGCGCCGGCGCGCCCAATCAGCGATCGTTGTGCGCGGCGCTATGCCCACCGGTTTTCTTCACCAGCGAAACCGGCACGCCCGAATCTTCCTTGAGCGTCTGCAGCACGATATTCGAACGAATATCCATCACGCCCGGCGCCTTGTAGAGACGCTGCAGCACGAAATCCGAATAATGTTTGAGATTGTGCGCGAGGACTCGCAGCAGATAGTGCGTCTCGCCGGTCACGACGAACGCGCCGACCACTTCCGGCCAGTCGCGCACCGCTTCCGCGAAGCGCTCGTGCCAGTTCTCCTGGTCGTTGCGCATGGACACCTGCACGAACGCTTCCAGTTCGAAACCCAGCACTTCTCGATTAAGACACGCGCGGTAGTGTTCGATGACGCCCTGCTCTTCGAGCAGGCGCAGGCGTCGTAGACAGGCTGACGGCGAGAGCGAAATGCGCTCCGCGAGGTCGAGATTGCTGATCCGTCCTTCTTGCTGAAGCACCGTCAAGATACGGCAATCGGTGGCGTCGAGCGAGATCGCGTTCATATTCGGTCTCCCTTTCCCGTTTGAATCAAATTATGTTCCAAGACACGGCGCAGAAGGAGATTTTTTCGCAATCACATTTCGCGGCAAGCCACCTATCATTCCCGGATAGACACAAACCGCCGATGCGACTATGCCAACACTTTGGGACATCACCCCTGCCGTCGATACCGCCACGCCCGTCTGGCCCGGCGACACGCCGGTGGGCATCGAGCGCGTGTGGCGCATGGAGGCGGGCTCGCCCGTCAACGTCGCGCGGCTGACGCTGTCGCCGCACACCGGCGCGCACACCGATGCCCCGCTGCACTATGACGCCGAAGGCGTGGCCATCGGCGAAGTGCCGCTCGACGCGTACCTCGGCCGATGCCGCGTGATTCATTGCATCGGCGCATCGCCTGTTGTGACGCCACAACACCTGAGCGGCTCGCTCGACGACCTGCCGCCGCGAGTCTTACTGCGCACTTACAGAAACGCGCCGACCGCAGCGTGGGACAGCGCTTTCTGCGCTGTTGCGCCGGACACCATCGACCTGCTGGCGGCACGCGGCGTGAAGCTGATCGGCATCGACACGCCCTCGCTCGACCCGCAGGAATCGAAGACGATGGATGCGCACCACCGGATCCGCACGCATCGCATGGCGATTCTCGAAGGCATCGTTCTCGACGACGTCGCGCCCGGCGACTACGAACTGATCGCGCTGCCGCTCAAGCTGACCACACTCGACGCAAGCCCGGTGCGCGCGATCCTGCGCGCGCTGCCGGAATCGCAATGAACATCTCCATCTGACTGACGGAATCACCATGAACCACCGTGACGAAGCACTGGCGCTCGACAGCGCCGATCCTCTCGCGACGTTGCGCGACCAGTTCGCGCTGTCGTCGACCACCATCTATCTCGATGGTAATTCGCTGGGCGTGCCGCCCGCGGCCGCCGCGCAGCGCGCACAGACCGTGATCGGCGCTGAATGGGGCGAAGGCCTGATCCGCAGCTGGAACACCGCGGGCTGGTTCGAGTTGCCGCGCCGCCTCGGCAACAAGCTCGCGCCGTTGATCGGCGCGGCGGAAAACGAAGTGGTTGTCACCGATACGATTTCGATCAATCTGTTCAAACTGCTGTCGGCGGCCGTGCGGGTCGCGAATGAGCGGGATCCGAAGCGTCGCGTGATCGTTTCCGAGCGCTCGAATTTCCCGACGGACCTGTACATCGCGCAAGGTTTGATCGAGCAACTCGACCGCGGTTATGAACTGCGCCTCGTCGACGATCCGTCAGAACTGCCCGCCGCGATCGGCGACGACACTGCCATCGCGATGATCACGCACGTGAACTACCGCACCGGCTACATGCACGACATGGCTGCGCTCACCAAGCTGATCCACGACAAGGGTGCGCTCGCGCTGTGGGATCTGGCGCATTCGGCGGGCGCGGTGCCGGTCGATCTGAATGGCGTCGGCGCGGATTATGCGGTGGGCTGCACGTATAAGTATCTGAATGGCGGGCCGGGTTCGCCTGCGTTCGTGTGGGTGCCTAAGCGTCATCAAAACGAATTCGCGCAGCCGCTGTCGGGCTGGTGGGGACATCGCGCGCCGTTCAAGATGGATCCGGCGTATCAGCCTGACGATGGCATCGGCCGCTTTTTGTGCGGCACGCAGCCGATGGTGTCGATGTCGCTCGTCGAGTGCGGGCTCGATGTGTTTTTGCAAACCGACATGCAGGCGGTGCGCAAGAAGTCGCTGGCGTTGACTGATCTGTTCATCGAACTGGTCGAAGCGCGTTGCAGTGAATTTCCGTTGACGCTCGTCACCCCGCGTGAGCATGCGCAGCGTGGGTCGCATGCGAGCTTCGAGCATCCGCATGGGTATGAGGTGATGCAGGCGCTGATTGCGCGTGGGGTGATCGGTGATTATCGTGAGCCGCATGTGTTGCGGTTCGGTTTTACGCCGCTGTATACGCGTTTTGTCGATGTATGGGATGCGGTGGAAACGTTGCGCGAGGTGCTCGTGAAGGAAACCTGGCGGGCACCTGAATTCGCCGCACGCGGCGCAGTGACCTGAGGAGCGCGCGATGACCGATCACATGCAAACACCGGGGCTGCCGGAAGAAAAGCCTGCGCAGGGATGTCCGTTCGGGCATGGGGCTGTTGCTTCTAGTGTGGCTACCCCGGCCGCCGATTCGGGCGACGGCTGGCATGATGCGCAGCTCGATTTTTCTGAGTCGATGAGTTATGGCGATTATCTGTCGCTGGGGACGGTGTTGGATGCGCAGCATCCGTTGTCGCCGGATCACAACGAGATGCTGTTTATCATTCAGCATCAGACTAGCGAGTTGTGGATGAAGCTCGCGTTGTATGAGTTGCGGGCGGCGCTGCAGGCCGTGCATCGGGATGAGTTGCCGCCGGCGTTCAAGATGCTCGCGCGCGTGTCGCGGATCATGGAGCAGCTCGTGCAGGCCTGGAGTGTTCTTGCGACTATGACGCCGTCTGAGTACACGGCTATGCGGCCTTATTTGGGAAGTTCTTCCGGGTTTCAGTCTTATCAGTATCGGCAGATTGAGTTTTTGCTCGGTAATAAAAATGAGCAGATGCTGAAGCCGCATGCGCATCGGGCTGATGTGTTGGCTGAGGTTAAGGCTTCGCTGGAAGCGCCTTCCTTCTATGATGAAGTTGTTCGGTTGCTCGCTCGGCGCGGGTTTGCTATTTCTGCCGCCAGGCTGGAGAGGGATTGGACTCAGCCTACTGTGCATGATGCTTCTGTTGAAGCGGCCTGGTTGGAGGTTTATCGGAATCCTTCCCAGCATTGGGAGCTGTATGAAATGGCTGAGGAGCTTGTGGATCTTGAAGATGCCTTTCGGCAGTGGCGATTCAGGCATGTGACCACTGTTGAGAGGATTATCGGGTTTAAGCAAGGGACCGGCGGGACTAGTGGGGCTACTTATCTTCGGAAGATGTTGGATGTGGTTTTGTTTCCGGAGCTTTGGCATGTTCGGACTATGTTGTAGTTGGGGGTTTTTCCTCGCGGACTCTATTGTCTGTCATCCTAATGTTTTGGCCTTTCCTTGAATTGTTTGTGGTCTATTAGCGTTGCCCCTGTGCGGGGCGGCACCTACTTCTCTTTGCCGCCGCAAAGAGAAGTAGGCAAGAGAAAGCGGCTCACACCGCTAATTCTTAAGCGGGTGCCCCGCGCAGTCGCGGTAGTGGTGCATCTGGAATCTGTGTTCTCGCACACTCCGCGTGAGTGACAAAGCACTCATTCTTCCCGCCTCGCGCTGCGCGCTCGCCGGGACGGTTTGCTTCAAACCAGCGGTTGCGCTTGTGCGCGGTGAGGGCCGTCGGCTTCGCCTCGGCGGGATGCCGTTAATGGCTTCCGGCTTTGCGGACACTTTCGCGTTAGAAAATCCCTGCATTCAAAATCCACGCATTTGCGAGTATCTCGTACAGCGACGCGAGATTGATCCAGCGCCCGGGCCTCTAAAAAAATGACCGCGATTGTGGCGTTACCGAGGCGAAGCCGGTGGACCCACGACGCCGCAACACAACCGCCTGTTTGAAGCAAACCGTCCCGGCGAGCGCACAGCGCGAGGCGGGAAGAATGACTGCTGTGTCACAGGCGCCGAATGTGCGAGAGCACAGATTCCAGATGCACCACTACCGCGACTGCGCGGGGGACCCGCTTAAGAACTAGCGGTGTGAGCCGCTTTCTCTTGCCTACTTCTCTTTGCGGCGGCAAAGAGAAGTAGGTGCCGCCCCGCACAGGGACAACGCTAATAGACCACAAACAAATCAAGGAAAGGCCAAAAACTTAGGACCACAGACAGACGGACAAACACCCCACCACAAACGCAAAGAACCACTCACCTAGCCGTATACCCCCCATCAACAGCCAAACAAACCCCACTAATCATAGAAGCCCCCCCACTCAACAAAAACAAAATCGGCGCCGCAACCTCAGCAGACTCAGCAAACCTCCCCAACGGAATAGCCTTAAGCGCGGGATCCCGCTTAACCGGATCACTCCAGGCCAGCACCGCCATAGGCGTCAACGTAACCGTAGGATTCACGCTATTAACCCGAATCCCGAACGGCCCCAACTCAACACACAGAGCCCGTGTAACAGCATCGAGCGCAGCCTTGGAAGCCGAATAACTCAAATGATCATCCAACGCGACAAGCGCGGCCTGACTGGAAACATTAACAATACTGCCACCGCGTTGAGCATCGATCATCCCCCGCGCCACATGCTTGGCCACCAGCACGGCGCCCCGCGCATTCACCGCCATCACCCGATCAAAACTGGCACCGGTCGTGTCCACAGCACGTTCAAGCAACGCAATTCCCGCGCAATTCACGAGCCCATCGAACACATCGAGCGAACCTAACGCGTCATCGATAGCCGCTTCATCGCTCACATCAAGCACCAAAGGCTCGCAGCCCGTTTCCTCCGCTAACCGCGCAAGCTCACTCACATTGCGCGCGGCAGCCACCACATTCGCGCCCGACGCACACAATGCCTCGACCGTCGCGCGCCCAATCCCGCTCGAGGCACCCGTCACAAGAATCGACCGACCAGAAAAATCGAAAGTAGCGTTCATGATGTCTGCAACCGATGCATGACCGGCTTCAACGCCGGGTACAAATCCGTATAAACGCCGAACCGTTGCTCGTACAACGCCATGCGTTGTGCGTTCGGCTCCGCGCGTTCAACCAGCGTGACCCATCCGCTCTGCGCCTCTTCACGCGACACCAGCCCGACACCGACAGCCGCCAGCAAAGCAGCCCCCATCGCCGCCTCCACGTCCTGCTCGATGGTATAAACCGGATACCCGGTGACGTCCGCGATAATCTGCATCCACAGATCCGAATGCGCGGCGCCGCCCACCACGATCAGTTTGTCGTCCAGTGACTGCGCGCCTTTGCGCCCCGCCTCGATGTTGTGCTTCAACGCAAACGTGACGCCCTCCAGCACCGCGCGATACAAATGCGCGCGCGTATGAAACAGGCTCAGCCCGACGAACGCACCACTCGCCTTCGCATCCCACACCGGGCTACGCTCGCCCATCAGATACGGCAGAAACATCACGCCATCCGAGCCGGCCGGCACCTTCTCTGCCGACTCTTCCAGCAAGCGATGCGGATCGCCATGCGGCGTCGCGCGCGCGGCCTCGATCTCCGCGTGACAGAACTGCTCGCGATACCAGGTCACCGACGCGCCCGCCGTAATCGCCCCGCCGAACACATAAATATCGCGCTGACCATTGAACACATGCGGCATGCTGATCAAGCCATGCCGCGCGTCGACGGTCTGGTTGATATAGCCCCAGCACATGCTCGTGCCGATCATCGCGACATGTTGCCCGGCGCGCGTGACGCCGGCCGCGAATGTCGCCATCGCAGCGTCCACGCCACCCGCGACGATCGCCGTGCCCGCGTCGAGACCGAGCTGCTCGACCCACTGCGATAGCAAGCCGCCTACCACGTCCGACGATTCGACCAGCCGCTCCGGCATCATCGTCGCGGGAATGCCGAGCATGTCGAGCGCTTCGTCGGACCAGTCGCGTTTGCCAATGTCGTAGATGCCGCCGATATTGCCCGCCGAACTATGATCGACCGCCACCTCACCAGTCAGCATGTAAATCACGTACGCATTCGGCGGCAGGAAATATCGCGTATGTGACCACACGTCGGGTTCGTGATCGCGCAGCCACAGCATTTTCGTGTAGCCATAGTAACTATCCACGCCGTTGCCGGTGATCGTATAGAGCCGTTCGAGATCGACGTTGTTGCGCACCCATTCGACCTGCTCAGTGGCGCGCCGATCCATCCAGATCAAACAGGGATACAGCGGCCGCATCTCGCTATCCACCGGAATACCGGAACCACCATACAGGCTGCTCACGCAGACGGCTTTAATCGACTTCGCCGCGACGCCCGCCTCCTTCGCCTTGGCAACGCATGCAGCGATGCACTCCACCACCGCCTTCAACCAGACCGCGGGCCATTGTTCGGCCCACAGCGGCTTGGGCGTATCCGGCTGATAGCTCGACGCATGCTGCGCGACGATCGCGCCGTGCTGATCGACCAGCAGCGCCTTGGTGCTCTGCGTGCCGATATCGACGCCGATGACGTAATCCATACTGTCTCCGTTTAGATGCCGCTCGTACTCCGACCGCGTTCGACGCTCAGGCGCGCGGCTTCAGCAACACCTTGATCGAATCGAGCGAGTTGGCAATCTTGATCGCCTCGTCCCATTCTTCCAGCGAAAAGCCGTGCGTGACAATGCCTTTCGATGTAACCAGCCCGCGCGCCAGCAGATCGATCGCAATCGGATAGCAATACGGTCCGAGATGCGCGCCGCGCACGTCGAGTTCCTTGCGATCGCCGATCACCGACCAATCCAGCGTCGTATCCGCGCCGAACACCGAAAACTCGACGAAGCGCCCGAGCTTGCGAATCAGGTCCATGCCCTGATTCACGCCGATCGGCGCACCCGTGGTTTCAATATACACATCGCAGCCGTAACCGTCCGTGAGCGAATGGATGATCGCCAGCGCGTCGTCCTGTTTCGGGTTGATCGTCACGTCGGCGCCGTACTCGCGGGCGAGCGCAAGGCGCTCTTCGACGAGATCGATCACCACCAGTTTCTTCGGCGTTTTCAGATGCGCGATTTGCGTCATCATCAAACCGAGCGGACCGGCGCCGGCGATCACCACGACATCGTCGAGTTGCACTTCGCCACGATTGACCGTGTGGATCGCGCAGGCGAGCGGCTCGATGATCGCGGCGTCTTCCAGCGAAATGCCGTCGGGAATCTTGTGGACAATCGCCGTCGGCGGAATGCGCATGTATTCGGCCATGCCTCCATCGGCGACTTCGCGCTGGAAGCCGAAGATGTTGTGCACCTCGCACATCCAGTACTGGCCGGATTTGCAATAGCGGCATTTGCCGCACGGCACGATCTGTTCGGCGATCACGCGGTCACCCATTTTCACGCCGAAGTGATCGGCCGCGCCTTCGCCGATTTCTTCCACGAAACCAAAGAACTCGTGACCCGGAATCACCGGCGCTTTCACCCACGGGCTCGGGCCGCCCCAGAACATCTTCGCGCCCGAATGACATTTGCAGTCGCTCGCGCAAATCCCACACGCGGCAATGCGGATCACCAGTTCGTGCGCACCCGCGCGAGGTTTCGACACCTGTTCGACGCGATAGTCTTTCGGTGCATGACAGACGATGGCTGTCATGTTCTGCTGATCGTGGTCTGTGGATTGAGTCGTCATTGCATGGTCCTGCTTAAAAGTGGAAGTCGTTGAAGAATTACTTTCTGCGGTCGCGGCTGATGTAAATCGCGAGCAAAATGATTCCGCCCTTGATCACGTTCTGCACATACGGATTCACGCCGACCATGTTCAGGCCGTTGTTCAACACACCGAGCAGCAGCGCGCCGATCAACGTGCCGATGATCGAACCGCGGCCGCCGGAGATCGACGTGCCGCCCATCACCACGGCGGCGATGGCGTCGAGTTCGAAGCCGACGCCGGCGTTCGGCTGCCCGCTCATCAAACGCGCGGTCAACACAATGGCGGCGAAGGCGGACGTCAAACCGGCGATCGTGTAGACGATCAGCTTGACGCGCGCCACGCGCACGCCGGATAGACGCGTGGCCTGTTCGTTGCCGCCGATCGCATAGACATAGCGGCCGAACGGCATGCGCTCCAGCAGCACCCACGCGATCACATAGATCACCGCCATGATCACGACGGGCGCCTGCACGCCGAGAATCTTGCCGCTGCCGAAAAAGCTCACCCAGTCCGGCAAGCCGTCGATCGGATAGCCGCCCGTGTAGATCAGCGCGAGGCCACGCGCGATGCCCATCGTCGCGAGCGTGACGATGATCGGCGGCATGCCGGCAAAGGCCACGAAAAAACCGTTCGCCGCGCCGAAGCCGAGGCCGACTGCAATACCAATTGCCAGAGCGGCGACCGCATTCATGCCGGCCACCATCAAGCCCGCGGCGAGCGTGCCCGCCAGCGCCATGACGGAGCCCACGGAAAGATCGATACCGCCGGTCAAAATCACGCACGTCATCCCCACGGCGATGATCGCGTTGATCGACACCTGGCGCAGCACGTTCTCGATGTTCGCCCCGGAGAGAAAACTATCGCTCGCGAACACCATCACGATGCAGACCACCAGCAAGCCGATGAACGGATAGAACAGCGTGGAGCGTTTCAATGCGGCCCACGTGAAACGCACCGGCGCGCCCGGCGTATCGCTGTTGACAGTGGAGGTCTTGGGTGAAGAAGAAGGATTAGGGGTGTTCATGTGTTGCTCCACGAGAGCCGGCAGTTGCATAGGTCATCACGGCGTTCGAGTCGATCGCGTCGCCTTCGAGCATCGCTTCGATGCGGCCCTGACGGAACACGGCGACGCGGTCGCACATGCCGACGATCTCCGGCAGTTCGGACGAGATCATGATGATCGAGTAGCCGCGCGCGGTAAGTTCGCGCATCAGCAGATAGATTTCGGCTTTGGCGCCGACGTCGATGCCGCGCGTCGGTTCGTCGAAGATCAGGATGTTGGTGTGATGATTCAGCCAGCGCGCGATCACTACTTTCTGCTGATTGCCGCCAGAGAGTGTCGCGACTTCCGTATGCATGGTTGGTGCTTTCACGCCCACGCGTTTCATGATGTCGGCGGTCGCGCGCGCTTCGCTGCGCTGGTCGATGAAGAAACGCAACGAGCGATACTTGCCGAGGTTGTTGATCGAGATGTTCTGCTTGATCGAGAAGTCGGTGATCAGGCCTTCGGTCTTGCGGCTCTCGGGCAGAATGCCGACGCCGGCGCGTAACGCATCGGCGGGATCGGATAATTTGGCCGCCGTACCGTTGATGCGAATCTCCTTCACGTAAGCGGGATCCGCGCCGATCACAGCGAGCGCGGTTTCCGTGCGTCCCGAGCCGACCAGTCCCGCGAAGCCGAGAATCTCTCCTTCACGCAGCGTAAAGCTCAACACGGGGCTGTCCTTGAGCAACTGAAGCTTCTCGACATCGAGCACGATCTTCGCGTCGGCACGCAGCGGCGGCTTCGGCGGAAAGCTGTTTTCTATGCGGCGCCCCACCATCATTTCCACCAGATGCCCCACATTGGATTGCGCAACCTCGGTCATGCCGACGTACTGGCCATCGCGCAGAACGGTAATGCGGTCGCATACCTCGAAAATCTCTTCGAGGTGGTGCGAGATGAAAATCATCGCGACGCCCTGCTGCTTCAGTTCGCGCATGATGGCGAACAGATGCTCGGCTTCGGCGGGCGTGAGCGTGGCGGTGGGCTCATCCAGAATCAGAATGCGCGCCTCCAGCGAGAGCGCCTTGCCGATTTCGACGAACTGCTGCTGCGCCACTGAGAGTTCGCGAATCGGCACCGACAGGTCGATCGTCACGCCGAGCCGCTGAAAAATCGCCGCCGCCGCGCGCCGCATCTTGCCGCGTTCGAGCAGGCCCAAGCCATTCTTCAATTCGCGGCCGAGAAACATGTTCTCCACCGCGTTCAGATACGGAATCAGGCTGAACTCCTGAAACACGATGCCGACGCCGGCCGCCACCGCGTCGTGATAGTTGCTGAAATGACGCGCCTCGCCTTCAATCGTGATCGTGCCTTCGTCCGGCTGATAGATGCCGCACAGGATTTTCATCAACGTCGATTTGCCGGCGCCGTTTTCGCCGAGCAGCGCATGAATCTCGCCGCGCTCGATCTCCAGGTGAATGCCTTGCAGCGCCTTCACGCCTGGAAAACTTTTGGTGATGTTGTCGAGCTTGAGTATCGTGTCCATCGGGTCCTCCTCTGCTGTCCGTTGCCGCGCTTTTCGCTTTTACTCGACGCGACAACGGACATTCGGCTTACCAGCTGAAACCCTTGGCATTGCTCTTGTCGATCATCTTCACGTCGACAGGAATGGTCTTCGGCACATTGGCGCCCCACTTCTTCGCGAGCGCGATGCCGAGTGCAATGCGCACCTGGTCGGCCGGGAATTGCGCGGACGTTTCGACGAACTTCGAATTCGGCTTCTGGATCGCGGCAATCGCTTCCGGCGCGCCGTCGACGCTGGTCAGCTTGATGTCCTTGCCCGACGATTCGATCGCCGAGAGCGCACCCATCGAGCCGCCGTCGTTCACGCTGAACACGCCCTTCAGATTCGGATGCGCCTGAATCATGTTCTCGGTGACGGACAACGCGGTTGCGCGTTCCTGCTTACCGTTCTGCGTATCCACGAGCTTCACGCCGGGCGCTTTCGCGAGCGCCGCCTTGCAGCCCCGCACGCGTTCGAGAATCGGCACGACCGGAATGCCGTCGAGAATCGCCACTTCACCGCTGCCGCCAATCGACTTCGCCAGATACTCGCAAGCCATCTCGCCCGCGTCGTAGTTCTTCGAACCGACGAACGAATCGACCGGACCGTTGGCGTTCGCATCGACGGCGACCACCACCACGCCGGCTTTCTTCGCCGAGGTCACCGCCGACTGGATGCCGGTCGAATCGGTCGGATTCACGAGCAGGATGTCGATCTTCTTCTGCAGCATGTCTTCCACGTCGCTAACCTGCTTGCTGACATCGTGGTGCGCGTCGGTGACGACAACCGTTGCGCCGATGGAAGCAGCCGCGTCGTTCAGCGCTTTTTGCATCGTCACGAAGTACGGGTTGTTCAGCTCCTGAAACGTCATGCCGATTTTCAGCGGCGCGGCTTGCGCAGCCGGCGCGGCGATGAACGACAAGCCGAAAGCGAGCGTCGCCAGTGCCGCCGTGCTGCGTGCGAAAGTCTTCAACGAGGTCGGCTTCGAAAGGGATTGCGTCATGGTTGTCTCCGTTATTAAAAGTGAGCACGTCCCTCACGCTGTCGTGGGACAGCGCGATACGTGTTGAAACGCAGGTGAAATAAAACGCTTCGGCGGTAAGCCTGGGCTTGGGACTACGTCGGTGGATAAGCGGCGGCGCTGCGCGGCAGACCCGGCGCGAGCACGATGGCGGGGGCGTCGTCGATACCCACGCCGCGGGCGGCGGCTTCTTCGGAGGCGTCGCGACTCGCGTCGTTCAGTTGCTGATAGTGACGGAATTTCGAAGGCGCCATGCCCTTTACCGCGAGAAACTGCCGGTTGAAATTCGACAGGTTGTTAAAGCCCGCCTTGAAACAGATATCCGTCACGCTCAGGTCGTCGTCGGTGAGCAACTGGCACGCGAGATTGATTCGCATGCGGTTCACGTACTGCACGAACGGCAGCCCGGTATGACGGCGGAAATAACGCGAGAACGCGCTGACGCTCTGGCCCGCGAGTTGCGCAAGGTCCGACTCGCGCAATTCGTTCGCGAGGTTTTTGCCGATATACGAGAGCACGTGATTGATGCGCGTCGACGCGAAACTGGTTGGATCGGCTTGATAAGCCGGACTCGCGAGCGTCTCGCGATCCTCGGCGTTCATCAGGATTTCGAGCATCGACATGAACAGAACCAGCCGGCGCAGGCCGCGCGCCGCCAGCAATTCGAGGAACAGCGGCTGGATTGCCGCGCTCGTTTGCGCGCCGAACGAGATGCCGCGGCGCGAATCGGCAAGCAGCGCTTCGACTTGACGCCACTCCGGAAAACTGTCGATGCAGCCCGACACGAACTCCTGCCCGAATTGCACGACCAGATTGCGCTGCGCGATGGTCTCGCCCTCCGGCACATCGCTCACCCAGTTGTGCGGCAGGTTCGGCCCCATCAACACGAGATTGCCGGGCGTGTAGTTGCTGATGTGATCGCCGACGAACATCTTGCCGGTGGTCGCCACGATCAGATGTATTTCGTATTCCGGATGAAAGTGCCAGCGCACCGTACGGTACGGATAGCCATGCGACCATACTTTGAACGATTCGTCACGACGTACGGCCACGAGTTCGAGATCGGGTTGCACTGTCTGTCTCCATGAAGCGGCCGCCTCGTGCGCCGCTAGTCTTCGTCTTGTATAGCAAAAGTAGTCTTCCGGCGCGCTATTCACCACTAGAAATGAAACCGCGGACCGATACTTTTTTGCATTCGGGTTAGTCCTGGCGCGGCCAATGTCAAATTTGATGCAATGCAATACGCTCGGCAACACGCGTCCATCACACTGCGGCGGACTACCCATCGCGCCGAAAAGCCCCGCTGCGCGGCGCTGCGCCACAAAAAACCGTACTTTGTCGCCTTGACTTTCGTTTCGCCGGGTACGATCATTCGCTCACATGCAGAGCAAATGCTCCAACCCAAGAAAAAACGCACGCTACGAGCCGTGCGAGCAAGGACATTCAGGAGACGCACATGAACAGCGGGCAAGACAGCGGCGCGGCCGCACACGTGATCCTGCACATCGGCGCGGGATCGTTTCATCGCGCGCATCAGGCGTGGTATCTGCATCGATTGAACGAGGCCAAGGTGGCGGGCGAGCCGCACTGGTCGCTGACGGTCGGCAATATTCGCAGCGACATGAACGCGGTGCTCGAAGCGCTCGCCGCGCAAAACGGCGTCTATACGCTCGAGACCGTGACGCCTCAAGGTGAGCGCGCGTACGAGACGATTCGTTCGATCGAGCGCGTCGTGCCGTGGACCGAAAGTCTCGACGCGCTGATCGAAGCAGGCGCGGACCCGGCCTGCAAGATCATCGCGTTCACCGTCACCGAAGGCGGCTATTACCTCGACGAGCAGGACGAGCTCGACACCGCCAACCCCGATCTCGCAGCCGACCTCGAAGGCGGCCACACCACCATCTACGGCGCGCTGGCCGCGATTCTCGACGCGCGCATGAAAGCCGGCGCGGGCCCGGTCACGCTGCAGACGTGCGACAACCTGCGCAGCAACGGCGAGCGCTTCCACGCGGGCATGAGCGAGTTTCTCGAACGGCGCGGCGCCAGCGAACTGGCGCAATGGTTCGACGACAACACCGCCAGTCCGAGTTCGATGGTCGACCGCATCACACCGCGTCCCACGCCGGACGTGCGCGAGCGTGTCAAGGCCGCCACCGGTGTCGACGACGCCGTTCCGGTCATGGGCGAAGCGTTCATCCAATGGGTGATCGAAGACAACTTTATCGCCGGACGCCCGGCATGGGAAAAAGTCGGCGCGGAACTGGTCGACTCGGTCATGCCGTATGAAGAGGCGAAGATCCGCATTCTCAACGCGACGCATAGCTGCATCGCATGGGCGGGCACGCTGGTCGGGCTGAACTATATTCACGAAGGCACGCTCGACGCGGACATCAACAAGTTCGCCTACGAGTACGTGACCGAAGACGTGATTCCGTGCCTCACGCCGAGTCCGCTCGATCTCGAACGCTATCGTGACGTGGTGCTCGAACGCTTCAGCAATCCTTATATCCAGGACACGAACCAGCGCGTCGCGGCAGATGGCTTTTCCAAGCTGCCCGGATTTATCGCGCCGACGTTGTCGGAATGTTTCGAGCGCGGCGTCACGCCCGCGGCGACGGCCATGCTGCCCGCCCTGTTCTTCCGTTTTCTCGATCGCTGGAACGCCGGCAAGTTGCCCTATACGTATCAGGACGGCGTAATGGATGAGCGTGTCGCGCGTGCTTTCTTCGAGGCGCCCGATCCGTTGAAAGCGTTCGCCGCCGACCGTCTGCTGTGGGGCAGCATGGCGCAGACGCCGGAACTGGAATCGGCGCTGGAAGGCGCCGTGGCGCGCGTCGATGTATGGCTCGCCAAACGCGGCGCGGTTTGAACGCCGCTGACTCGATGATCGACTCGATGATTCATAAGCGCCGCGCACCGCGCGGCATCGAAGCGCGCACGTGCCACGCGAAACCAGGCTCAGCCAGGCTTAATGCGCATGGCACCGCGCGCGATGTGCGGCTAAAGTAGCGCATCTCCAACGACGAAGGTTCCGCGCCCATGTATCTCGGCATCGACCTCGGCACGTCCGAAGTGAAAGTTCTGCTGCTCGCCTCCGACGGACGCGTGATCGGCACTGCAGGCTCACCATTCACCGTTTCGCGCCCGCACCAGCGCTGGGCCGAGCAGAATCCCGAAGATTGGTGGGCTGGTACGCGTACCGCGCTCGCCGCGTTGCGCGCCAAACATCCCGACGAGTTCGCGCAGATTCGCGGCATCGGCCTGTCGGGTCAGATGCACGGCGCCGTGCTGCTGGATGCGCAGGACCGCGTGCTGCGTCCCGCGATCCTGTGGAACGATATGCGCAGCGACAAGGAATGCGCGGAGTTGACCGAGCGCGCGCCGGAGTTGCACAGCGTGGCCGGCAATCTCGCCATGCCCGGTTTCACCGCGCCTAAGCTGCTGTGGGTCGCGCGCCATGAGCCGGAGATTTTTGCGCAGACCGCCTGCGTGTTGCTGCCGAAAGATTACTTGCGCCTGCAACTGACCGGCGGCAAGGTGTCCGATCCATCCGATGCGGCCGGCACGCTGTGGCTCGATGTCGCCAAGCGCGACTGGTCGGACTCGCTGCTCGCGGCCTGCAATATGTCGCGTGCGCAGATGCCGAGTCTTGCCGAAGGCAGCGAGCCGTCCGGCACGCTGCTGCCCTCGGTCGCGCGTGAATTCGGCTTGAGCGACGGCGTAATCGTCGCGGCCGGCGGCGGCGATAACGCCACCAGTGCGATCGGTATCGGCGCGACGCAACCCGGCGACGGCTTCGTTTCACTCGGCACGTCGGGCGTGCTGTGCGTGGTCGGCGACAGCTTCCGGCCGAATCCGGCTTCGGCGGTGCACGCGTTCTGTCACGCGATTCCGGATCGCTGGCATCAGATGAGCGTGGTGCTCTCCGCCGCGAGTTGTCTGCGCTGGGTCTGCAAGCTGACTTCCACTGACGAACCGACCCTGCTCGCCGAAATCGAGGCGCTCCCCGCGGACGCCTTGAACACCGCGCCGCTCTTTCTGCCCTATCTGTCGGGCGAACGCACGCCGCACAACGACCCGTATGCGCAAGGCGTGTTCTTCGGCATGACGCACGCAACGGACCGCGCGCTGCTCGGCTACGCGGTGCTCGAAGGCGTCACGCTTGCACTCACCGACGGCCTCGACGCGCTGCGTGCGGCCGGCACGGAAGCGAAGGCGCTGTCGCTGCTCGGCGGCGGCGCCCGCAGCGACTACTGGGCCCAGTTGCTCGCGGACGCACTCGACACCGCCACCCGCAAGCACGGCGGCGGCGAGACCGGCGCGGCGCTCGGCGCGGCACGCCTTGGCTGGCTGGCCGCCGGCGGCGATCCGGCCACCGTGCTGACCAAGCCGCCGATCGCTAAGGAGTTCACGCCGAACCCGCGCCGCCATGCCGAACTGCGCGCGCGGCTCGAAGCGTATCGCGCGCTCTACCGCCACGTGCGGCCGTTGTTCGACCCCGCGCGGCAACCGCTTGCCTGACCGGCAATCCGCGGCCGGCTTCCGCGCCAGGATTAGTTGAAGCGCGAAGACCGGCTGCTATCATCGGCGCACTTCAAGCGAACCGTCACCGTGCCCAAGTCCACAGAAAAATTAGATCTTGCTACCCGCGCCGCGTGGCTCTATTACGTTGCCGGCAACACCCAGAATGAGATCGCCGAGAAGCTGCAGGTGTCGCGCCCGGTCGCGCAACGGCTGGTCGCCTTCGCGGTGGAAAAGAATCTGATTCGCGTGCGCGTCGATCACAAACTGGCGGACTGCCTGGCGCTCGCCGATCAACTGTCGAAGCGCTACGGTCTGAGCATGTGCGAAGTGGTGCCGATCGACAGCGATACGTCCGATGAGGTCGATCGCAAACTGGCGGTGGCCGGCGCGCAGGTGATGGAGCGCTATCTCGGCGAGGAAAAACCGATGGTGGTCGCGGTGAGCAGCGGCCGGACGCTGAAGGCCGCCGTCGATCAGATCGCACAGCTGGACCGTCCGCAACACCGGCTGGTATCCATGGTCGGCGCGATCGCCCAGGACGGCTCCTCGAACCGCTATGACGTCGCGCTGCACATTTCGGAGAAGACGGGCGGCAAGCATTTTCTGCTGCCCGCGCCGCTGCTCGCCGATAACGAAGCGGAACGCGCGCAGTGGTGCAATCACCGGCTTTATCGGATTGTCGAGTCGCTGTCGGCGCAGGCCGATGTGGCGTTTGTCGGCATTGGCAATATCGGGCCGAAATGCCCGCTGCTCGAAGACGGCTTCATTACATCGGCGGAAGTGAAAGAGTTGACGCAGAACGGCGCGGTGGCTGAAATGCTCGGACTGCCGATCGACGCAGCCGGCGCGCACGTCGAATCGCCGACCGGCCGGCGCGTGACGAGCATCGCGCTCGACTCGCCGCCGCAGCGCCCGACCATCGGTTTCGCCGGCGGGGAGCGCAAACGTGAAGCACTGATCGCCGTGCTCAAAGGCGGCTGGCTCTCGGGATTGGTGACCGACGAATCCTGCGCGAGAGCCGCGCTCGAGGCGTAAGCGGACGGCCTGCGCCAAAGCCGCGCTACATCGCCGTCAGGCCTTCGGTGATGATGATCCGGTATTCCCCGCCCTGCAGACGTGTTTCGCTGACGGCCTGATACTCCGGGCTGCGATACCAGGCAATCGCTTCGTCGTAGCTGGCGAATTCGAGAATCAGGATTTCGTCGATCGGCGGACCTTCCACGACTTCCTTGCGGCCGTGGCTCGCCAGCATCATGACCGGATGCCGCTCGAAGGTTGCGGGTGCAACCTGTTTGTATTCATCCAGTTTCGCGGGGTCAAGCGTTTTCTCGCGCGTAATGACGACGTAGGCGGCCATGAGCGTTTCCGGGGCGTGGTTGAAAGGAAAGCGGCGCGCCCGCCGCTTTCCCAATCGTCACGCGGCCAGCACTTCGACGATCTTACGCTGGAATGCTTTCCCTGCGCTGTCGAACAGGTGGCAATGCTCCGGCGTGGCGCCGAGTTTTTGCGTCTCACCTTTCGTATGACGTTCGAGCGGCGGAATGCGCGCGATCAGTCCGTCCGGCGCGACGCTTGACTCCGCGTACAGATACGCCGCGTCGCCAAGAGACTCGACAGCCATCGTGCGGGCCGAGATGCCGTCTTCGGCCATGCCGACGTGCAGATGCTCGGGGCGAATGCCGACCGTCACCTTGTCGCCCTGCTTCACCGCGGCCGGTTCCACCGCGACGCGCTGCGTCTCGCCGGTTTCGTAGCGCACCGTGACGCCGTCATGCGTGACCGACTGCACCACGCCTTCCATGAAGTTCATTTTCGGCGAACCGATGAATCCCGCGACGAAACGGTTGGCCGGCGCGTGATACAGCATGGTCGGGCTGCCGACCTGCTCCAGATTGCCCGCCGACAGCACCACGATCTTGTCCGCCAGCGTCATCGCCTCGACCTGATCGTGCGTCACGTAAATCATCGTGGTTTTCAGTTCGTCATGCAGACGCGCGAATTCGAGGCGCATTTTCACGCGCAAGGCAGCGTCGAGATTCGACAGCGGTTCGTCGAACAGGAACACCTTCGGCTTGCGTGTAATCGCGCGGCCGATCGCCACGCGCTGACGCTGGCCGCCCGACAACTGCTTCGGCTTGCGATCGAGCAAATGGTCGATGTGCAGGATCTTCGCGGCGTTGCGCACCGCGGCGTCGATTTCCGGCTTCTTGGTGCCGGCGAGTTTCAGGCCGAACGCCATGTTGTCGTACAGCGTCATGTGCGGATACAGCGCGTACGACTGGAACACCATCGCGATGCCGCGCTTGGCGGGCGCCACGTCGTTCACGCGCATGCCGTCGATGGTCAGATCGCCGCCGCTGATATCTTCGAGGCCGGCGATCATCCGCATCAGCGTCGATTTACCGCAACCGCTCGGGCCCACGAACACGACGAACTCGCCGTCCGCGATATCGAGGTTGATGTCGCGCATCACTTCGTTTTCGTCGTACGCCTTCCTGATGTTGCGCAGAGTTACGCTTGCCATGATGTGTCTCCGTGTAATGCTATGTGTTGCTTGTCCGGTATTTCGGTTGCCTGAGTTGTTTGCGACACTCAGGCGGCTACATTGATCCGCTTTCGATGCCGCCCGCTTATGGCGCGGCCGCCGTCGCACTTAGCGTCCATTGCGCGACCAGCTCCGGCAACTGCTGCATGTCGTCGAAGACGTGACGCGCGCCGGCTGCATGCAGCTTGTCAATCTGCGCATCGCTCGCATGACCACCGCCGATGAAACCGAGCACCGTCATGCCCGCCGCAGTGGCGGCCGTCACACCCGTGACGCTGTCCTCCACCACGAGGCACGCCGAGGGCGCGAGTCCGAGACCCTTGGCCGCCGCCAGATAGACGTCGGGCGCGGGCTTCGGATTCGGCACCGCGTCGGCGCAGAACAGGCGGTCGCCGAAAAATCTCACGAGGCCCGTGCGCGTCAGCACCGTTTCCACATACGGGCGAAAGCTGTTGCTCGCGCAGCCTTTGGGGAGCGGCACCTGAGCCAGCGCGGCTTCGATGCCTTCGACCGTCGGCGCCTGCATCGCCGCCGCTTCCACAGCTTGCCGGATCGAATCGATATCCTCGTCGCTGAGGCTTTTGCCGAGCTGCGCCGCGGTGCCTTGCAGCACTTTCTCGATGCGCAGTCCGAGCAGCGGCAGCACGACCGGTTCGACGTCGGTGTCGGGCCAGCGCGCTTCGAGTTCGTGCACCAGCATGCGCGCCGCCACGGCTTCGCTGTCGATCAGCACACCGTCGCAATCGCAGATCAGCGCGAAATTGCCGGCGAGCGTGCTTCCACTCGTGCCTGCCGTCATTTGACCGCCCCAAAGGTAAGGCCGCGCACCAGTTGCTTCTGCGACAGCCAGCCGACGATCAGGATCGGCGCGACCGCCAGCAGCGAAGCGGCGGACAGCTTGGCCCAGAAGAGACCCTCGGGACTCGAATACGACGCAATGAACACGGTCAGCGGAGCGGCGTTCGAACTCGACAGGTTGATGCTCCAGAACGCTTCGTTCCACGACAGGATCACGAGCAGCAGCGCCGTCGATGCGAGTCCCGGCAGCGACATCGGCATCAGCAGATAGACGATTTCCTGCCACGTCGCGGCGCCGTCGATTCGGCCGGCTTCGAGAATGTCACGCGGAATTTCGGCGAAGTACGTGAAGGACATCCATACCGCGATCGGTAAATTGATCAGCGTGTAGACGATCACGAGACCCGACACCGAATCCAGCAGACCGCTGTTTTTCCACAGCAGATAGATCGGCACCAGCACGCCGACCGACGGCATCATCTTGGTCGACAACATCCACAGCAGCACTTTCTGCGTGCGGCGGGTCGGGAAGAACGCCATCGCATACGCGGCCGGCACGGCGAGTATCAGGCACAGAATCGTCACGCCCGCGGAGATGAGTATCGAATTCCACGCGAACGAAAAGTAATTGCTGCGCGCGAACACCTCGCGAAAGCTATCGAGCGTCGGGATGAAAAACAGCGACGACGCATAGGCTTGCTGCTCCGTCTTGAATGCGGTAATCGTCATCCAGAAGATCGGGAAGAACAGCAGCAGAGCGACGAGCCAGGCGATCACGCCGGGAATGCCGCGTCGGATCGCGGCGAACGGCGACTTCGCCGGCACCGTCATGGCAGTCGGGTTCGACACCGGGGTAGAGGCAACCTGGCTCATTTTTCGTACTCCCCTTTAAGGTTCTTCGCGAGCATCCGCACCAGGAAGAACGACACGATATTGGCCAGCACGACAGCGAGAATGCCGCCCGCCGAAGCGAGACCGACGTCGAACTGTTGCAGGCCCAACGAATAGATCAGGTACGACAGGTTGGTGGTCGCGGTGCCCGGACCGCCGCCCGTGGTCGTGTAGATTTCGGCGAAGATCGACAGCAGGAAAATCGTTTCCATCATCACCACCACCGCAATGGCCCGCTTCAGGTGAGGCAGCGTGATGTAGAAGAACATCGAGAACGGACCCGCGCCGTCGATGCGCGCCGCCTCCTTCTGCTCCTGATCGAGCGACTGGATCGCCGTGAACAGAATCAGGAAAGCAAAGGGCAGCCACTGCCACGCGACGATCATGATCACTGCCGTCAGCGGATATTCGGCGAACCAGTCGATCGGTTGCATGCCCATGGCGCGCATGCCCTGCGCGATCAGCCCGTACACCGGATGCAGGATCATGTTCTTCCAGATCAGCGCGCTCACGGTCGGCATCACGAAGAACGGCGCGATGGCGAGCAGCCGCGCGATCCCCTGGCCGTAGAACTTGCGGTCGAACAGTATCGCCATCAGCACGCCGCCCACCACCGTGATCACGAGCACCGAGATGATCAGTTCGAGTGTGTGACCGATCGAAGGGCCGAACGACGGATCGCTGGCAAGATATTTATAGTTGTCGAAACCCGCGAAGCCTTTCAGATCCGGATTCAACAGGTTGTAACGCGAGAACGAAAACCAGATCGTCATCGCGAGCGGAATCGCCATCCACAGCACGAGCACCGCGACCGAAGGCGTGGCTAGCCAGCGGGCGGAATTGGCTTTGCGGGTTTCACGTTCTTTTTCTGTCTGGGGATGGGCGTGCATGATAGGTAGGCGCAGAGGACGCATGATTGACCACCTGTTCGGTAATGCGCGGACCGCCGCCCGAAGCCGCGACGACACCCTACGATGTCGCGGCGCACGTGTGGCGGAACGGCCCGCTGTGCCGCGTAAGCCGGCTGACGGGCGTCAGCCGGCGCGTGCCACGTAACGGCCGTGGCTTACTTCTGATAGCCGGCCTGTTTCACCGCGCGATCCGCAGTGGCGTTGCCAGCTGCCAGCGCCTGATCGATCGTCATCTGACCGGCAATCGCGCCGGAGATGCTCTGACCCACCACGGTGCCGAACGACTGGAACTCAGGAATCCCGACGAACTGCACACCGGTGTACGGCACCGGCTTGAGCGTCGGATGCTCCGGATCCGCCGTTTCGATCGCCTTCAGCACGAAGTCGCCGAACGGTGCTGCCTGCTTGTACTCGGCGCGCGCGTAGGTGGATTTACGCGTTCCCGGCGGCACCGAGGCCCAGCCTTCGTCCTTCGCGACCAGTTCGATGTACTGCTTCGACGTGGCCCACGTGATGAACTTCTTGGCCGCGTCAGCCTGCTTCGACGACTTCGGAATCGCCAGCGCCCAGGCCCACAGCCAATGCGAACCCTTCGGCGTGACCGCGACCGGCGCCGCCGCAAAACCGACCTTGTCGGCGATCTGCGATTGCTGCTTGTTGTAGAGCATGCCGGCTGCCACCGTGGCGTCGATCCACATCGCGCACTTGCCGGAGGACATCAGCGTCAGGTTCTCGTTGAAGCCATTCGAGCTCGCTCCCGGAGGGCCGTCCTTCTTTAGCAGGTCGACATAGAAGGTCATCGCCTTTTTCCATTCCGGCGAAGTGAGCTGCGCGTTCCACTTCTCGTCGAACCAGCGGCCGCCGAAGGTGTTCACCACCGTCGTGCCGTAAGCCATGTTTTCGCCCCAGCCCGCCTTGCCACGCAGACAGATGCCGTAAATGCCATTGGCTTTGTCGGTGAGCTTGTCGGCGAACTGCTTGATCTGGTCGTAAGTGGGCTGGTCGGGCATCTTCAGGCCGGCCTTCTCGAACAGATCCTTGCGGTAATACGTCATCGAGCTTTCGACGTAGAACGGCAGCGCATACAACTGGCCGCCGCTCGAGAGGCCGTCGCGGGCCGTCTTCACGACGTCGTTCAGATCGTAATCAGCGGGCAGGTTCGTGAGCGGCGTGAGCCAGCCGCGCTTGCCCCATTGCGGCGTTTCGTACGCGCCGATCGTCATCACGTCGAACTGGCCGCTGCCGGTCGTGATGTCGGTCGTGGCGCGTTGACGCAGCACGTTTTCTTCGAGAATCACCCAGTTCAGCTTGATGTCCGGATTCGCCTTTTCGAATTCGGGCGAGAGTTTCTTCAACTCGATCATGTCCGGATTGTTCAGCGTGGCGATCGTCACCGTCGCCGCCGACGCGCTCAATGCAAAGCATGCGACAGCGCCGGCACTGACCGCTTTTAGCGTGGATTTGAGGGCTGGCTTCATGTGTTGTCTCCTTTCTCGTACGTTATGTAGTGCAGCGTTTGTTCTACGAAAATGACGATGAACGGCGCGGGTTTAGCTCATCCAGTTGCCGCCGTCGACGTTCAGGGTTTGCGCGGTGATGTAGTCGGCATCCGCCGATGCGAGGAACAAAGCGGCGCCGGTCAGATCGTCCGGCACACCCATGCGGCCAAGCGGCACCGCTTCGCCGACAAGGCGTTTCTTCTCGCCGAGCGGGCGGTTTTCATAGCGAGCGAAGAGCGCATCGACTTCGTTCCACATCGGCGTATCGACGACACCCGGCGCGATGCCATTCACGTTGATCTTGTGCGGCGCAAGCGCCAATGCCGCGGATTGCGTGTAGCTGAGCACGGCGGCTTTGGTCGCGCAGTAGTGCGACACGAGCGCCTCGCCGCGCCGCCCGGCTTGCGACGACATATTGATGATCTTGCCGCCGCAGCCCTGCTCGACCATCTTTTGCGCCACGGCTTGCATCAGGAAGAACATGCCCTTCACGTTGACCGCGAAGAGGCGGTCGAACACGTCCCAGGATTCTTCGAGAATCGGGCGCATGTCGAACAGCGCCGCGTTGTTGAAGAGAATGTCGATTTGCCCGAAGCGCTCCAGCGTGCTCGCCACGATGCGCTGGATGTCGTCGCGCCGCGTGACATCGGCGCTCACGGTCAGCACGCGATCGCCGTAAGTGGCGCGCAGCGAGTCTCCAAAACTGTCGGCCGGCTTCACGTCGACCAGCACGCAGCGCGCGCCTTCGTCCAGATATCGCCGCGCCACGGCTTCACCGATTCCGCTTGCCGCGCCCGTCAGAATGGCCACCTTGTCTTGCAATCGTGCCGCCACTGCTCGTCTCCGGTTCGTTTCGCTTTTTGAGGCGCGGTGAGCGAACGCTCATCGCGCGAACAATTGCTCTGTTAGTGATCGAATGATCGGATACGCACCGGGTCATGTCAAGGCGCCCGAGCAGATTTCGATGGTGCAGCGCGGCAGGATTCCGGCACCCCTCATCCACCCCGAACAACACTAGTACGAGAAATCGAAGACAGCCAATCTGCTTTCTGCTCGCCCCGCTGCCAAAATTTCGAGATACGTTATATCATTGCGACCTCGCTTCGCTTTCGAAGCCGATGGGTTGTGATTTCGCTTGATTGCCGTTTCGTCAGGAGCCTGCGCCGATGGCCACATCCACTGCAGAAAACCGTGCCGTGCGCCTCGCGCATGCCGAAGCGCATGCCGCGTTGCACGGGCTCGCGCTGACGCCGCTGCGTCGTCAGGTGTATGCGGCGATCGTCGCCAGCGAGCGGCCGGTCGGCGCTTATGAATTGCTGGATGCGCTCGAGCCGGCACGCGGCCGTGTGCCGCCGACAACCGTATATCGCGCGCTGGATTTTCTGCTCGCGCATGGCTTCGTGCATCGGATCGAGTCGAAGAACGCGTTCGTGGCCTGCTGCGAAGTCGGCGTGCCGCATCGCAGCCAGTTTCTGATGTGTGACGGCTGCGGCGCGACCGTCGAAATTCCCGGTGACGACCTCGCCGAACAGTTGTCGCATAGCGCGCCGGCACATGGTTTCGAAGTGCATCGGCAGGTGATCGAACTGAGCGGTCTATGCGCGCTGTGTGCTCGCGCGGCGCGGCCCGCGGGTGCTTCAGCCGCCATGAAGCCGGCATAACGCACACGTCCCTCATAACGTCAGTGGTTCATTCAACTCTCACGCAGCAGGACACAACAATGAAGAAATTCGGCTCGATGTTCAACGGGGCGCAGCGTGCGCTGAAGCTGTCGAAGTACGTCGCGGTAAGCGCCGCCGTCTTCGCGTTCGGCCACGCCGCGATGGCCGCGGATGCAAAAATCCCCGTGGTCGCGGCGGAGAATTTTTACGGCGACGTGGTGCAGCAACTCGGCGGCGATCGCGTCGACGTGACGAGCATCCTCAGCAATCCGGACCAGGACCCGCATCTGTTCGAAGCGAGCCCGAAGACCGCGCGTGCGTTGCAGCATGCGAGCCTTGTGGTCTACAACGGCGCCGACTACGATCCGTGGATGGCAAAATTGTTGGCGGCGTCGAAGGGCGCGAAGCGCGTGACGATCGTCGCAGCCGATCTCGTCGGCAAGAAAGGCGGCGACAATCCGCACCTCTGGTACGACCCGGCGACCATGCCGAAAGTGGCGCGCGCGGTGAGCGAGGCGCTCGTCGCGGCTGACCCGGCGCACAAGTCGGCGTACGATGCGAACCTCGCGAAGTTTCTCGATTCGCTGAAACCGGTGGACGCCAAGGTCGCCGAGCTGCATGGCCGCTACGCGGGCGTGCCGGTGACGGCAACCGAACCGGTGTTCGGCTACATGTCCGACGCGGTGGGCCTGAGCATGCGCAACCTGCGCTTCCAGCTCGCCACCATGAACGACACCGAAGCCAGCGCGGCCGATATCGCCGCGTTCGAACGCGACCTGCGCGAAAAGCGCGTGCGTGTTCTGATCTATAACAGCCAGGCAACCGAGGCCCTGACCAAACGCATGTTGAAGCTCGCGCAGCAATCGAAGGTGCCGACCATGAGCGTTACCGAGACCGAACCGGCCGGCAAGACCTATCAGACGTGGATGCTGACGCAGCTTGACGCGCTGGGCACGGCGCTGGCCTCGGGCGATGCGAACGGCGCCAATGCGGCTGCGGCTTCAGGTGCGAAAGGAAAAACCCCATGACCCAGACTGGCCGCGGCGCGCCAGCGCGTGTGCCCAGCACCGCACCCGTGCTCGAACTCGAACACGTCACGCTCGAACTCGGCGACCGCACGATTCTGCGCGATACCGGTTTCGTGGTGAACCAGGGCGAATTTATCGGCGTGCTCGGGCCCAACGGCGCGGGCAAGACGACGCTGATGCGCGCCGTGCTCGGTCTCGTGCCTGCCGCTCAGGGCGCGATCCGCGTGCTGGGACAACCGGTCGAGCGCGGCAACGCGTCGATCGGCTATATGCCGCAAACGCGCACTGCCTTGGCCGGACGCCGCGTGCGTGGCCGCGATTTCGTCGCGATGGCCGCCGACGGCCATCGCTGGGGTCTGCCGCATGCGGACGCCGCCACGCGCGCCGATGTCGAACGTGTGCTGGATCTGGTGGGCGGCCGCAAACTGGCCGAGCGGCCGTTGTCGGAACTATCGGGCGGCGAGCGTCAGCGGCTGTTGCTCGCGCAGTGCCTGCTCGGCAACCCGAAGCTGCTGTTGCTCGACGAGCCGTTGATCAGCCTCGATCCGCATCATCAGAAGAGCGTGGTCGAACTGGTGCGGCGCGTGCAACAGGAACTCGGCATCGCCGTGCTGTTTTCGGCGCATGAACTGAACCCGCTGCTGCACGCGCTCGATCGCGTGCTGTATCTCGGCAGCGGCGTGGCGGCGCTCGGCACCGTCGACGAAGTAATCACGCGACCGGTCCTGTCGCGCCTCTACGGCTCGCCGATCGACGTGATGCGCGTGAATGGCCGCATCTTCGTGATGTCCGGCGATGTGGAAGTGGAAAAGCACGATCACGAGCACGAACACGACGAGAACGGCGGCCACAGCCACTCGCATTCCCATTCGCATGGCCACGCGCACGGCCACTCACATCAGCACGACTCACGCGACGGACACAAGCACGATGTTTGAATACGATTTCATGGTGAACGCATTCGCGGCGTCGGGGATCGTCGCGGTGCTGGCCGGCGTGGTGGGCTATTTTCTGGTGATGCGCGGACAGACCTTCGCGGGCCACGCGCTCTCGCACGTCGGCTTCACTGGCGCGACCGGCGCGGTGCTGATCGGCATCTCGCCGATCTGGGGGATGATCGGCTTCACGCTCGCGGCGGGCGTCGGCATGGGCGCGCTCGGCGAACGTCTCGCCGGACGCGACGTGGCGATCGGCGTCATCCTCTCGTTGTCGCTCGGTTTCGGCTTGCTGTTTCTGCACTTCTTCACGGCGTACGCGACTCAGGTCACCGCACTGCTGTTCGGCAACGTGCTCGGTGTGAATACGTCGACGCTCGGCGTACTGGCGGGCCTGGGCGTCGTGAGTCTGCTGGCGCTCGCGGCGATCATGCGGCCGTTGCTGTTCGCGTCGTTGCAGCCGGAACTGGCCGAAGCCAAGGGGGTGTCGTTGCGCCTCGTGTCCGTGCTGTTTCTCGCAATCGCGGCGCTCGCCGTGGCGGCGTGCACGCAGATCGTCGGCGTGCTGCTGGTGTTCACGCTGATGGTCGGCCCGGCCGCCGCTGCGCAGAACATGACAACGCGCCTTTCAGCGGGTCTCGTGCTCGCCGCGGTGTTCGCGCTGCTGCAGGCGTGGCTCGGTTTGACGCTCGCGTTCTATACCGATTGGCCGACGAGCTTCTGGATCACCGTGCTGTCGGCGGTGGTGTACGGCGGGAGTTTGTTGAGACGGCATTGAGTCTTTAGGGACGATGGCGGCGTCGCATCTGCATACCGCCATCGTTGTCCTGCGAAACTCAGCCGAGCAGCACCTTCGCGTGATGCGCGAGGTGATCCTCGACGAACGTCGAGATGAAGTAATAGCCGTGGTCGTAGCCCGCATGACGGCGCAACGTCAGCGGTTGACCTGCGGCCTGGCAAGCGGCTTCGAACACATCCGGATTCAGTTGCTCCGCGAGGAACTGATCCGCGAGCCCCTGATCGACCAGAATCCCTTCCGAGAACTTGCGCGACGTACGCGCGACCAGTTCGCTCGCGTCGTACTGTTTCCACGCTTCGCGGTCGTCGCCCAGATAGCCGCTGAACGCTTTTTCGCCCCACGGGCAACGCGTCGGCGCGGCGATCGGCGCGAACGCCGACACCGACCGATAAATCTCCGGATTGCGCAACGCGAGCATCAACGCGCCGTGGCCGCCCATCGAATGCCCGAAGACGCCCAGACGCGCGCCGTCCACCGGCAAATTCGCGAGCACCATTTCACGCAGTTCGTCCCGCACGTATGAGTACATCCGGTAGTGCTGCGCCCACGGCTGCTGCGTGGCATCGACGTAAAAGCCCGCGCCCACGCCGAAGTCCCACGCCGCGCTTTCGCCCGGCACGCCCGCGCCGCGCGGACTCGTATCCGGCGCGATCAACGCAATGCCGTGCTGCGCGGCGAAACGTTGCGCGCCGGCTTTGACCGGAAAGGTTTCTTCCGTGCAAGTGAGGCCCGCGAGATAGAACAGCGCGGGCACGTTCGCGTTGGCCTGCAGGGCCTGCGGCGGCAGATAGATCGAGAAGCGCATCGACAGGCCGATGGTCTGCGAGTCGTGCCGATAGATGCGCTGCTCGCCGCCATGACAGGCATGCGACGACAAGAGTTCGAGCATGAGGAAGCTCCGGTTCAGTACAGCACGACCGAGCGGATCGACTCGCCCTTCTTCATCAGATCGAAGCCCTCGTTGATGCGCTCGAGCGGCAGACGGTGCGTGATCAGATCGTCGATATTGATCTTGCCTTCCATGTACCAGTCGACAATCTTCGGCACATCGGTGCGGCCGCGCGCGCCGCCGAATGCCGAGCCTTTCCACTCGCGGCCCGTCACCAGTTGGAACGGACGCGTGCTGATCTCTTCGCCCGCCGCCGCCACGCCGATGATGAACGACTGGCCCCAGCCCTTGTGCGTGCATTCGAGCGCCTGACGCATCACCTTCGTGTTACCGATACATTCGAACGAGTAGTCCGCGCCGCCATCGGTGAGTTGCACGATGTGATCGACCACGTTTTCGACTTCGTTCGGGTTGACGAAGTGCGTCATGCCGAATTTCTTCGCCAGTTCGACACGGCCCGGATTGATATCCACACCGATGATCTTGTCCGCGCCGACCATCTTCGCGCCCTGGATCACATTCAAACCGATGCCGCCGAGACCGAACACCACGACATTCGCGCCCGCCTCGACCTTCGCCGAATACACGACCGCACCGACACCCGTCGTCACACCGCAACCGATGTAGCAGATCTTGTCGAACGGCGCGTCTTCGCGCACTTTCGCCACCGCGATTTCCGGCACGACGATGTAGTTCGAAAACGTCGACGTGCCCATGTAGTGAAACAGCGGCTTGCCGTCGAGAGAGAAGCGCGAGGTCGAGTCAGGCATCAAACCCTTGCCCTGCGTTGAACGGATTGCCTGACAAAGATTCGTCTTGCGCGACAGGCAGAACTTGCACTGGCGGCATTCCGGCGTATAGAGCGGAATGACGTGATCGCCCTTCTTCAGCGTGCCGACGCCGGGGCCGGTATCGACGATCACGCCCGCGCCTTCGTGCCCGAGAATGGCCGGAAAGATGCCTTCGGGGTCCGCGCCGGAGAGCGTGTAGTAATCGGTATGGCAGATACCCGTGGCCTTCACTTCGATCAGGACTTCACCGGCACGCGGCCCTTCCAGATCGACTTCTTCGATCGTCAACGGCGCGCCGGCTTTCCATGCGATTGCTGCTTTGGTCTTCATCGTCAATGCTCCTGTAATCCTGTGAGTCTGTCGAGGCACGGCGCGTCGCGGCGGACTGCGTTGCGGCGCGCATGTGTTGCGATTCGGTGCTGCGTTGGTTCGTGCGTCTCATGCGAGCACGTCATCATTGTCGTTCGGCGCACTGCGCCGACTCATACGTTAGCGAGTGAAAAACGTAATGGTATTGCAAAGTGCGTCACGGCATTGTCTGAACCTGACATGACATTCGCTCATTGCGACGGCGTGTCGGTGAACCATGTTTCGATTCGTCCGTAGAGATCGAGAAAGCGCTCATAGCGCTCGGCAAGCGCCGCGTCGCCTTGCGGACCCGCAACACGCGTCGCGCCCGGCGCGAGCGCGGCGAGATCGCGCGCGTGCCAATGCCCGCTTGCCAGGCCGCCGAGAATCGCCGCGCCACGCGGCGCCGCATTCGGACAATCGACTGCGTGCAACTCGACATTCAGCGCATCGGCGAGCAACTGGCGCCAGCGGGCGTCGACGGAACCTCCGCCCGCCAGCTTCAACGCCGTCACCGTCGCGCCGCTCGCGCGAATCGCGTCGAGCCCGGCACGCAGCGAGAACGCGACGCCTTCGAACGCGGCGCGCATCATCGTGCCGCGCGTGTGATCGAGCGCGAGGCCGAGCCAGCCGCCGCGCGCCATCGGATTGAGCCAGGGCGTCCGTTCGCCTGTGAGGTACGGCAGGAACGTGAGGCCGGATGCGGCCGCTGTGTTCGCACTGAATGTGGCGGTCGCGTTCGTCGCGTTGGTCGCGTTCGTCGCGTCACCGAACGCGTCCCGATACGCATCGGCCCATTCATATGACAGCCACCCGCGCGCACGTTCGAGCGCGATGCCGACGTTCTGCATCGCCGCCATCCGATACCAGTGATCGCTCGCCGCACGATAACGATGCAAGCCCTTGACCGCCGCCGGCGCGTGCTCGGCCAGCACGACGATTTGTCCGCCGGTGCCGGTGGTCAGCAACGCGTCGCCGTCGTGCGCGAGCCCGCTGCCAAGCGCCGCGCAAGGCGTATCGGCCGCGCCGGTGGCGAGCACGATGCCGGCGCGCAAACCCAGCGCCCGCGCCGCGCTCTCCGACAACACACCACCCGCCGCATAGGACGGCGCCAGCGGTGCGAACCATTCGTGCGGAATCTCGAGCCGATCGAGCAGCGCCGCGTCCCACACGCCGGCGGGATCGGCGAGCGCGGTCGCGCAGGCGTCGGAGGGATCGGTCGCCACCGCGCCGCCCAGTGCGACGCGCAGCCAGTCTTTCGGTTGCAGCGCCCAGCGCGTGCGGCTCGCGGACTGTGGTTCGTGCAACACGATCCAGCGCAGCAGCGGACCGGCCATGCCCGGCGCAACCGGATTCGGCTGCGGCTCGGGCCACGCTTCGAGCAAGGCCAGCGCGCGCGTGTCGGGCCACAGCATGGCGGGCCGCACGGCCTCGCCCGCTGCGTCGATCAACACGACGCCATGCATCTGCCCGGAAAAACCGATTGCCCGCACGTCGCGGCGCAAGCCGTCGGGCAAACGCGCGGCGGCTTCGCATAGCGCGCGCCACCACGTTTGCACCGATGTCTCTGCCCAACCCGCCTGCGGCGTTTCGATGGGGTACGCGACGCTCGCCACCGCCTGCTCGCGACCGTTTTCGTCGACGATTGCTACTTTGAGGGAACCGGTGCCGAGGTCGATGCCGAGAAAACTCATGGGGCGATAAAACTTCAAATTGAGGATGAATACGAGCACGCAAACGCTGCCCGAAAAGCGTATTTTTCAGCACCGGCGCGGCGTTTGAGAAGCATGCCCGAACGCACGCCGAAATCGCGAATCGCGGGTTAACCCGCCTGCGCCGCGAGTCACATCAAAACAGGACTATGCAGTGAGCGAGATACACCTCATTGATTCTCACACATATCGCGTCAATCTGGACTCGCGCGACGCACCGCCTCGCATCGCCACTGCAAGGGGCTGACCGCCGATGGACCAGGTGCGCGCATTTCTTTTGGCTTTCAAAAGGCCCCTACGCATATCGTCACCGGGAATGCCGGAATAGGCCCCAGTGGTCTTGTTGTGCTTTTTAGTCCCCGATACCTTGGAGCCATCCCAAAAACTCAGATGGTGGAGACAGACAATATGCAATCGAACACGGTTCACCCGTGCGACGAACGACTGCCCGCAGGCCAGTTGCTCACGCTCGGCATTCAGCATGTTCTGGTCATGTATGCCGGTGCCGTCGCGGTGCCGCTGATCATCGGCGCGGCGCTCAAGTTGCCGAAAGACCAGATCGCGTTCCTGATCAGCGCCGATCTGTTTTCCTGCGGCATCGCCACGCTGATCCAGACGCTCGGACTGTGGATTTTCGGCATCCGTCTGCCGGTCATCATGGGCTGCACGTTCGCGGCCGTCGGTCCGATGGTCGCGATCGGCACCAATCCCTCGCTCGGCATTCTCGATATTTTCGGCTCGACGATCGCGGCCGGTGTGGTCGGCATTCTGCTCGCGCCCGCGGTCGGCAAGTTGCTGCGGTTCTTCCCGCCAGTCGTGATCGGCGTGGTGATTTCGGTGATCGGCTTGTCGCTGATGGAAGTTGGCATCAACTGGGCGGCAGGCGGCGTGGGCAATCCCGATTACGGCAATCCGATCTACCTCGGCCTCTCGCTGACCGTGCTGATGCTGATTCTGTTGATCAACAAGTTCGCCAAGGGCTTCCTTGCCAATATCTCGGTGCTGCTCGGCATTGTCGCCGGCTTCGTGATCGCGCTGGCGATCGGCCGCGTCAACATGGAAGGCGTCACGCACGCACCGTGGGTCGGCTTCGTCATGCCGTTCCACTTCGGCCTGCCGCATTTCGATCCGCTCTCGATCGCGACGATGGTCACGGTGATGTTCGTCACCTTCATCGAATCGACCGGCATGTTCCTCGCGGTCGGCGACATGGTGGATCGTCCGGTCGATCAGAAGACGCTGGTGCGCGGCTTGCGCGTCGACGGCCTGGGCACGTTGATCGGCGGTATCTTCAACTCGTTCCCGCATACCTCGTTCTCGCAGAACGTCGGCCTGATCGGCGTGACCGGCGTGAAAAGCCGCTTTGTCTGCGCGATGGGCGGCGTGATCCTGGTGCTGCTGGGCCTGTTCCCGAAGATGGCGCAAGTGGTCGCGTCGGTGCCGGCTTTCGTGCTCGGCGGCGCGGGCATCGTGATGTTCGGCATGGTCGCGGCAAACGGCATCAAGGTGCTGTCGAAGGTCGACTTCGTGAGGAATCACCACAACCTGTTCATCGTCGCGGTCAGTATCGGCCTGGGTCTCGTGCCGGTGGTGTCGCCGCACTTCTTCTCGAAGCTGCCGCCGGCGCTTTCGCCGCTGTTGCATAGCGGGATTCTGCTGGCGTCGGTGTCGGCTGTGGTGCTGAACCTGATCTTCAACGGCGTAAAGAGCGAGAAAAAGGCACAGTGCGAAATTCGCAGCGCCGGACATGATTTCGACGGACGCGGCGGCAACGAGCCGCGCGGCGACGATATGCTGCGCGCAGTGGACGTGCACTGAGCGATACGCAACGCTTAGGGCGCTTGCGCGAACGAGAGATCGCGCGAGCGCTGCGGATAAAAAAACGCCACGGCGCAAATGCCGTGGCGTTTTTTTTGACTGGCTGTGTAGGACGGCTTTGCTGAAACTGGAAACCCGCCCTACGCAGTCGACGCTACATCTCGAGTCTCAACCCGCCGTGGCCGCCGAAGCCGCCACCGGCGCGCTTGCCGCACCGTAATCGACCGGTGCATCGGCCGGACGCGGCTGATCGCCGTTGTGTTCAATCCAGCCGCCGCCGAGTACCTGATACAACGTCACTAGGTTCTGCAGACGCTCCATGCGGGCCGTGACCAGCAACTGCTGCGACGAATACAGATCGGTCTGCGCGGTCAGCACGGTCAGATAGCTGTCGACACCATTCGTATAACGCAGGTTCGACAGATCCAGCCGGCGCTGTTCGGCAAAAGTATTGCGCTCCAGCGCCTGGATCTGCTGATCGTACGTGCCACGCGCTGCCAGCGCGTCCGCCACATCGCGGAAGGCCGACTGGATCGCTTTTTCATACGTGGCGATCTGGACTTTCTTCTGGATGTTGGCGAGATCGAGGTTGGCGAGATTCTGCCCGCCCTCGAAGATCGGCAGCGTGATCGACGGCGCGAAGCTCCACGCCGCCGAACCCGGCTTGAACAAACCGCCGAGCGACGGGCTGAGCGTGCCGAAGCTGCCGGTCAGCGAGACCTTCGGGAAGAACGCCGCGCGCGCCGCGCCAATGTTCGCGTTGGCGGCCAGCAGATTCTCTTCGGCCTCCATGATGTCCGGACGGCGCGTCAGCAGGTCGGACGGCAGACCCGCCGGAATATCCGTGAGCAGATTCTGGTTGTCCAGCGTCATGCCCGGCGGCAGATCGTCCGGCAGCGGCTCGCCGATCAGCAGCACGAGCGCGTTATCCGCTTGCGCCCGCAGACGCATCTGCTGCTGCAGGTTGGCCTGAGCCTGCTCGACCACGGTTTGCGACTGACGCAGATCCAGCTCCGAACCGGTGCCGTTGTCGAACTGCAACTTGGCGATCCGATACGATTCCTGCGAGGTCTTCAGCGTGTTCTGCGTGACTTTCAACAGATCGTCGAGCTCGAGCACGGTCATGTACTGGGTCGCGACCTGCGAGACCAGCGAGATTTCCGCCGCCTTGCGCGCCTGAGCCGTAGCCAGGTACTGCGCCAACGCCTGATCCTTCAAGCTCTGAATCCGCCCGAAGAAGTCGATTTCCCAGGACGCGTTCAGACCGACCGAATACGTGTTGGTAATCGTCTGCCCCGCGAATGACAGATTCTTTGGCGTACGTTGCTTGCTTTGCGAAGCCGCGGCGTCGAGCGTCGGCAGCAGACCGGCGCGAACGATCCGATACTGCGCCGCCGACGCCTGCATGTTCAGCACCGACACGCGCAGATCGCGGTTGTTCTTCAGCGCGATCTCGATCAACCGCTGCATGCGCGGATCGACGAAGAAATCGCGCCAGCCGATATCCACCGCGGCCTGGCCGTTCGCGCTGCGCGCCGCGTTCGTCGCGCCGGGCTGCTGCTTGCCCGTCTGGGTCGCGTCGGTCTGGCCCGCGCCCGGCTGGGTCGCGCCCGGTTGCGTGTCGTACACGCCGCCGGTCGGGAAGGTGCTCGTCGTGGGTGGCGCCGGGCGCTCGTACTTCGGCGCCATCGTGCAACCCGCGGCGAACAGCGCGACCGCCACTGCAATCAGAGAGTGTTTTTGCATCTCAATGTCCGTCCTTGCCCGAGCCTTCATCAGCCGACCCGCCCGCCGAACCGCCGCCCTGGCCGTCATGCGGATGGTGCTGGTTGTAGTGTGCGAGCGCCTCATCCGGGTCTTCCTTTTCACCGCCGAATTTCGCGCGGATCACGACGAAGAACATCGGGATCATGAAAATGGCGAGGAAGGTCGCCGTCAACATCCCGCCGATCACGCCGGTACCGATCGCGTGCTGGCTGGCCGAACCCGCGCCGTTACTGATCGCGAGCGGCATCACGCCGAGAATGAACGCGAGCGAGGTCATCAGAATCGGACGCAACCGCAGACGCGCTGCTTCCAGCGCGGCCTCGATCGGCCCCATGCCTTCACCCTGCTGCAGCTCGCGGGCGAATTCCACGATCAGAATCGCGTTCTTCGCCGACAGACCCACGGTGGTCAACAGACCCACCTGGAAGAACACGTCGTTCTCGAGTCCGCGCAGCGTAGCGGCCAGCAGTGCGCCGATCACGCCGAGCGGCACCACCATGATCACCGAGAACGGGATCGACCAGCTTTCATACAGCGCCGCGAGACACAGGAACACGACGAGGATCGAGATGCCGTACAGAATCGGCGCCTGCGAACCGGACTGGCGTTCCTGCAGCGACAGACCCGTCCACTCGTAGCCCACGCCGGCCGGCAGCTTCGCCACGAGCGCTTCCATAGCCGTCATGGCTTGACCGGTCGACTTGCCCGGTGCCGCCGCGCCCTGGATTTCCACCGCGGAAATACCGTTGTAGCGCTCCAGCTTCGGCGAACCGTAGGTCCACGTGCCGCTGGCGAACGACGAGAACGGCACCATGCCACCCGCGCTATTGCGCACGTACCACGCGTTCAGGTCTTCCGGCGTCATGCGGAACGGAGCATCGCCTTGCAGATACACCTTCTTGATCCGGCCGTCGGTATCGAGGAAGTTGTTCACGTACTGCGACGCCCACGCGATCGAGAACGTCTGGTCGATCGCGGACAGCGACACGCCGAGGGCCGAAGCCTTCTCGTGATCGATATCCACCTTGAACTGCGGCGTGTCGTTCAGGCCGTTCGGACGCACCTGAGCCAGCGTCGGATCTTTCGCCGCCATGCCCAGCAACATGTTGCGTGCTTCCATCAGCTTTTCGTGACCGACGCCCGCGCGATCCTGCAATTCGAAGTCGAAGCCCGCGGCCGTGCCGAGTTCAGGAATCGACGGCGGATTCACCGGATACACCAGCGCGTTCTTGTAGCTGCCGAAGTGCATGAAGAGACGACCCACCAGCGCCTGCACCTTCTGATCCGAGTGCTGACGTTGCGCGTAATCCTTCATCCGCACGAACACGAGACCCGCATTCTGGCCACGGCCGGCGAAGCTGAAGCCGTTCACGGTAAAGGTCGATTCGACAATGCTCTTCTCGGTGTTGAGCAGATAGTCGGACACGTCCTTCAACGCGCGCGCCGTGGTTTCCTGCGTCGAGCCCGACGGCGTTTGCACCAGCACGAACATCGTGCCCTGGTCTTCGTCAGGCAGGAACGACTTGGGCAACTTCACGAACAGCAGACCGACCGCGAAAATCACCACCATATAGATGATTAGCCAACGGCCCGAGCGCTTGATCACGTGGTGCACACCCGAGTGATACTTGTCGCGGCTCTTGTTGAAGGTGCGGTTGAACCAGCCGAAGAAACCGGTGGTTTTTTCCTGATGCCCCTGCTCGATCGGCTTGAGAATCGTCGCGCACAATGCCGGCGTCAGAATCAACGCGACCAGCACCGACAGCACCATGGCCGCCACGATCGTCAGCGAGAACTGCCGGTAAATTGCGCCGACCGAACCGCCCGAGAACGCCACCGGCACGAACACCGCCGACAGCACGAGCGCCACGCCGACCAGCGCGCCGGTAATCTGATCCATCGCCTTGCGGGTGGCATCTCGAGGCGACAAGCCCTCCTCCTGCATCACCCGCTCGACGTTTTCCACCACCACGATCGCATCGTCCACCAGCAAGCCGATCGCCAGCACGAGCCCGAACATGGACAGCGTGTTGATCGAGAAGCCCACCAGACCCATGATCGCGAACGTGCCCAGCAGCACCACCGGCACGGCGATCGTCGGGATCAGCGTGGCGCGCAGGTTCTGCAGGAACAGGTACATGACCAGGAACACCAGCACGATACCTTCGAGCAGCGTCTTGACCACTTCTTCGATCGACAGGCGCACGAACGGCGTGGTGTCGTACGGGTACTGCACCACCAGACCGTGCGGGAAGTACTTCGACAGTTCGGCGACCTTCGCGCGCACCGCCTTCGCGGTAGCCAGCGCATTCGCGCCGGTAGCGAGCTGGATACCGAAGCCTGCCGTCGGCTGGCCGTTGTACTTGGTGTCGAAGTTGTAGTTTTCGCCGCCCAGCTCGATGCGTGCCACGTCCTTGATGCGAACCCGCGAACCGTCCTGGTTCACCTTCAGCAGCACGTTGCCGAACTGTTCAGGCGTATTCAGCAGCGTGGCTTCCGTGATGGTGGCCTGCAGCACCTGGCCCGGCACGGAAGGCGTGCCGCCGAGCGAACCGCCCGCGACCTGCACGTTCTGCGCTTGCAACGCGGTTTCGACGTCCACCGGCGTGAGGCCGAAGTTGGTCAGCTTGTTCGCGTCCAGCCAGATCCGCATGGCGTACTGCGAACCGAACAGCGTCACCGTGCCCACGCCGTCGATACGGCTGACCGGATCCTGAATGTTCGACGCGACGTAGTTCGCCAGGTCGTACTTGTTCATGCTGCCGTCTTCGGACACGAACGCCATGACCAGCAAGAAGCTGCTGCTCGACTTCGTGACCTTGGTGCCCAACTGCTGCACGGCTTGCGGCAGGAGCGGCGTGGCGAGCTGCAGCTTGTTCTGCACCTGCACCTGCGCGATGTCAGGATTGGTGCCGGCCGCGAACGTCAACGTGATGGTTGCCGTACCGGAGTCGTCCGAGGTGGACGACAGATACAGCAAGTGGTCGAGACCACTCATCTGCTGCTCGATCACCTGCGTGACGGTGTTTTCCACCGTCTTCGCCGATGCGCCCGGGTACGTCGCGCTGATCTGCACGGCCGGCGGCGCGATGGTCGGGTACTGCGCGATCGGCAATGTGAAGACCGACGCGATACCCGCGAGCATCAGAATAATGGCGATCACCCATGCAAAAATCGGGCGATCAATGAAGAACTTTGCCATGAGGCGGGCTCCCTGTTATTACGCGCCCGATGCAGCGGAGGCAGGTTGTGCCGTCTGCGCAGCACCGCTGGCGGCCGGCGCGCTCTGAGCAGCAGCGCCGGAAGCGGGTGTGGCGGGAAGTTGCGCGGCAACGGTCTTGACCTGCATGCCGGGCTTCGCCTTGTCGGTGCCCTGCACGATCACGCGGTCGCCCGGCTTCAGGCCGCTTTCGACCACCCAGTTCGAACCGTACGTGCCCGACGTGACCAGCTGACGCAACGCCACCTTATTGTCGTCACCGACGACCAGCGCGGTCGGCTGACCCTTCTGGTCATGCGTGATGCCGACTTGCGGTACGACGAGCGCATTCTCGTTGACGCCTTCTTCGATGCGCGCGCGCACGAACATGCCCGGCAGCAGCACCTTGTCCGCGTTCTTGAAGATCGCGCGCACGGTAACCGAACCCGTGCCCTGGTCGACCGTCACGTCGGTGAACTGCAGCTTGCCCTTCTCCGAATAGGTGCGGCCGTCTTCCAGAATCAGCGACACCTTGGCGGCGTCCGGACCCGTGGTCTTCAGGCGCCCTTCCTGCATGTCGCGGCGCAGCTTCAGCCCGTCGAGGCTAGATTGCGTCAGGTCCACATAGACCGGATCCAGCGTCTGCACGGTCGCCATCAACGTCGCGGCGCTCGCCTGTACGTAGGCGCCCGGCGTGACCTGCGAGATGCCGACCTGGCCGCTCACCGGCGAAACCACATCCGTGTAGCCGAGGTTGATCTGCGCCGTGTCGACCGCCGCCTTGCCCGCGGCGACGTCAGCCGCGGCCTGGCCTTCCGAAGCCACCGCGTTGTCGTAGTCCTGCTTGCTGACCGCGTTGGCGGCGACCAGCACCTTGTAGCGATTGGCCTGCGCCGTGGTCGACACGAGGTTGGCCTGCGCCTTCGCCAGCGTCGCCTTGGCGTTGTTCAGCGTGGCGATGTACGGCGCCGGATCGATCTTGTACAGACGTTGACCCGCTTTGACCTGGCTGCCTTCCGTAAACTCGCGGCGCAACACGATGCCGTCGACCCGCGCGCGCACTTGCGCGACGAGGAAGGCACTGGTGCGGCCGGGCAATTCGGTGACGACGGGCACGGCCGTCGGCTGAACGGTGACGACGCCGACTTCCGGCGTCTGTTGCGGCGGGGCAGATTGTTTTGGTCCGCACGCTGCCAGCAATACGGCAGCCGTCGCGGCACTGATTAAGCGGAATGGAACCCGTTCGACGCGCATGGAGCGACCTCTGTCAAAGACTGAGAATGAAAAAGTGCGCGCATCCCTACCCCGGGGACGACAGCGCACACATGCGTCTTGCGACGCCTGACCGGACACCCGCGGACGCACACCGAACCTGCAGGGCATCCTGAGCGAAATGCGCCATACCGGGGAAATGCCGCACGGCGCCGCCCGTCCGGGCACGGCGCGAAGAGCGTTTTGAAAGGCAACAGTGACGGATATTAACGTTTCGTCACGGCTTGGGCTATCCGATCGTGGGATGCTATTATATATACATTCACGAATGCATGTAAAAGTGCGTTTATCTCTTGCTGGCGGGGGGCTTGCAAGATCGCTTCGTAATTCGCTCAACGGTAGACGGATTGTCATCGAGCGTACTTAAAAACGCTCGGGAAAACCCCACAATCAGGGCAGGTCATTCCAACATGGTCAGAAGAACCAAAGAAGAGGCGCAGGAGACGCGCAACAGTATCCTCGACGCGGCTGAACGGGTCTTCTTCGAGAAAGGCGTATCGCGCACGTCGCTTGCCGATATCGCGCAGGCCGCCGGTGTCACACGCGGTGCCATTTACTGGCACTTCGCGCATAAAAGCGATCTGTTCACTGAAATGTTCGACCGCGTGCTTCTGCCGCTGGACGAACTCAAAGCCGCCTCGCAAGATCCCAACGAGCCCGATCCGCTCGGACGTCTGATGGAAATCTGCACGGTCTGTCTGCGCGACACCGCAAACGATCCGCAGCGCCGGCGCGTGTTCGACATCCTGTTTCTGAAATGCGAGCTGGTCGAGGAAATGGGCCCGGTGATGGTCCGCTATCAAACCAACATGCGCGAAGGGCTCCAGAAAATCGAAGGCGGTCTGCGCAATGCCATCTCCAAAGGCCAACTGCCCGCGGATCTGAACACGAAGCTGGCCGCGGCGATGGTGCATGCGTTTGTCAGCGGTTCGCTGCGCGACATGCTGTTTTTGCCCGACGCCACGGATTTCGGCGCCCATGCCGTGCAGATGGTCGAAGGCATGTTCGACGCGCTGAAGCTGAGCCCGGCATTGCGCAATGGACATGCGCAGCGGAGCGGCGGCGGTTAGCCGATCGCCTGACGAACGCGATCGACGCAAAAATGGCGGACGGGTGAGTGACCCGCCGCCCTGGTTTCAAGCGCGGCATGCGTGATGCCGCATTCTTTACTTTGTACTTCCCGCCGAGCCGTAGCGCCGCATCCTTATATAGCAGCGCTCGACGCCGCCGCCGTCCGTACTTTCTTTACGCCGCGGCCCGCGTGGCCCTTGCCTTCTGATTCGACGCATAGATATTGCCGCGCTCCAACGGCGCCCCACTCTGCACGGCGGCGAGCCACTCGTCCGTGCTCGCCACCGCCGCGAAACGCGACTGCAGCACCACGCTGAACACCCGGTGGATGTCCTGCGCGCTGGCGAAACCCGCGCTGTTCTCATACGGCACCGAACCCGTCGCGTCGTGCAGGAATTCGACGGCCAGCCCCGAGTGAACCGCGTGGTTGATGGTCGACGCGTCGCAGTTGTGTGTCATGTAGCCGGTCACCGTCAGCGTGTCGATTTGACGCGCGGCGAGCCAGTCGGCGAGATCGGTGCCGGTGAAAGCGCTGGGCAGCGACTTTTCCACGTAATGATCGCGAGGCCGCTCGCCCACCACGGGATGCAGCTCCGCCCCGCTGCTGCCACGCGCGAACAACGGCGAGCTGGCCGGCGCGAAGTTCTGCACGACCACTACCGGCACCCCGGCGGCCCGCGCCGCATCCATCGCGTGGCCGATGTTGGCGAGCGAGCTATGTACGTCCGGGTATTCGATCGGCAGATCGCCGCTCACGTATTCGTTCTGCACGTCGATGACGATCAGCGCACGGCGCGGTGTGGTCATGGCAAGACTCCTCGGTCAGGTAAGGGGCCGCGCGGCCGGCTCCGGTTTGGACCCGGCACGAGCAGCGGCGATGAATGCATTGTTCCCTCGCGGCTAGCTTCCCGACAGCGACCCGAATGACAAGATTCGCTAGAATCGGGCCATCGTCGGAATTCGGGGTGACTGATGGCCGCATCCGCTTCTGCTTCTGCTTCCGCTTCCTCTGCCGCAACACGCGGCGAACCGCTGCGCCACATCGTCGCGGTAGTCGCGTTCGACAACATCAGCCCGTTCCATCTTTCGGTGCCGTGCGTGGTATTCGGCGAAGACCGCAGCAGCGGCGGCGTGCCGGAGTTCGACTTCCGCGTCTGCGCGGCCGAAACGGGCGCGCTGACCACCACCGCCGGCTTTTCGATCGCCGTCACGCACGGACTCGAAGCGCTCGCCGATGCCGACACGATCATCGTGCCGAGCTGGCGCAACCCGGCCGAAACGCCGCCCGCCGCGCTGCTCGACGCGCTGCGCGCCGCCCACGCGCGCGGCGCGCAACTGGTCGGGCTTTGTCTGGGCGCGTTCGTGCTGGCGGCCGCCGGCATCCTCGACGACCGTCCGGCGTCGACGCACTGGGCGTGGGCCGACGACTTCGCCCGCCGCTACCCACGTGTGCGCCTCGATCCGAACGTGCTCTATGTCGACGACGGCAACGTGCTGACATCGGCCGGCACCGCCGCCGGCCTCGACTGCTGCCTGCATGTGATGCGCAAGCTGTGCGGCGCGGAAGTGGCAAATCACGTCGCGCGCCGGCTGGTGGTGCCGCCGCATCGGCAAGGCGGGCAGGCGCAATACGTTCAGCAACCGATGCCGCCGAATGTGCGCGGCGACCGGCTGTCGGGTCTGCTCGATTGGGTGAGCGGCAATCTGACGTTGCCGCATACGCTCGACACGCTGGCCGGGCGCGCGCTGATGAGCCGCCGCACATTCACGCGACGCTTCCGGCTCGCCACGGGCACCACCGTCGGTGCATGGCTGCTGGCGCAGCGGCTCGCTCGCGCGCAGCAATTGCTGGAGAGCACCGACGAGTCGGTGGAAGCGATCGCGGGCATCGCGGGCTTCGGCTCGACCGCTTCGTTACGACAACATTTCGCGGAGGCGTTTCGCACGTCGCCGTCGGCATGGCGAAGGGAGTTTCGCGGCGTGTGAGGGTGGGTGTGAAGGCGCGCGTGCCTGTACTCAGCCAACGACGTTCCGTAGCAAGTCACCAGGATTTCGTAGTCGCATCGGCGCGACAGCGGCGCTAACCGCCGCTCGCGCCACAACAACGATAGACACCATCAGACTCAATGCTCGCTGATCCAGCGCGCGACATACAACAGCAGCGCGACCAGAAAGATCATCGCGGCCCAGGCCCAGTTCGGGACCGCATGCGGACTCGGCTCGTGATGCGGGACCCCGTGCGATACACCGTGCGCGGCTCCGTGCGACGCGCTGGCCGCGCGCCCCGGCAGCGCATTGCCGTGATCCGCGCGCACGCGCCGCGCCATATTGCCGAGCGTGATCGGCCGCAGGAACACATGCTGGCGGCGCACCGCCGAACCCCGCGCGCGATTCGGACCTTGCCCATGCTTGGCGCGCACGACAGCCTCGAACTCGGTGAAAAAGTCGTCGGCCAATTGATGCAGCGCGTTTTCGAGTTGCCGCGTCGGCAGTTCGGCGAGCGGGCCGGACGAGGTCGCCCAGATGGTGTAATCGATCCGCGTGCCGCGCTCTCTCTCGGCACCGTGCGCGCTTTCGTCCGCGCGCAAGCGGATTTCGATCTGTCCGCGCAAGGCGCCGATGCCTTCGGCGCGGGCTTTGAAGTTGATGGTGCGGCGCTGCGCGTCCGCCGGACCCGAATCCTGGCCGGCCACGTGCGCGCGCGCTTGATAGCGCGCGCGTAGCGGACCAAGCGGCACGGTCATGATCAGTTCGTATTCGCCGTGCGCGAGGCGCGTGAACGACTCACAGTTGTCGAGACTGGCGCGCAGCAGCGCAAGATCTTGCAACGCCTCCCAGACATCCGATGCGCCAAGCGGAATCCGTAACGCGTCGTTCAGTTCCATGGCAGCCTCCCCGATGAACGCGCGACAGCGGGATCAGGACGTCTGATCGATGCGGTCGACGCGCGAAGCGTAAAACGCGAGATACCCTTTGATCTGCATCGCCGACTCGAGCGGCGTTTCGTAACTCCACACGGCGTTCTCGATCAGGCCGTCTTCCGTGCGCAGATGGAAGTACGACGCGTCGCCCTTGAACGGACAGTGCGTGGTGTGCGACGAGCGCTCGAGCCTGGCCATGTTCACGTCCGAACGCGGGAAATAGAACACGTCCGGCAGACCGGTTTCCGACAGTGTCAGCCCCGCCTGCGTATCGGCCATGGTCACGCCGCCGTGGATCATCCGCACCCGGTGAGTGTTGCCGGTGATCGCGATGGTGTGCCCGCCCGTGCTCGCGCCTGAGCTCCCGTGAGGTGTCAAGGCATCGCTCATGTCTCGGCTCCGTGATGGTGTGCGGTCATGCAAACAGAAAAGCCACGGGGGTACCCGTGGCTTCATTATCGGCCAAAGTCCGGCCGATTGCGCAACCTTCCTGTGCGGAGTGCGGCGTTGGCCGCACCACCGCCCAGAACGGCGCCCGGCTTACTGCGTGTTCCAGTAGAAGGCGGCCCTCGCGGTGCCCTTGGCCGGAACCGTCACCGGTTTGGACTGGTCGCGGTCCTTGTACTGCGCATGCACCGTGTAGCGGCCCGGGCGCAGTTTCACCAGCATATACGGCCCGCGCGACGTGGTGCTCAGCACCTCGCCGTTATGCGCATCGACCACGCGCACATGAACGTCGGCGAGAAAGTCGGAACCCGGGCCCGTGAAGCGCAGCGACAGTGGCCACTGGCTTTGCGCCTGCTGCAGCGCCTTCGATTCGTCGAGACCGACGCCGCCCGACACGAACGAGACGTCGCCTTGCTGCTGGATTTGCGGCAGGCCGCCGCCGTTGGCGTTGCCCGCGCTGGATTGATCGGTGGTCGTGCCGCCCGTCGTTTCGCTTGCCTGCTGTGCGTATGCGCCACCCGCCAGACCGAGCGTGAGCGCTACGGCAACCGCGGCGGCTACGATCCTTCGCTGATTGCGTTGGGTTTTCATCGGTTCGCTCCTTGTTGAGGTCTTATGCCTGCTTCTCCGGTCTCCCGCAATGGGCCCGGATCAAGGCAGACGCAACCTGCGTGCCAAGCCGCCGGCCGCGTCATACGGAAACCGCCATGCACCACGCCGTGTGGCGCACAGCGCTCTTCTTCGATGCAAAGGGCCAAATAAAAATTGCCGGTCCGCTGGCAGTAAATGCAACAGACCGGCAAGCATTACTTCGATTCGCGATGAGATCAGCCGCAGCGTCGGTCAAACTTCCAACCGCTCGAGCGACTGTGCCGTCCGCCGCGCGCGACTCGTCAGCCGAGATCGACCGGCACGAAGATCTGCGCGTTGTCGCGCTGGATCAGCAACGCGATGCTGTTGCCGGCACCGGCGATCATCTGCTTCAGTTGATCGACGCTCGAAATGGGCCGGCCGTTGACCGCGAGAATCACGTCGCCCGGCTGGATGCCGGCGCTTTCCGCCGCGCCGCCCGATTGCTGCACCAGCAGACCGTGCGAGACCGACGCGCCGCTCTTCTCTTCCGGCGTCAGCGGCCGCACCGCCACGCCGAGCCGGCCTTGCAGCTGGGTCGGCTGATCGGCCTTGTCCGAGGCGACCTTCGCATCCGACAGCGAGCCGATGGTCACCTTCAGGTCCTTGGTGGCCTTGTCGCGCCAGACCTGCACGGTCGCCGAAGTACCCGGCGCCAGGCCCGCGACCTGCGCTGGCAGATCGGCCGAGTCGCCAACCGGTTCGCCGTTCACCGACAGGATCACGTCGCCGGGCTGCAAACCGCCCTTGGCCGCCGGGCCGCCCGGATCGACCGAGCTGACCAGCGCGCCTTGCGGCTTCTGCATGCCGAACGAATTGGCGAGCGTCTGGTTCATGCCCTGCACCGCCACGCCGAGACGGCCGCGGCTCACGTGGCCGGTCTTGACGATGTCGTCCTTGACCTTGATCGCCTCATTGATCGGGATGGCGAACGAAAGGCCCTGGAAGCCGCCCGTCTGCGAATAGATCATCGAGTTGATACCGATCACTTCGCCTTGCAGATTGAAGAGCGGGCCACCGGAATTGCCCGGATTCACCGGCACGTCGGTCTGAATGAACGGGGTGTAGTTCTCGTTAGGCAGCGAGCGCGATTTCGCGCTGATGATGCCCGAGGTCACCGTGTTATCGAAACCGTAAGGCGAGCCGATCGCGACGACCCACTGGCCGACCTTGCTCTGGCGCGGATCGCCGATCTTCACGGTCGGCAGGTTGCTCGCGTCGATCTTGAGCACGGCGACGTCGGACTGCTTGTCGGCGCCGACCACCTTCGCCTTGAATTCGCGCTTGTCGGTCAGCTTCACAGTGACGACGTTCGCGCCGTCCACCACGTGCGCGTTGGTCAGGATGTAGCCGTCACTGCTGACGATAAATCCCGAACCCAGGCTCGCGCTCGGCTGATCGGGCGCATCGCCGCCGTCGCCGCCTTGCATGCCCGGCATACCGCCGAAAAAGTGCTTGTAGAACTGGTAGAACGGATCGCTCGGATCGATCGGCAACTGATTGCCGCCGTTGCCATTACCGGGATTGCCGCGCAGCGCCGTCTGCTTGACGACGTGCTTCGCGCTGATGTTCACCACGGCTGGGCCGTAGGTTTCGACGAGGCCCGAGAAGTCGGGAATGCCGGTTTTGGCGGCAGCTTCAGCGGGCATCATCGCGGCTTGCGCCGGCGAGATGACCTGCGGCGCGGGCACGTCGCGATGCCCCGCTACATAGCCGGCGGAAAGCGCTACGGCGACAGCGATTGCAACAGCGCTGCGGGACAAGGTTTTCGCGTTCATCGTGGACTCCTGACTGGGAGAAAGAGACTTTGGATGTCTCGAAGCGTACGGGGCATCGCTTAAAAGAGTCTTAAGCAGCGACAGATCCGCTTCCATCCAGTTATTTAGGGCTGTTTAAGCCTTGTTTAAGTCTCTTTACGAACAGAAAGCCTTGCCTTCAAAAGCGCACGCTGACCTGCAAGCCACCCGCGGGGGATTCGTCGAGCGATACGGCCGCATGATGCTGCACGGCGATGCGGCGCACGATCGCCAGACCCAGGCCGCTGCCGGCCACGTCGGTGCGAGCGCGATTCGCGCCTGCGCCCGCGCGATAGAACCGATCGAACACGCGATCGCGTTCGGCCGGTTCGATCCCCGGCCCGCTGTCGGCGATCCGCACGACCGGGTGCCCTTCTTCGACATGCAGGCCGACGTCCACACGTCCGCCGCGCGGCGTGTATTTGGTTGCGTTATCCACGAGGTTGTTGAACATTACGCGCAGCGCGTCGGCGTCGCCGATCACGGTGGCCGATTCCGTTGCCTCGATGCCGAGATCGACGCCGCGATCGAGCGCAAGCGGCGCGTAAGCCACCACGCACTCCTGCAGCAGCGCGCGCAGATCGATCGCGTCGGTGGCGGCGAGGCCGTCCGGTTCGGAACGCGCGAGCGCCAGCAGTTGTTCGGCAAGACGTGTCGCGCGCGTCACGCCGGCTTGCAGATCGGCGAGTGCTTCGCTGCGGCCGCTGTCGTCTTTCGCGCGCGCCACCAGTTGCGCCTGAATCTGCACGGCGGCGAGCGGCGTGCGCAATTCATGCGCGGCGTCGGCGACAAAGGCTTTCTGAATGTCGAGCGCGGTGGCGAGCCGTTCGAGCAGTCCGTTCAGCGCGCGCACGAGCGGCTGCACTTCGAGCGGCAGGCGTTGGTCCGGTAAAGGATCGAGCGCCTCGGGATGACGCGCGTCGAGCGCCGTCGTCACGCGCCGCAACGGCCTCAATCCGCGACCGATCACCACCCACACCGCGAGCCCGAGCAACGGCAGCAGCACGATCAACGGCCACAGCGTACGCAACGCGACATTCGCGGCGAGCCGGTTGCGCACGGAAACCGGCTGCGCCAGCTGCACCACGTTATCGCCGACGATCGCGCCATACACGCGCCACTCGCCGCGATCCGTGTGCTCGGTCGAAAAGCCGAGTTCGGCACGCGGCGCGAGCGGCGCACGCGGACGCGAGTAGTACATCAGCACGCCGTTGCGATTCCAGATTTGCAGCACGATGCCTTCGTCGCCGGTGTCGCGCGAGCCGAGCACTTGCGAGAACGGTTCCGACGGCAGCGCCGCGGCGATCTGCTCCAACTGGTAATCGAAAAGTTCGTTGGCTTCGGCAAGCGCTTGCCGGTAGATCAGCCAACCCGCGATGCCCACGCCGAGCAGCACCAGCGCCAGCAGCCAGACCAGCAATTGACGGCGAATCGAACGCATGGGTTCAGGCGTCCTTCGCGATCATGTAGCCCAGACCGCGCACGTTGCGGATCAGCTCCGCGCCGAGTTTCTTGCGCAGCGCGTGAATGTAGACCTCGACGGTGTTGCTGCCGATTTCCTCGCCCCAGCCGTACATTTTTTCTTCGAGCTGGCTCTTCGAGAGCACGGCGCCAGGACGCGCGAGCAGCGCCTCGAGCAGCGCGAATTCACGCGCCGATAACGCGACCGGCGCGCCGTCGAGCGTGACCTGATGCGAGGCCGGATCGAGCGTCAGGTTGCCGTGCCGGATGGTCGAATCGCTGCGTCCGGATTGACGCCGGATCAGCGCGCGCATGCGGGCGCCGAGTTCGTCGAGATCGAAGGGTTTGACGAGGTAATCGTCGGCGCCGGCGTCGAGGCCTTTGACACGATCCGCTACGGCGTCGCGCGCGGTCACGATCAGCACCGGCAGCGCGTGGCCGCGCGCGCGCAGCGTGCGGAGCACGTCGAGACCGTCGCGTTTGGGCAGGCCCAGGTCGAGCAACACGAGATCGTAAGGCTGGCTGCCTGCCGCGCTGAGCGCCGCTTCGCCGTCTTCCACCCAGTCGACCGCGAAGCCTTCGCCGCGCAACGCTTTGCGCACGCCTTCAGCAATCATCCGGTCGTCTTCGACTAGCAAGATGCGCATGGTTATCCGTTCCGAATCGTTCGATGATGCCGCATTCTAGCGCCCGCTCCCCGCCTGCGCGCCGCGTGGCGCATTTTCCACCGCAGCCTGGCGGCAACTCTCTACAATGGGCGCTTTGCTTCGCGCGGCCGGCATTTTCGTCCGCGCGCCAACGCGATCCATCGGCGCCGCCCTGAATCGCCGCGTGCCCCACGCCCTGACATTCTGCTTTCTCGCCCGTTCATGACGCACGCATTTCTGGTTTCTCTTGCACGCCGCATCACATATGTACGTCATGTCGCGCTGCGTGCGCGATCCGCTTCTGCTTCCGCTTCCGCGTCTGCCGCTACAAGCACGTTCACTGCTTTGTCCGCTGGCGCGGCTTGCACCGCCTCTACCTTGGCCACCGCTTCCACCATGCATCTGCCGCGCCGCTTCGCGCCGCGCGCCATGGCCTGGCTATTCGCCTGTGCCGCGCTCGGCTTTGGCGCATCGCTGCCGCTCGCTGCGCAGGCTCGCGTCAAGGCCACGCGCCCGAGCGTCAACGTCACCACCGTCTTGCCTCAATCGGTGATGCTCGGCTTGCAGCGCGCGCACGTACCCTTGTCGTCGATCAGCGTGGTCGTGGAGAAAGTCGGCGATCGCACGCCGATCCTCGCACTGAACGCCGGCAAGCCGATGATGCCCGCCTCGACGATGAAACTCGTCACCACCTACTCAGGCCTGTCGATACTCGGCCCCGACTACCGCTGGCGCACGAGCGCCTACGCGGACGGCACCATCGACGCCAACGGCGTGCTGCACGGCAATCTCTACATTCAGGGCACGGGCGATCCGAAGCTCGTGCCGGAAGAACTGATCGACCTCGTGCAGAAGATCCACAAGGCGGGCATCAACGGTATCGACGGCGCGCTGGTGCTCGACAAGCGCTACTTCGATCCGTCCACGCGCGACCTGCCGCCCTTCGACGACGACACCACCGCGCCGTACAACGTCGGTCCCGATCCGCTGCTGTATGCATTCAAGTCGCTGTCGTTCACGCTGACGCCGTCGCCCGACGGCAGCGTGGCAATCGACGTACTGCCCGCGCTCGCGCAATTGCAGATCGACAACCAGATGCACGCGGTGAACGGCCCGTGCCGCGGCGACGCGGCCTCGGTGTCGCCCACCGTCACGCCGCAGCCGAACGGCACCGTCGTGGCCTCGTTCAGCGGCGACTATTCGGTGCGCTGCGGCCCGCGCACGATCAACGTCGCGGTACTCGACCACTCCGCGTTTTTCGCTGGCGGTTTTCTCGCGCTGTGGCAGCAAACCGGCGGCACGTTCAGCGGCGCGACGCGCGAAGGCGCGGTGCCCGTCGGCGCCAAACTGGTCGCTACGCATCAGGGGCCGGTGCTGTCCGACATCGTTCGCGACATCAATAAGTTCAGCAACAACACGATGGCGCGCAACCTGTTCCTGACGATCGGCGCCGCCGAAGAAAAAGGACCCGCGACGACCGCCAAATCGGCGCGTGCAATTCAGGCGTTTCTGCGCCGCGACAGCGTCGATATGGAATATCTGACGCTCGATAACGGCTCGGGCCTGTCGCGCGAAGAGCATGTCACCGCGCTCTCGCTCGCTGATCTATTGCAGCGAGCCAATGCAAGTCCGGTCGCGCAGGTGTTCGTGGAGTCGTTGCCGATCGCGGGCGTCGACGGCACCATGCGCAACCGCTTGACCAACCAGGGCGCGGGCGGCAATGCGCACATCAAGACGGGCACCTTGCGCGACGTTCGGGCGATCGCGGGCTACGTGGCTTCGGCGGACGGTAACAGTTACGTGGTGGTCAGCCTGATCAACGATCCGCATTCGGAAGCCGCGCGCGCCGCGCACGACGCGCTGCTCGAATGGGTGTATCAAGGGCCGTCGCAGGGCTTCACCAAGGTGTCCGAACCGGTCGTCGAACCACGCAGCATCAAGCCCAGGAAAAACCCGCACAAGCGCGGCGCTCACTGAGTGTTCCTTCTAGCGAAGCCGCGCGCGGCGACGTGCTCAAGCGTGTACGCTGTCGGGCAGTGTTCGAGGCGCGCGTACGTAATACGCTGAACGTGGCGCCGGGCCCGTGCATCGTCTACGGTCCCGCTCGAACAAAAACGACAACATCCGCTGCGCACAGCGCGGCGGCCAGGGACCACGGAGGAAGACACGATGCAATTCGATGCCGAATTGCTGCTGCTCGCCATGGCGCCAGTCTTTCTCGCATGCATCGGCTGGGAGGCGTGGCACCTGCGGCGCACGCGGCCGGGCGCGCAACTCTATAGCTGGCACGACACGCTCTGCAACGCCGCGCTCGCATTGATGCACCAAGCCGCCGACAAACTCGCGTGGCTTGCCATCATTCCGGTCTACGCGTTCTTCTACGATCACTATCGCATCTACACATGGCAGGCGAGCTGGGTCTCGTTCGTCGTGCTGTTCATCGCGCAGGATCTGCTCTACTACGTGTTCCATCGTTGCAGTCATCGCGTGCGCTGGCTGTGGGCCGCGCATGTCGTGCATCACTCGTCGGAGCGCATGAATTTTTCGACCGCGTTCCGCCAGAGCCTGATGTATCCGATCGCTGGCATGTGGCTTTTCTGGACGCCGCTCGCCGTGCTCGGTTTTCCGCCGAAGCAGATCGTCGCGATCGTGCTGATCAATCTCGGCTTTCAGTTTTTCGTGCATACGCAGGCCATCGGCAAACTCGGCTGGCTCGAATACGTGTTCAATACGCCGTCGATCCATCGCGTCCATCACGCGCGCAACGACCGCTATATCGACCGCAACTATGCCGGCGTGCTGGTGATCTGGGATCGCCTGTTCGGCAGCTATGTCGAGGAAGATTCGCGCGATGCGCCGGTCTACGGCATCGTCGAACCGCTTCACACTTACAACCCGTTGAAGGCGACGTTTCACGAATGGGCGTCGATGGCGGTCGACTTCGCGCGCGTGCACGGCTGGCGCAACAAACTGCGCGCGCTGTTTGCGCCGCCCGCGTGGGCGGCGGATTATCATGCGCGGCTTGCCGCCGGTTCATCGGGAGCGAGCATGGCTTCAGGTGAAAAGCCGGGCGGGGCAATGCGCGTGAAGCAAGACCATACGGCCGCGTTTCAAACACCACGCAGGCCGTAGAAGATTCTGTAAGCTGTCGTCACGCCGCCTAAGCGGTGGGCGCTGCCTGCAACACATGGCATAAGGGCCACACATACGAGGAGATGTCGTCAACATGAAGCAAACAGCATCGCGGAAACAACATTGGCTGCGTGTCACGCAGATCGCCATGGCCAGCACGGCATTCGCTCTGCTCGCGGCTTGCGGCGGGGGTAGCGACAATAACAACAACGCGAGCAGCACGCCTGCAGGCGGAGTCAAATTGCAGGTCGTGTCGTTCGGCGACAGCCTGTCGGATGTCGGCACGTATTCGCCGGTCATTCAAGGCAGCTTCGGCGGCGGCCGCTTCACCACGAACCCGGGTGAAGTGTGGACCCAGAAGGTCGCGGAATACTACGGCGACACGTTGACGCCGGCGTACCTCGGTGGCTTCGGCCAGCCGCTGGTTGCAGCGGGTGGCTTGGGCTACGCGCAAGGCGGCTCGGACGTCGTCAATGCGCAAGGCCAGGGTTGGGCGCCCAACAACATGGCCGCGACGACCGTGCCGGTCGTGACACAGGTGGCCAACTACCTGGGCGCGCATACGAGCTTCAACGCGAACCAGCTCGTGCTGATCAATGGCGGCGCGAACGACATCTTCCAGTTCGCGGGAACCACCGCCAACCTGACGGCGCTCGGCACCGCGCTTCAGACACAGTACCCGCTGCTCGTGCAGGCCGGCAAACTGCCGAACTCGCAGGCAGGTCAGGTGGCGTTTATCGTCGGCTACCTGCAGCAGCTGGCCAACCCGCAGATCGCGCAGGCCGCCACGCAGCTCGCCGCGCAAGTCCAGAAGATCGTCAACTCGGGCGCGACTCATGTGGTGGTGTCGACGGTGCCGGACATCGGCAACACGCCGCTCGGCGTCGCCGCCAACGCGAGCACGCCCGGCTCGGCTGCACTGCTGTCCGGCATTACCGCGGCGTATAACTATCTGCTGGTGCAGAACCTGACGGCGCTCGGCCTGGTGGGGACGGGCAAGGTCATCGTGGCCGACGCGTTCACGTGGATCGATCAACAATTGCCGAACTACAAGGCCTTGGGCTTCACGGTTTCGAACACCGGCACGGCGTGTAACCTGACGTCGATGCAGAACAACGCAACCGCGTACGCCACCGCCAATCCGAGCGCAACGAACGGGCTGACGCCGGCTCAGTACGGCGCCCAGTTCGGCTCGTCGCTGTTCTGCTCGCCGCAGACTTATACGGTGGCTGGCGCTGACCAGACCTATATGTTCGCGGACACGGTGCACCCGAGCACGCATTTGCACGCGCTGTTCGCGCAGTACGTGCAGCAGCAGATCGCTGCGACCGGGTTGGGCAAGTAAGCAGGCAAGACGTTGCAGGAAAAACGGCGGATCGAGGCTCGATCCGCCGTTTTTCTTTGCTGTGGTGAACGAGAGTTCCGGCGGCTGATGCAGCCGGCACTACCCCTGTGCTTCGAACGCAGCGGCCGCCCGGCCAAGCCGGTCATTGACGGCGATCCACTCGATCGTATCCGGCAGCTTTTCGATCAAAATTCGCGTCACGTTCGCACGATCCAGCGCCCGCAGCAAACCGTACAGTTCGCGCGCATAGACATGCGGATCTTCAGGCGCGGCGATGAAATGCACGCCTTCGGCGTCGGCCCAACGTCCGGCTCGCGACGCACGCGCCACCAGCGCCACGCGCTCATCCGCTTGCCGTGCGGCAAGCAAAGGCTCCAGCGCGACGAAAGGCAACAGCGCCAACGGCGTGCGCGGCGCGTAATGCGCCTTCAACGTGCCCGAAGCCCGCGGCGCAGTTGCGTCCGAGCCGTCCGGCAAGCGCGGCGCCTCGCCGAGCACGTCGGCGATATCTTGCGGTGTCACACGCCCCGGCCTCAACAACGCCGGAAAACCGCGCGACAAATCCAGAATGGTCGATTCGATACCGACATCCGACGCGCCGCCGTCCAGCACATGAATCGCGCCGCCGAACTCGTCGCGCACATGTTGCGCCGTGGTCGGGCTCACATGTCCGAAGCGGTTCGCCGACGGCGCCGCAACGCCGCCATGTCCGCCGCGCAACGCATTGAACGCATCGAGCAAGGCTTGCGCAACGGGATGCGACGGGCAGCGCAATCCCACCGAATCCTGGCCACCGCTCACCGCTGCCGGAATGCGCGCGGCGCGCTTCAGGATCAGCGTGAGCGGGCCCGGCCAGAACGCGTCGATCAACCGCTGCGCTTCTGCAGGCAAACGCTCGACCCAGTAATTCGGGTCGCCCTGCGGCGCGAGATGCACGATCACCGGATGATTCGCCGGCCTGCCCTTCGCCGCGTAAATGCGAGCGACCGCGTCGGGACTCTCGGCGTCGCCGCCGAGACCATAGACCGTCTCCGTGGGAAACGCGACGAGCTCGCCCGCGTCGAGCAGCGCCGCCGCGTGTTCGATCTGCTCGGCGCTCACAGGCAATGCGCCTTCGGCGTGTTTCTGTTGATCCGGCATGGTGCTCGTGTCAGCTCGTGATGATGTGCAGAAGCCGCGCGCAATCGCGCCCGGCCGTGCGCGCTTCTTCGAGCGTGGCCGCCGTGAAATTCACGTGGCCCATCTTGCGGCCGCACCGCGCCTCTTCCTTGCCGTACAGATGCAGACGGGCTGCCGGCATGGCGGCGACTTCTTGCCACGGCGGCGTGACCGCCGCGCGCTTCGGGCCGTCCGGGAACCACACATCGCCGAGAATGTTCAGCATGACAGCGGGCGAATGCTGGCGCGTGTCGCCTAGCGGCATGCCGGTCATGGCGCGCACCTGCTGTTCGAACTGGCTGGTCGCGCAGGCGTCGACCGTGTAGTGGCCGGAATTGTGCGGGCGCGGCGCCATTTCATTGGCCACCAGCGAACCGTCTTCGAGAATGAAGAACTCGACGCACAGCACGCCAACATAACCGAGCTTGTCCGCAATTTGCAGCGCCGCCTGTTGCGCCTGCTGGACGAGCGTGGCGCTCGCATCCGGCGCCGGGACGATGGTGTGCGACAGCACGCCGTCGCGATGCGTGTTCTGCGCAAGCGGATAGACCACCGACGCGCCGCTCGCCGCCCGCGCGATCAGCGCGGAGACCTCGAACTTCAACGGCAAACGCTTTTCCAGCACGCACGGCACGCCGGCGAGCGAAGCATGCGCCTCGCGCACTTCCTCGGCGTTGCGCACACGAATCTGGCCTTTGCCGTCGTAGCCCATGCGGGCGGTCTTGAGAATACCCGGCAGGACGGCTTCGAGCTTCGCGTCGTCGAGCGCGGCCAGCGCATCCGACGATTCGATCACCACGTGCGGCGCGACCGCAACGCCCGACGACGCGATGAAGCGTTTCTCCGCAATACGGTCCTGTGCCACGGCGACGCAGCGCCCGGCCGGGCTCACGAACGTAGTCCGCGCGAGGAAGTCGAGGCTCGCGGCCGGCACGTTCTCGAATTCGGTCGACACCGCCGCGCACAGCCGCGCGAGTTCGGTCAGCGAGGCTTCGTCGTCGTAAGCCGCGCGCAAGTGGCGATCGGCGACGGCGCCCGCCGGACTGTTTTCGTCCGGATCGAGCACGGCGACGCGGTAGCCCATGGCCTGAGCGGCGAAACAGAACATGCGGCCGAGCTGGCCGCCACCGACCATGCCAAGCCATGCGCCGGGCAGAATCGGTGAAACGGGTGTGTTGTCTGGGTTCATCTTAGTGGTCGGTCGCGGCCGGGTGCTCTGTGCAATGCGTGCAATGCTAGCAATGCGATGGCAGGCACCCGTCCGGGGGTCGGACAGGGGGACGTCTTCAAGCAATCAGTCTGTGCGCTTACAGCGCCGGCAACACCATGGCGTGAGCCGCTTCGTTCTGGCGCACGCGGAACGCAGCCAGCTTCTGCGCGTACTCGTCGCTCGTACCGCTCAGGAGCGACACGGCGAACAGCGCCGCGTTCGCCGCGCCTGCTTCACCGATCGCAAACGTGGCAACCGGCACGCCCTTGGGCATCTGCACGATCGAATGCAACGAATCCACGCCCTTCAGGTACTTGCTCGCCACCGGCACGCCGAGCACCGGCACCGTGGTCTTGGCAGCCAGCATGCCCGGCAGATGCGCCGCGCCGCCCGCACCGGCGATGATCGCGCGAATGCCGCGCTCGCGCGCACTTTCAGCATAGGCGAACATTTCGTCGGGCATGCGGTGCGCGGACACGACCTTGGCCTCGTAGGGCACGCCGAATTCCTGCAGAACGGCCACGGCGTTCTTCATCACTTCCCAGTCGGAACTGGAGCCCATCAGCACGCCGATCACCGGCGCGCCATGCGTATGGGCGGTTTGTGCTTCATTCATCTTACGGCTTCCTTGTTTCTTGAGAGCGCCTGCGCACCCATCGCTTCGCGCCAGGCCTTTCGAGGGAATCTCCCAAGGAGACTTCCCGCGGGGCGGAAAACTCGCCGAGGTGCGGCGTTCTGCTTAAAGCGCCTCCGAACCTGTCGCCTGGCAGCAATCGCCCGGCGCGTGCGAAATCACGAGGCCGCCCCGCGCTTTCTCACGCGGCGCGAATCCAACGGCTGTGCGCAATCAGGCGAGCTTGTGTCCGGTCAGGCGTTCGAGCGCTTCCTGATACTTTTCGCCCGTCTTCGTGACCACGTCGTCCGGCAGCTTCGGTGCCGGCGGCTCTTTCTTCCACGGCTGGGTTTCGAGCCAGTCGCGCACGAACTGCTTGTCGAACGACGGCGGGTTGGTGCCGACCTGATACTGGTCGGCCGGCCAGAAGCGCGACGAATCCGCGGTCAACGCCTCGTCCATCAGATACAGCTTGCCGTGATTGTCCAGGCCGAACTCGAACTTCGTATCCGCGATGATGATGCCGCGCGTGGCCGCGTAGTCAGCCGCTTCCTTGTATAGCTTGATCGAGATGTCGCGGATCGTGGCCGACAGTTCGGTGCCGATGCGGCGCTCCATCTCGTTGTAGGTGATGTTTTCGTCGTGATGGCCCATTTCGGCCTTGGCCGCCGGCGTGAAGATCGGCTCGGGCAGTTTCTGTGCGTTTTGCAGACCCGGCGGCAGTTCGACGCCGCACACCGAGCCGGTTGCCTGGTAGTCTTTCCAGCCGCTGCCGGCCAGATAGCCTCGCACCACGGCTTCGACGAGGATCGGTTCCAGACGCTTCACGACGACCGCGCGGCCCTTGACCTGCTCGACTTCGTCGGCCGCCACCACGGATTCAGGCGCGACGCCCGTCAGGTGGTTCGGCACCACATGCTTCAGTTTCTCGAACCAGAAGTTCGCCATTTCGTTGAGCACGCGTCCCTTATTCGGAATCGGCTCGCCCATGATGACGTCGAACGCCGACAGACGGTCGGTCGTGACGATCAGCAACTGGTCGTTGCCCACCGCATAGTTGTCGCGGACTTTACCGCGGCCGAGCAACGGCAGCGAGCGGAGCGTGGATTCGTAGAGGGTAGACATCGTCTTGGTTCGCTAAAAGTGAGGCAAAAAGTGTGACCGGAACAAAAGGGAAACGCCGTTCCCCGGATGATGCGGGAACGGCGGTCTAACGACAACCTGGCCAAACGGCCAGGCGCGGAGCCTGTTGACAGCTTAGCGGACGACTTGCGAAAGCTCGCCTGCTTTGTACTTCTCCGCGATTTTATCAAGCGAAACCGGCTTGATCTTGCCAGCCTGGCCTTCGCAGCCGAATTGCGTGTAGCGCTCGACACAGATCTTCATCGCCGCTTCGCGCGCCGGCTTGAGGTAATCGCGCGGATCGAACTTGCTCGGGTTGGTCGCCATGTAGCGGCGGATCGCGCCGGTGATGGCCAGTCGCAGGTCGGTGTCGATATTGACCTTGCGCACGCCGTTCTTGATGCCTTCCTGAATTTCCTCGACCGGCACGCCGTAGGTTTCCTTCATGTCGCCGCCGAATTCGCGGATTTCCGCCAGCAGTTCCTGCGGCACCGACGACGAACCGTGCATCACCAGATGGGTGTTCGGAATGCGCTGGTGGATTTCCTTGATGCGCTGGATCGACAGAATATCGCCCGTGGGCTTCTTGCTGAACTTGTACGCGCCGTGCGACGTACCGATCGCGATGGCCAGCGCGTCGCACTGGGTCAGCTTGACGAAATCGGCAGCCTGCTCCGGGTCGGTCAACAACTGCTCGCGCGTCATCGTGCCTTCCGCGCCGTGGCCGTCTTCCTTGTCGCCCTTCATGGTTTCCAGCGATCCGAGCACGCCCAGTTCCGCCTCCACCGTGATGCCGATCGAGTGAGCCGCTTCCACGACCTTGCGCGACACGTCCACGTTGTACTCGTACGACGCGACCGTCTTGCCGTCGGCTTCGAGCGAACCGTCCATCATCACGCTGGTGAAACCGCTGCGGATCGCCGCCATGCAGACAGCCGGCGACTGGCCGTGATCCTGGTGCATCACGACCGGAATGTGCGGATACGACTCGACCGCGGCTTCGATCAGATGACGCAGGAACGCTTCGCCCGCGTACTTACGCGCGCCGGCCGAGGCCTGCATGATGACCGGAGCGTTGACCTTGTCGGCCGCCGCCATGATCGCCTGAACCTGCTCCAGATTGTTCACGTTGAATGCCGGAAGACCGTAGCCGTTTTCAGCGGCGTGGTCCAGCAGTTGACGCATTGATACGAGAGGCATGCAATAACTCCATAGATTGAAACGAAATCTTGTGCCGTCGGCATCTTTTTTTGGGCGAGTTGGTCTCGGAGCAAGCTGCATACCCGTTCACACGGTCTCTAAAGCGCGGAGCGGTCCTTACCGCTCAACGCGCGATTGGAGCCTGTGCGCCGCCTCTCGCGGAGCATGGCAGCCTGCTGCGGCCAATCAAGTTTGACGCAGAGCGTGCCGATCGAGCAGAGCGCGTGTCGATCGGCGCCAGCGCTTCAGCACCGACCCCGATCGCACGCACCGCGCGCACTCAATACGGCTCGCCGACCCGTACGATCTTCAGCGTATTCGTGCCGCCGGCCTGCCCCATCGGCTCGCCAACGGTCAGCACCACCATATCGCCGCGCGACGCGTAACCCTTGCTGACCACCGTCTCCAACGCCTGCTGCAACGCCGTGTCGCGATCAGTGTTGGTGTCCAGGTGCAGCGAAGTCACGTTGCGATACAACGCCATGGCCCGCTCGCTGCCGACTCGCGGCGTGAGCGCGAAAATCGGCACGTGGGTCCAGTGACGCGACATCCACAACGCGGTCGAGCCGGATTCGGTCAACGCCACGATCGCCTTCGCGCCGAGATGGAAAGCCGTGAACAGCGCGCCCATCGCGATCGACTGGTCGATCCGCGTGAACGTGCGGTCGAGGAAATCCTTGTCCAGCTCCGACTGCTCCGACTTCTCGGCTTCGACACAGATCGCCGCCATGGTTTCGATGGTCTGCACCGGATACTTGCCCGCCGCCGATTCCGCCGACAGCATCACCGCGTCCGTGCCATCCAGCACGGCGTTGGCAACGTCCGACACTTCGGCGCGGGTCGGCACCGGCGCGTGGATCATCGACTCCATCATTTGCGTGGCGGTGATCACGAACTTGTTCGATTCGCGCGCCATACGGATCATCCGCTTTTGCAGCGCGGGGACTGCGGCATTCCCCACTTCCACGGCCAGATCGCCGCGCGCGACCATGATGCCGTCCGACGCGTCGAGAATGCCCTGCAGCGCCGGAATGGCTTCCGCGCGCTCGATCTTGGCGATCATCTTCGGCTTGATGCCGAACGGCGCGCCGGCGATGTTCGCCAACTGGCGGGCCATTTCCATGTCGGTGGCGTTCTTCGGGAACGATACCGCGACATAATCCACGCCGAGCGACATGGCGGTGCGGATGTCTTCCATGTCCTTCGCGGTCAGCGCGGGCGCGGACAGGCCGCCGCCCTGGCGGTTGATGCCCTTGTTGTTCGACAGCTCGCCGCCGATCTTGACGACGGTGTGGATCTCGTTGCCGATCACGCGCGAAACGTTCAGCACGATCAGGCCGTCGTTGAGCAACAGCACGTCGCCCGGTTTCAGGTCGCGCGGCAGGTCCTTGTAGTCCAGACCGGCGCGCTGCTCGTTACCGAGTTCGCAGTCGGCGTCGAGCACAAACGGCTCGCCGGCGACCAGCATGATCTTGCCGTTTTCAAATTTGCCGACCCGGATTTTCGGGCCTTGCAGGTCCGCCATGATGGCGACTTCGCGGCCGGCCTGACGGGCCGCCTCGCGCACGAATTCGGCGCGCTGGCGGTGGTCGTCGGCGGTGCCGTGCGAGAAATTGAGCCGCACCACGTCCAGCCCTGCCTGAATCATTTGCAGCAGGATTTCCGGCGTATTGGAAGCCGGGCCGATGGTGGCGACAATCTTGGTGGCGCGATGCATGAGTCTCCTCGTCTGGGTGAGATCGCTGGAAAGAGCGCTGCGAGTCGGATGCGGAGGCTGCGCACCGAAGGATGCTGCCGGGGGCTGCGCGCCGGTTGAAACCAGCGTCGCTTTATTGGATGAAGCGGTGTTCGAGACCAGCACGGGGGGTGCCGGTGGCGGGGCGAGTTCTTCGTCGGGGAGTTCTGCGGATGGGGAGGCGGTTTGCACAGCATCTGCGCTGGACAATTCCGCTGTCTCACCGGCAGTGGTCAACTCCGCGAGCGCGAGGGACGCCCCGGATTCTTCTTGCTGCTGTTCGGCGCTAACCGGGCCGGTCGCGAATTCAAACGCGGGATCGGCCGCTGCCGGAGTGGCGGCGGAGCGCGCCGCGCGCTCCCCTGCCGATGCTGCTGCGGTGTTGCGCGGCTTGCCGCCGCGCGCTTTTGCAGACTTTGCCGTTGGGGAGCGCGTCGTCACATTAAGCCCGCGATTCCAGAACGTCGACAGCGGGCAGCTTCTTGCCTTCGAGGAACTCGAGAAAGGCGCCGCCGCCCGTCGAGATATAGCTGACCTTGTCGTGGATGCCGTACTTGGCGATCGCCGCGAGCGTGTCGCCGCCGCCGGCAATCGAGAACGCCGACGACTTGGCGATCGCATCCGCCAGCGTTTTGGTGCCGTTGCCGAACTGGTCGAATTCGAACACGCCGACCGGGCCGTTCCACACGATCGTGCCGGCTTTTTCCAGTTGCGCGGCGAGCACCTTGGCCGTTTCCGGTCCGATGTCGAGGATCATGTCGTCGTCTTGAACGTCGGCGACGGCCTTAATTTCGGCCTTGGCGGTCGGCGAAAACTCTTTGGCCGTGACCACGTCGGTCGGGATCGGCACCGAGGCGCCGCGCGCTTTCGCGGCGTCGATGATGGCTTTGGCTTCGTTCACCAGATCGGCCTCGGCGAGCGACTTGCCGATCTTCAGGCCGGCAGCCAGCATGAAGGTGTTGGCGATGCCGCCGCCCACGATCAGCTGATCGACCTTGTCGGCCAGCGACTTCAGAATGGTCAGCTTGGTGGAAACCTTCGAGCCGGCGACGATCGCCACCAGCGGACGCTTCGGCGCGCCCAGCGCCTTGCCGAGCGCTTCGAGTTCGGCGGCCAGCAGCGGGCCGGCGCACGCGACGGGCGCGTATTTGGCGATGCCGTGCGTGGTGGCTTCAGCGCGGTGCGCGGTGCCGAACGCATCGTTCACGTAGATGTCGCAGAGCTTCGCCATTTTCTGCGCGAGCTCGTCGGAATCCTTCTTTTCGCCCTTATTGACGCGGCAGTTTTCCAGCAACACGACCGAGCCCGGCGCGACGTTCACGCCATTTTCGACCCAGTTTGCCACCAGCGGCACGTCACGGCCGAGCAGTTCGGCCAGCCGCTTCGCGACCGGCGCCAGCGAATCTTCCGGCTTGAAATCGCCTTCGGTCGGACGGCCCAGGTGTGACGTGACCATCACGGCGGCGCCTGCATCGAGCGAGGCCTTGATGGCCGGCACGGAGGCGCGGATACGGGTGTCTTCGGTGATGTTGCCTTGATCGTCCTGCGGCACGTTCAGATCGGCGCGGATGAACACGCGTTTGCCGGATAGCTGGCCTTCGGCGATCAGATCGGAGAGACGCAATACCTTGTTCATGGGCGTGTGTGTGCGAGTTGATGGGAAGGCGGTGGCGGACGGCGCGCGGCACTTAAGCGCGGTGAACTCCAGCGCTCAGGCACGGCAGCGGCTCCACTGAAGGGGTGCCGACGGCAGAGCCGCGGCCCGCGCGCCCTGCAGCGGCGCGCTTATCCCGGAAAACAAGCATTTTAACTGATCCACACAGCCTTCTGACCCGCGACCGGGCGAATGTCCCGTATTTGGAGCCAAGGGCGCTGACGCCGCAACGCATCATTTCCTGCCTCTTCAATCACATGAAGAGGCGCAACAGCGTGAACACGACCATTCCGACGACAATCGTGCCGAGCATGGTGCGCCGCCACAAAAACCACGCGAGACCCGCCAGCGTGGCGTAGAACTCATGATTCGACGGCGCGAACGACAAACCGTCGGGCGTCGCCAGTACGTCCGGCAGAACCACGGCGGCGAGTGCCGCAGCCGGCGCATAACGCAGCATGCGCTGCACTCGCGCCGGCAAAACGGTGCGTTCGCCGCCGATTAGAAACATCGCGCGTGTCACGGTGGTGACCAAGGTCATGCCGAAAATGGCCAGCCAGATCTGCGTGGATGTCATCGGGAATCTCCGGCGCTGTTGCGGATGCGGCGCAAGTCGGCGCGCTCGACCATCAGGTCGGCGGCGCTGCCGGCGATGATTGCCGCGATCACCGCGAGCGGCAGCGCAAGCCGGTACGGCAGATCGAAAGCGAGCAGCGACACCACACCGGCGATGCCCACCGCGACCAGCGTGGAGCGCGTCGCGATTGCCGACACCATGATGGGCAGCAAAGCCAGCGTGCCCGCCAGCGCGAGGCCCCAGTTATCGGGAATCAGGCTCGCCAGCAAAATCCCGGCGATGGACGACACCTGCCACGACAGCCAGCTGCAAATCGCCATGCCCCAGTAGTACGCCTCCTTGCCCGGCACATAGCCCGTCGGGAAGCTCTTCTTCTGGAACAGCAGATAGATCACGTCGCCGTTGAAGTAGCCGAGCACGATGCGCCGCCACATCGGCAGATACGAAAAATGCGGCGCGAGTCCGACACTGAAGATCACGAAACGCGTATTGACCATCGCCGCGGTGAGCAGCACGGTCCAGATCGGCAGCTTGGCTGCGAGCAGAGGCAGCACCGCCAGTTGCGACGAGCCGGCGTAGCACAGCAGCGACATGGTGAGCGACTGCGGCAACGTGAGCACCGATTTGCTCATGGCGATGCCGGTGACGAGCCCCCAGGAGAAAATCGCCATCAGGGTGGGCGAATAGTCGCGCGCGCCTTGGCGGAAGGCACGGCGATTGGTATCTGACAGGCGAGCGAGCATGGGGGCGAAACGCGGGCGCCCAAGGGCGCTGCAACGATGGGAAGTCGGCGCCAGGTCGTCAAGCACCCGCTGGCGCATCCGGATATGAATTATGCGTGCGCTGGATTATAGCGTCGGGAATGCGGCCAAATGCCCGTTCCGTGTGCAAAAGACGTTAAAATGCGGGTCCTGGCTATACCCGACTTAGCTACGCCTAACAACGCACCCGCTGGAGAATCGTATGTCAATGGCCGACCGCGACGGCAAGATCTGGATGGATGGCAAGCTCATCGATTGGCGCGATGCCAAGATCCACGTGCTCACCCACACGCTGCATTACGGCATGGGCGTCTTCGAAGGCGTACGCGCCTACAAGACGGCCGACGGCGGCACCGCGATTTTCCGTCTGCAGGAACACACCAAGCGCCTGCTGAACTCGGCCAAGATCTTCCAGATGGACGTGCCGTTCGACCATGAAACGCTTGCCGCCGCGCAATGCGAAGTGGTCCGCGAAAACAAGCTCGAGTCCTGCTACTTGCGCCCGATTATCTGGGTCGGTTCGGAAAAGCTTGGCGTATCGGCCAAGGGCAACACCATCCACGTGGCGATCGCCGCCTGGCCGTGGGGCGCTTACCTCGGTGAAGACGGCATTGCCAAGGGCATCCGCGTGAAGACTTCGTCGTTCACGCGCCATCACGTGAACGTGTCGATGGTCCGCGCCAAGGCGTCGGGCTGGTACGTGAACTCGATCCTCGCCAACCAGGAAGCCATCGCCGACGGTTACGACGAAGCACTGCTGCTCGACGTGGACGGCTACGTGTCGGAAGGCTCGGGCGAGAACTTCTTCCTCGTGAACAACGGCAAGCTGTACACGCCTGACCTGTCGTCGTGCCTCGACGGCATCACGCGTGACACGGTCATCACGCTGGCGCGCGACGCGGGCATCCAGGTGATCGAAAAGCGCATCACGCGCGACGAGGTCTATACCTGCGACGAAGCGTTCTTCACCGGCACCGCCGCCGAAGTCACGCCGATCCGCGAACTCGACAACCGCACGATCGGCTCGGGCGCACGCGGCCCGATCACCGAGAAGCTGCAGTCGGGCTTCTTCGATATCGTGAACGGCAAGAGCGACAAGTACGCGAACTGGCTGACCAAGATCTAACGCGCGCTGCGCCGGGATCAACCGGCGCGCCGCACGCACCCTGCATACAACGAGAACGTCTCATGAGCGAAATCAAGGAAATGCCGCTGGTCGAACTGTCGGCGAAAGACCTGCCGGCGTATTGCCCCAACCCGGCCATGCCGCGCTGGAGCGCGCATCCGCGTGTCTTTATCGACGTCACGCACGGCGAAGCCAAGTGCCCCTACTGCAGCACGCGTTACAAGCTGCGCGACGGCGAAGTGGTCAAGGGTCATTGATCCCGAACACCGGGCGCTAACCGGTTGCGGCGTTGCCCGGCACGCCGCTGTCTGGTCGAGCGCGTCGTAAGCGCGCCGCCGCTGCGGCGTTCCGCCTATTCCCATTGACACCCCGAACCTCGCGTACATCGTGCGCGGGGTTTCGTTTCGACACCGGACACTCACTCTGATGCGTCGCGCGTTGGTTATCGCACCGAACTGGATCGGTGACGCATTGATGGCGCAGCCGCTGTTTGCGCGCCTCGTGAAATTGCATCCGCGCATCGTCATCGACGCGGTCGCGCCCTCGTGGGTCGCGCCTGTACTCGAACGCATGCCGGAAATTCGCGACGTCTACGCCACGGATCTCGCGCACGGCAAGCTGCAAATGCTGCGCCGCTGGCAACTGGCGAGCGACTTGCGCGATGTCGGCTACGACGCCGCCTACGTGCTGCCGAACTCGCTCAAGTCGGCCCTGATTCCGTGGATGGCGGGCATCCCGCTGCGCATCGGCTATACCGGCGAGAGCCGCTATGGCCTGTTGAACGTGCGTCACGCGAATCCGCGGAAAGACGAGCGCCCGCCGATGGTCGGTCAATACGCCGCCCTCGCCTACGCGCCCGGCGCCAAGCTGCCCGACGACCTGCCGATGCCGCGCCTCGACGCGGACCTGAACGAAGCGTCGCGCGTCTCGGCGCGCTTCAATCTCGACACGCGCGTGCCGCTGCTGGTGTTCTGCCCGGGCGCCGAATACGGGCCGGCCAAGCGCTGGCCGCCCGAGCACTTCGCGTCGCTCGCGCAAATGGTCGGCCAGTCGTTTCCGTACACGCAGATCGTCGCACTCGGTTCCCCGAAAGACGCGCCGCTCGCGCAGGCCATCGCCGAGCGAGCGCCGAACGTGCGCAACCTGTGCGGCCAGACGGCGCTGGGCGAGGCCTGTGCGCTGATCTCGCGCGCGAATGCCGTCGTCACCAACGATTCCGGACTGATGCATGTGGCCGCCGCGCTGCGCCGGCCGCTGGTGGCCGTGTACGGTTCGACCGATCCGCGCCATACGCCGCCCTTGTCCGAGCTTGCGAAGGTACAATGGCTTCATCTCGAATGCAGCCCCTGTTTTGAGCGCGAGTGTCCGCTCGGTCATCTGAACTGCCTGAAGCAGTTGAGCGCCGAGCAGGTATTCGGCGATTTGCGCGGCATGTTGCTGGCGCAACGCTAAACGCGCTGACACTTGCACGCAACACCGCACGCCCTGAGCGCGTCGCGTCATGTTCGCGCCTTGCGGCGCGGGCATTCTGGCGCTCGGGTGCGATGGTCCGGTGCCCCGGACTGTCCCGCTGACCGCTGTCCCGCAACCGCGCGCCGCGCACAAGAGACTGACGAGCCATGCCACGTTTTGCCCATATCTTCGAAGCCGCCGCCGATACCCTGAACGCCTATTACCAGGCCGTCGCCGAGGTCAATATCGACAGCTTGATGGGTCTGTGGATCGATGAAGAGTTCGTCAGCTGCATCTGCGCCGACGGCTCCCACCTGCACGGCCTCGACAGCATTCGCGCGGGCTTGCAGATCCAGCTCGAAACCGCGCGGGTCTCCATCGAACCGCTCGATATCCGTGTCTACGACAGCCTCGGCACCGTGGTCTACGCGATTGCCGAAGCGCACCGGCCGGCCGACCCGAAGGCCACGCCCGCCATGGTGTTCACGACTTATGTGATGGTTCACGAACGCGGCGAATGGCGCATCGCGCACATCCACGCGAGTCCGATGCCCAATGAGGCCGCCAGCCAGTTCGCCACGAAGATGCGGCATGGCCAGGGGTCGCTGCACTGACGCGCGCCGCGCGTTTTACTTTTTCGTTTTGAAGCAGGCATGAGCACGCCCCGCAGGAAGTCCCTTTTGGGCACCACGCACGATCAATCCGATCAACCCGCTGCTTCCGGCACGGCGGCACGCGCCGCGGCCGCCGTCGAAGCGACGGTCGAAGCCGCCGTCGAGTTGCTCTACCGCGCGCCGCTCTGGCTGCCGAACCGGCATGCGCAGACCATCGTCCCGTCGCTGTTCGCACGTCGTCCCGCCGTCTCGTTTCGGCGCGAGCGCTGGGACACGCCCGACGGCGATTTCATCGATCTCGACTGGGTGCAACATGACGCCCAGCTTGACGCCGCACCTCACATTCCCGCCGACACCGCCCCGCTCTTCGTGCTGTTTCACGGCCTCGAAGGCAGCTCGGGCTCGCACTATGCCGCTTCGCTGATGGCGGCCGCGCGCGAGCGTGGCTGGCACGGCGTCGTGCCGCACTTTCGCAGTTGCAGCGGAGCGTTGAACCGCATGCCGCGCTTCTATCATCTCGCCGACAGCAACGAAGTCGATTGGGTGCTGCGGCGCTTGCGCGCCGCGCATCGCGGGCCGATCGTGGCGGCCGGCGTGTCGCTCGGCGGCAATGTGCTGCTGCGCTGGCTGGGCGAACGGCGTGAGGACGCGGCGTCGGTGATCTCGGCCGCCGCGGCGATCTCGACGCCGATCGACGTGCATGCCGGCGGCCGCGCGTTGTCACAAGGCTTCGGCCTCGTCTACACGCGCAGCTTCCTGAAGACGCTCAAGCAGAAGGCCGCCCAGAAGCTGGTTCAGTTTCCGGGCCTGTTCGATCGTGACGCGATGCTCGCGAGCCGCACCATGTACGAGTTCGACAACGTGGTGACCGCGCCGCTGCACGGTTTTCGCGATACCGACGACTACTGGAGCACGGCGACCACGCGTCCGCTGCTGCCGCATATTCAGGTGCCGACGCTGGTGCTGAACGCGCGCAACGATCCGTTCCTGCCGGCTGAGGCATTGCCGTCGCGGCATGAAGTCTCGGCAGCGGTGGAACTCGACCAACCCGAGCATGGCGGCCACGCCGGCTTTATGACCGGGCCGTTTCCGGGCCGCATCGACTGGCTGTCGCGGCGCGTGCTCGGCTATCTGGAGCGACACGTCGATCATGGATGACATCGTCAAGCAGGCCTTGACCAAGTGGCCGAATGTACCGAGTTGCACAGGGTGGCTGATGCTGGACAGACGCGGCAACTGGCGCATGCGCGACGAGGCCGCGCAGGCAAGTGGTTCGCCGGGCACACCGATCCGTCACGAAGCGTTGCTCGCGTTCATCAACCGGAATTACGACGCTGACGAGCGCGGGCAGTGGTACTTCCAGAACGGCCCGCAGCGGGTGTATGTCGAGTTGGGCTATACGCCGTGGGTGGTGAGGTTATCGGCCGCAGCGGGCGTCGAGGCTCGCTGCGTGCTTGCTTTGCAGGATCAGGCTGGCGGCCCATTTGAGCCGACCGCAGTGTTCGTCGATGAAGAAGGCGGCATTCTCTTCGCCGATGGCGCAACGCCGCCGAGAGTTGCCGTCTTGCACGACCACGATCTGGAAGTGTTCTCCGATCACGCAACGCTGGCGGACGATTCAATGAGCGGTGAGTTTCGCTGGAACAATCAGGTTGTATTGCCGCTGCAGGCTGTGCGGCGAGGCGACGTGGCCGCGCGGTTTAGGTTTGTGCCGAGTCCGGCGGCTGCGGGCGCTTGAGCACTAGCCCGCGCGCGGCGCTGTGCTTCGACGAGGCCAGTGCGCTGAACTCGTGAAGCGCCGGCAACCAGGCAACGCTCAACTCTTCTCGTCCAGCCGCTCCTCCTGATAGCGGCTTTCCATCTCATGCAGCCTCGCGTCGACGGTCGCGAGGTCGTAGTAGCCGATCGTCTTCAGATCGCGCGCGTCCTTCAATTGCCGGATCGCCGAAAGCCACGCTCCCTCGAGGGCGAACTTCTCGGCCATCGCACGATGCTGTGTCAACGCGTCGCCCGTGCCCGCGCTAGCCTGGGCGAGATACAGCCACCAGGCCGGCTGATCGGGCTGGATACGGGTCTCTTTTTGCGCAAGCGCCTGAGCATTGGCAAAACGGTGCAAAGTCAGCAAGGTGCGGATATGCATGTCGATGGCGGCATTCGACTGCGGCCAGCGCCTCTGCGCCAGCTCGGCCAGCCGCGCGGCCTCGTCGTCGCGGCCGGCGCGCCGCGCAATGTCAGCGGCCAACACGTCGAGGCTCGGTGAACTGCGCGCCGTGCCGCCCTCGGCCTGCTCGCCCGTCGCGAACGCCGCGCGGGACGACGCCAGCGACGCCGACGCGTCGTCGTAACGTTCGAACAGCATCTGCCCGTACGCCATGCCGTACCAGTTGGCCGCGACGTTGACCGCCGTGCGGTCCTCGATCTCGGAGCGCAGGCGCGAAATCTCGTCGCCGTACTCGCTGCGCGAGCGGTCCTGCAGCAGACGAGACCGCGCCCGCACGAAACCATATTCGGCCGATTGGTGCGGTTGCCGGTAAGGCGCACGGCGCGCACGGTCCTCCATGTCGGCAATCCGTTCGCCGGTCAGCGGATGCGTGCGCGCATACGCCGGAATGCCGGTGTCGCTCATCGCGGCCCGATCGAGGCGGCCGAAGAAGGTTGTCATCGCGTAGGGATCGTAGCCGGCGCCGGCAAGCAGCAGAAAGCCGACGCGGTCCGCCTCGTGCTCGGCGGAACGCGAGAAACGCAACTGGTTGTCGACCGCATACGCCTGGCCGCCGATCGCAATCGCGCTGCCGAGGTCGCCGCTATGCGCGAGCACGCCCGCCAGCACGCCGAACAATAGGCCCGCGAGCGCCGCATAGGTGCTGCGTTCGCCGGTCGTGATCATGCGCGAGATGTGCCGCTGCAAGACGTGTCCCATCTCGTGACCCAGCACCGATGCCAACTCGGACTCGGTCTGGGTGGCCACGATCAGGCCGGTGTTCACGCCGATAAAACCGCCCGGCAGCGAGAAGGCGTTGATCTGCGGGTCGCGCACGGCGAACAGATCGAAGTCCGGACGATATCCGCCGATATACAGCGCGCTCGCCGCCGCGGCAAGTTTCGCGGCAACCGAGTTCAGATAGTCGCGCACCAGCCAGTCGTCGAGATAGTCGGGGTCGCGGCGCAGTTCGCGCATCACGCGCTCGCCGAGCTTGCGCTCCGCCTGCGGCGTAAGTGAGCCGGAACCGCCGTTGCCGAGATCGGGCAGTTGCTGCGTGACGATCGGTGCGCGCCAATTGGCGTTCACGCCAGTATTGCCGGAGAAGCGGCTCTGCGCGCCGCCGTACACGCCGAACACGCCCTGCGCGATGTCGGACGGCACGAGCGGATCGGCGTAGGCATCGACCGGGCCGCTGACCAGCGGCGGCTCCGCGGGCAACGTGTTGAGCGCGATACTCGACCCGCCGGGCGATTGCGCGAACGCGCCCGGCGGCGCGGCCAGCGCGATTGAGAGCAACGCAGCGAGGAACCGTTTCGGACGCATCGCGAGGTCGAGTTGACGAAGTCGAAAGCGACGCCCGCCGCTCGGACTAAGATAGCGGGCATGGGGCAATTGTAGTCAGTCGTCGCGGGAATTCATGTGATTCGTGTCAGGGGATTCGGGCGATTGCCGCTTTGCCTGCGCCGATCGCGAGTCATGGCGGGGGGCCCTTTGTCTCTGGAAGCGCACCGCCGCCGTGCGCCTTTGCCGCACTGCTATGATAGGCGCCCTCTTAAGGAGCCCAACCATGCCTGAACTCACTCATTTCGACGCAGCCGGCCAGGCGCATATGGTGGACGTCGGCGGCAAGCAGGAGACCAGACGCATCGCCATTGCGCGCGGATCGATTCGCATGCTGCCGGAGACGTTCGCGCTGATTCGCGACGGCAATGCCAAAAAGGGCGACGTGATCGGCATCGCGCGGATTGCCGCGATTCAAGGCTCGAAGCGCACTGCTGATTTAATTCCGCTGTGTCATCCGCTCGCGCTGACGCGCGTGAAAGTGGATTTCGAGCTTGATGACACGCTGCCGGGCGTGCATTGCACGGTGCAGGTTGAAACGCTGGGGCGAACGGGCGTGGAGATGGAAGCGCTGACTGCCGTGCAGGTCGGGCTGCTGACGGTGTACGACATGTGCAAGGCGGTGGATCGCGGGATGACGATTACCGATGTGCGGGTGCTGGAGAAGCACGGGGGGAAGTCGGGGGATTGGGTGGCGGGTTGACGACCACGTGCGTGGTCAACCCGCGCCAACTTTAAAGCCTTGAAGACTTGAAGACTTGAAGACTTGAAGCTTTGAAGCTTTGAAGCGAACGTAGCGCCTCACTCCTCGTCGCTGTCGTCGTCCTCGTTGACGTCGGCTGCTGGTATGCCGTAGCGCTTGACCAGTTCCGCCTTGAAACCGGTCAGCGTTTTCTGCTCGTCGCAAAGCTGGTACACGTAACTCAGTTGCGACGGCCAGTCCTTCAGTTCCGTGGCGAAAATTTTCAGGCGTTCGACGGTATCGAGTGCCCCGGCCTGATCGCCGCTCAACGCTTGCAACACTGCATAGCGACGCAACACGGTTTCGCCCGGCAACAACGCCATAGCCTGTTTGTGCATGGCGAGCTTGAGTGGCAGATCCGTCGAATTCATCGGCAAAAGCGTCGCCATACCATACTCGCCCCACGCCTGGAACAGGAACGACGGGTCCGCGCGATATTGCTCGGCGGGACGCTGGCCGTAGTACAGCACCTCGGCGCGCGCATAGTCGCGATACACCGGATACAGCGCGGCCAACCCGCCGAACACCACCACGGCAAAGACGCCGAACGACAGCCGGGGGGGCACGAACCGCAGCGGCCGCGTTTCCAGCAGGCCGAACACGAACATGGCCGGCAGCAGGAAGAACATGTACTGCTGCGGATATTCGACCAGCGCGTGCATGACCAGCACACCGATCAACGCAATGCCGAATACGCGAGCCGAACTTTGCGGCGCGCGCACCACGCGCACGAGCCACGTAATCAGACCGAACAGCACGATCGCCAGCCCGACCAGACCGGTCTTCGCGAGCAGGTCGATGAAAATGTCGTGCGAATTATTGGCGATCTCGACGCCGCCGAGCAACTTGGCAAACTCGTACTGATAGCTCGGAAATTCGCCCCAACCGACGCCCAGTACCGGATGCGTCTTGAACATCGTCCAGCCGTATTTCCACAGCGCGAGGCGCGGCGCGATCTGGCCAGCGTCCTGAAAACGCTCCGCCGCGGACTGTCCGAGCTCCAGGTGATAGCGAACGTTGGCCCAACGGATCAGCGCGTTGATCACGAAAAACAGCACGGCCAGCGCAATTGGAATGATCCACTCGCGATTGCCGCGGCGTACCTGCGACCGGTCGCGCATCTGCGCGAATGCCATCCAGAAACCTGCCACCACGATCACACCCATTTGCAGCCACGGCCCGCGCGACACGGTCAGCGCAAGGCCTACCGCGAAAATCGTCGACACGAGGAACCAGATGCTCACGGCGATTCGCCGCGTTTGCACGAGGAACAGCGCGCCCGCCATCGCAAACGCGATGTAGGTGGCGAGGTGGTTGGCCTGAGCCATGTTGCCGAACGGCCGGCGCTGGACCGTCACGTTATAGGCGACCACGAGCGGCGACACGCGCACTTCGAGGTGAAACAACTGAATGACCTGGCAAAACACCGCAAACAGCCCGCCGACAATCAACGCCCCCGCCGCCCAGCGCAACGCGGTCTCGTTGAGCTTGGCCCGCGTGAAGCCATAACCGGCATGAGTCGCCATGAAGGCCGCCAGCAGATAGCCGCCGCCGAGCCAGTTCATCGAAGGCTGCGAGACCGGCAATACCACCGACTGAGCCACCAGCAGCAGCCCGAACAGCAACGGCACCAGCGCGACCATCGGCGAGGCGAACGTCACGCGCGGCCTGGCGCTCGCTACCAGCAGCACGACACCCGCGCCGGTTGCCAGATACAGGGCGAGTGCCGTGAATTCAGCGTAAAAGGTCGGAATCGGATAGGTGTGGTTGACAACTGCATAAGGCAGCACCAACGCGAGAGCCAACAAACTGAAAGACAGATAGCGCGCGAAAGGGGTGGGCATCGAGGAACCGGTGGGCGTCAGCAACCGGCGCACTATACAAAAAAATTCTCCTGCTGTGCGCCGGCCCGGCTGAAATATCCCAAAAATCAGCCTTTACGTGCGGACAACTGCGACGCCGCCTCACTCGCGCGGTTATCGCGCGCTCATGTCGCATTCGCTCACGAACGGCACTCCGGTGGGGCGAGATTTGACGGCAACGTGGGCGCATCGGCGGGTGCTGGACCTGCGCCGGGCGCCGGCAGCGAGGACGCCGCTTTGCCGCCCGCGAAACATTCCCACGTGAGCGCGCCCGCCTGCACACTGCCCTTGCTCAACGCGACGCGCGCAGTCGGCGCATCCGCATTGTCGGGCACCGACGGCACGAGCGTGAGCGTGTTCGAACCAACCGCTGCGACGCGCGTCGTGAAGGCGACGGTGATCTGGCCGGTGTCGTCGTCGACCCGAATGGACTCGACGTTGCGGGTGGCGGGCGGCGACGCATAGCCGCCGCTGAACGTGTTACCGCTCGTGGCGTTTTCAGCCACCGCCAACCTTGCGGACGCCGCCAGCGAGAGCCCTTCGCCGACGCGGCTGCGAGCCAGATAGTCCTGATACGCGGGAATCGCATAAGCGGCGATCACGCCGACGATAGCCAGCACGATCATCAGTTCGATCAGCGTGAAACCGAAGCCGAGGCGTCGGCAGGCCCGCGCGAGCCGCGCTGACCAGCCAGCCCGGCAAGATCGTGAGCGCGTGGCCAGCGAGGACTGGGAGTAAGGGGAATAAGGCAAAGTGAAGATCATCGGCAGGCTCCTGAAACGAAAACGCCTGCCCCACGGATCGGGAACAGGCGTATCAATCGTAGCCACCGGTGTTCGTGTCAGACAGTCAGCCGAATGGCTAACGTTGCAGCGTAGTTCGACTCATGTCGACACCGAAGCGCGTCTCAAGCCGCCGCGCGATGGGCGTTGCGGCGCTTGAGCAGATAGCCGAGGACGACGACGAACAACGCCCCCGCGATGCTCATGCCGTATTCGGCCAATGGCGTATCGAGGATCGGCCAACGATCGCCTGCCGGGTCGTTGATGATCAGCCCGCCCGCGATCCAGCCAAGCAGCCCGGCGCCGAGCGTGATGACGATCGGGAAGCGGTCAAGCAGCTTGAGAACCAGCTGGCTGCCCCACACGATCAACGGAATGCTCACCACCAGCCCGAAAATCACCAGCGCGAGACGGTGCTCCGGATCGGCGGCCTCAGCCGCGCCCGCGATCGCGATCACGTTGTCGAGGCTCATCACCGCGTCCGCGACAATGATGGTCTTGATCGCCGACATCAGCTTGTCGGCCGGCTTGACGTTCTCATGCGGGTCGTGCGCCGGCGCCATCAGACGCACGCCGATCCACAGCAGCAACAGTCCGCCCGCGAACTTGAGCAGCGGCACATCGAGCAGCGCGACCGCGAACGCGATCAACGCCACGCGCAGCACGATCGCGCCTGCCGTGCCCCACAGCACGCCTTTCGTGCGTTGGGCCGGCGGTAAATTGCGGCAGGCCAGCGCGATCACGACCGCGTTATCGCCACCCAGCAGAATGTCGATGACGATGATCTGGATGACGGCGCCCCAGTGAAGCGTGGCGAAGAACTCGAGCATGATTGAAAGAATAAGAAGAAATACGGCGAGCGGCCAATAAAAAAGCGGAGGAGTCTACACTCCCCCGCTTTTTGAACCGCATGCTCACGAAAGGACTTCGTAAGCGTATCAAAAAACGCGCCGTGACAGCGCGCGAATTTCGACTTACAGCATTGCCTTCAGAAGACGCGCCATTTCCGACGGGTTCTTCGTGACCTTGATGCCGCACGCGTCCATGATTTCCAGCTTCGCTTCAGCGGTGTCAGCACCGCCCGAGATCAGCGCGCCGGCGTGGCCCATGCGCTTGCCCGGCGGCGCCGTGACGCCGGCGATGAAGCCGACCACCGGCTTCTTCATGTTGTCCTTGATCCACTCAGCCGCGTTGGCTTCGTCCGGACCGCCGATCTCGCCGATCATGATGACGGCGTCCGTTTCCGGATCGTCGTTGAACATCTTCATCACGTCGATGTGCTTCAGACCGTTGATCGGGTCGCCGCCGATACCGACTGCCGACGACTGGCCGAGACCGATCGCCGTCAATTGGCCGACTGCTTCGTACGTCAGCGTGCCCGAACGCGACACGACGCCGATGCGGCCCTTGCGGTGGATGTGACCCGGCATGATGCCGATCTTCAGTTCGTCCGGCGTGATCGTGCCCGGGCAGTTCGGTCCGAGCAGCAGCGTTTTGCTGTTCTTTGCGCGCATGCGTGCCTTGAGCTCGATCATGTCACGGACAGGAATGCCTTCCGTGATACAGATCGCCAGATCCAGATCGGCCTCGACGGCTTCCCAGATCGCAGCCGCAGCGCCTGCCGGCGGCACGTAAATCACCGACACGGTCGCGCCCGTTTCAGCCTTGGCTTCAGCGACGCTAGCGTAGATAGGAATGCCTTCGAAGTCTTCGCCGGCACGCTTCGGGTTCACACCCGCAACGTACGCTTCGCGGCCGTTTGCATATTCACGGCAAGCACGCGTGTGGAACTGACCGGTCTTGCCGGTGATGCCCTGCGTGATGACCTTGGTGTCTTTGTTAATCAGAATCGACATGTATTGACCTCTGTTCGTTTGGCGTCATGCGGCGGCGCCGCGAGGCGGAATGTTCTCGCCCGCAGCGCGTGCACGCCGCCATTCGTAATCCTGGTTAATCCTGGAAAAAGCGGCTACGGGAGGCTTACGCCTTGCCCGCAGCGGCCGCGACGACCTTCTGAGCCGCTTCTTCCATGCTGTCCGCCGCGATGATCGGCAGACCGGATTCAGCGAGCATCTTCTTGCCGAGGTCTTCGTTCGTGCCCTTCATGCGGACCACGAGCGGCACCTTCAGCGAGACGGCCTTCGACGCCGCGATCACGCCTTCCGCGATCACGTCGCAGCGCATGATGCCGCCGAAAATGTTGACCAGAATCGCGGTCAGGTTCGGGTTCTTCAGCATGATCTTGAACGCTTCCGTGACCTTCTCGGTCGTGGCGCCACCGCCCACGTCCAGGAAGTTCGCCGGTTCGCCGCCGAACAGCTTGATGGTGTCCATCGTTGCCATTGCGAGGCCAGCGCCGTTCACGAGGCAGCCGATGTTGCCGTCGAGCGAGATGTACGCGAGGTCGAACTTCGAGGCTTCGACTTCAGCCGGATCTTCTTCGTCCAGATCGCGATACGCGACGATTTCCGGGTGACGGAACAGGGCGTTCGAATCGAAGTTGAACTTGGCGTCCAGCGCGATGACCTTGCCGTCGCCGGTCAGGATCAGCGGGTTGATTTCGGCCAGCGATGCGTCGGTTTCCCAGAATGCCTTGTACAGGCCTTGCAGGATCGCGCGCGCTTGCGGCAGCGAAGCGGCGGGCACGCCGATCTTCGTGGCCAGTTCGTCGGCTTCAGCGTCTTTCAGACCGGTTGCCGGGTCGACGGCGATCTTGTGGATCAGCTCGGGCGTCTTTTCCGCGACTTCTTCGACGTCCATGCCGCCTTCGCTCGATGCCATCACGACGATCTTCTGCGAGACGCGATCGATCACGAGGCCGACATACAGTTCCTTCTTGATGTCAGCGCCTTCTTCGATCAGCAGGCGATTCACCTTCTGGCCTTCCGGACCGGTCTGGTGCGTGACGAGCTGCATGCCGAGGATCTGTTCCGAGTACTCGCGAACCTGATCCAGCGACTTGGCGACCTTCACGCCGCCGCCCTTGCCACGGCCACCCGCGTGGATCTGAGCCTTCACGACCCATACCGGGCCGCCGAGCTCTTCCGCGGCCTTGACCGCATCATCCACCGAGAAGACCGGCTTGCCGCGCGGTACCGCGACGCCGAATTTCCGCAGGATTTCCTTACCCTGGTACTCGTGAATCTTCATGCGTGATTCCCTTCAGTCTGAGAGTTGGATTGAACTTCGTTTCCGCTGCCGTCGTTCATGCCGGACGCGTTGCCGCCCTCGCCTGTCTGGCGGACTGCCCCGTCGCCTGACGATGCCGCGCGATCCGCTGTATACGGAGCGCGGCCATACCAGCGCGGATAAAACTGCTGCACCGCCTCGCCGTCGAAACGCAGCGCGTGGCAGCGTCCCAGCTGGAATGGCGGTTTATCGTTGGAATGCTCGCCTGTGCTGTTAGACGATCCGTCTCCTGAACCTGCGTTCGCGCCCGGCGTGCTGTCACCGGTACTCCAGACTTCACCCGCGAATGCCTGAATCGCAGCGGTCGGCAGGATCGCGCACAGCTCGGTGAGATGCGTGCAACCTGCCGTGCCGCCGAGCAAACGGGCAGACTCACGACGGAAGTTTTGACGGAGATTGAGCCCGATAAGGGCACGGTAGGCGGGATTGCTGGCTTGGCACAAACCTGGATAGGGCACCCAGTCGGACGACGCCTCGGCGTCGACGACATTGAGCTTGCGATCGATGGTGATGCGAAGCCAGAGTTCATGGATCGGCTGACCATTGGGCCGGACGCCCGACGCAAGCATCACGTCACGCGGTTTTTCGTCAGTCAAGCACGCTTCCACATCCCACAGGCCATCGGCTCGCTCATAGGCTTCCGCTCTGATTGCGCGACGATGGCGCAACTGACGGGACACGGGCTGGGAGAGCGGCATGCGGGAAGGAAAGGCCGGATTGGAAAACCCACGAATTTTAGCATACTGGGTATTTGGGACAGGTCGGATCGCGCATGGCCGCGCCGTGCGTGGCTGGGAGCAGAACGCTATGTCCCAAAGGGTTTGTAGGCGAACGGCGGACGACGCGGCTACTCGCCGCTCCACTCCTCGTCGATTCCCTTGAGGATTTTGCCGATCGTGGCGCCTGAAAATCCGCGCGAGGCGAGAAAGCGCTGCTGTTTCGCCCGTTCGGCGGGTGTTTCGGGAAGGCGGCCGAACTTCTTTTGCCAAACGGCATGCGCGCGGGCGAGTTCGGTTTCGCGCAATTGCGCGCTGGCCTCTTCGACGAGCGTCTGGTCGACCGAATGCTGCTTTAATTCGCCGACGATCCGGCTCGCGCCCAATCGCGACGAGCGGCGATGGATCAGGCTTTCGGCAAAGCGCGAATCGGACAGCCAGTTTTCGGCTTCCAGTGAGTCGAGCACAGTGTCGAGCGAATCGGTTTCCTCGACGAACGGCTTCAGCTTGCGTGCCAGTTCGGTGCGGCTGTATTCGCGGCGGGATAGATAGCCCAGCGCGCGGCCTTTTAAAGACCGTGCCGGACGTTTGGACTGTTTGGCTTCGTCTTGCCCGAGTTTCGCCTCGCCAGGAACGCGGCGTGAGCGGGTGTAGGTGGTTTCCGAGGAATCCGAGCCTACGGGCGATGGGGATTCAAACTGCGCGCGCTGCGGATTGCGGCCCGCAGCGCGGTCGTGTGCGTCGAACGATTCGAATGGATCGAACGACTCGTCGTCTTCATCACGCGGGCCGTCCGCGTGGCGTCCGGAATCGGACAACGGCCGGCCCTTGCGTATCACGTGATGGTTACTCTTCTTCGTCCGCGACTTCAGCGGCTGCGCCGGTCACGGCTTCAGCCATGGCATTCACGCCCAGCGATTCACGGATACGGTTTTCGATCTCGCGAGCAATATCCGGATTTTCGCGCAGGAATTCACGCGCGTTGTCCTTACCCTGACCGATACGTTCGCCGCTGTAGCTGTACCACGCGCCGGCCTTGTCGACGATCTTGGCCTGCACGCCCAGATCGATGATTTCGCCCTGACGCGAAATGCCTTCGCCGTAAAGAATGTCGAAAATCGCTTCGCGGAACGGCGGAGCCACCTTGTTCTTCACCACCTTCACGCGCGTTTCGTTGCCGATCACTTCGTCGTTCTTCTTGATCGAACCGATACGGCGAATGTCCAGACGCACCGACGCGTAGAACTTCAGCGCGTTACCACCCGTGGTGGTTTCCGGATTGCCGAACATCACGCCGATCTTCATGCGGATCTGGTTGATGAAGATCACGAGACAGTTCGTGCGCTTGATCGTGCCGGTGAGCTTGCGCAGCGCTTGCGACATCAGACGCGCTTGCAGACCCGGCAGCGAGTCGCCCATTTCGCCTTCGATTTCAGCCTTCGGCACGAGTGCCGCGACCGAGTCGATCACGATCATGTCGATCGAGCCCGAGCGCACGAGTGCGTCGGCAATTTCAAGCGCCTGTTCACCGGTATCCGGCTGCGAAACCAGCAACTCGTTCACGTTCACGCCGAGCTTGCCCGCGTACTGGATGTCCAGCGCGTGTTCCGCGTCGATAAACGCTGCCGTGCCGCCGAGCTTCTGCATTTCGGCGACGACCTGCAACGTCAGCGTGGTTTTACCGGACGATTCCGGGCCATAAATTTCGACCACACGGCCACGCGGCAAACCGCCGACGCCCAGAGCGATGTCGAGGCCGAGCGATCCGGTTGAGACCACCTGGATGTCTTCGACCGCCTCACCTGCGCCGAGCCGCATGACCGACCCTTTGCCGAACTGCTTTTCGATCTGTGCGAGTGCGGCAGCGAGTGCCTTGCTCTTTTCAGCCGTCAGTCCAGCCGAGCCTTTCTTGCTTTCTTCCATGAATCGTCCTTTGCTATGATGAACGGCGTCTGAGGCAGATGTGCAGCCCACTTTGAAAGGACAGCACACGAAACCCAGACACTGTATAAAAAAACAGTAGTTTTGGCAAGCACGATTCTCATGCGAACGCGCATTTTTACCGTCGCGCTGCCCAACTACCCACAATAATTTTCGGAGACCGCTGTGCGCCGGGGGACACCCACGGTGCCGGCAAGGCCAGGCTGGCGCACCATGCGAATTCTGATTGCCGAAGACGACAGCATACTCGCGGACGGTCTGGTTCGATCACTCCGCCAATCGGCCTATGCCGTCGATCACGTGAAGAGCGGCGTCGAGGCCGATACCGCGCTGTCCATGCAATCTTTCGACCTGCTGATTCTCGATCTGGGCCTGCCGCGCATGTCCGGCCTCGAGGTGCTGCGGCGCCTGCGCGCGCGCAATTCCACCCTGCCGGTGCTGATCCTGACCGCCGCGGACAGCGTCGATGAACGCGTCAAGGGTCTCGACCTCGGCGCCGACGACTACATGGCCAAACCCTTCGCGCTGAACGAACTCGAAGCACGCGTGCGCGCCCTGACGCGGCGCGGCGCGGGCGGCGGCCCGACGGTCGTGCGGCACGGCTCGCTGTCGTTCGACCAGGTCGGCCGGATCGCCTATGTCAACGAGCAGGTGATCGACCTGTCGGCGCGCGAACTGGGTTTGCTCGAAGTACTGTTGCAACGGATCGGCCGGCTGGTATCGAAGGAACAACTCGTCGATCACCTGTGCGAATGGGGCGAGGAAGTCAGCAATAACGCGATCGAGGTCTACGTGCATCGCCTGCGCAAGAAAATCGAGCCGAGCGGCGTGCGTATCATCACCGTGCGCGGTCTGGGTTATTGCCTTGAGAAAGCGGCGTCGCCGGCGAGCGTAAGCGCGAGCACGAACGCCATGACCACGCCCCCGCCCGCCGAGCCCGAACCGCCCGGCTCGCCGCCGTCCGGCGCGATGCCGGCAAGCCATCACTACAAATAGAAGACGCCCATGTCCGCACGCGCAGACCGCGCTACGGCGCACGCGGCGGACCTCGACGAGGCGCGCGACGAGCGCTACGCCAATCCGTTCGCCCCGCCAGACGAAACCGAAGCCGCCGCCCAGGCCCGCCCGCGCTCGCTGTTCGGCGAGATTCTCGACTGGATGCTGGCGCCGCTGCTGCTGCTTTGGCCGATGAGTCTCGCGGTCACCTATCTGGTCGCCAAGTCGATCGCGAACGGCCCGTTCGACCGTGCCCTGGAAACCGATGCTTACGTGCTGGCCCGCCAGATTCATCCGGTGAACGGCGTGGCGGAACTGACACTGCCCGACTCCACGCGCGACTTTCTGCGCGCGGACAACGTGGACAGCGTGTTTTACCAGGTGCTCGGCACGCGCGGCGAACTGGTGGGCGGCGAGCGCGACATGCCGCTGCCGCACGAGGAAGACCGCCCGCAGCCGGGCCTCGTCGAATTTCGTGACGACGTGCTGCGCGGCAACGATATCCGCGTCGCCTACACGACCGTCGAGTTTCCGCAGACGCCCGGCGCGCAACCCGTGCTGGTGCAGGTCGCCGAAACGCTCGACAAGCGCAGCCAGCTCGCCAACGACATCATCAAAGGCGTGATCCTGCCGCAGTTCGTGATTCTGCCGCTCGCGATCCTGCTGGTGTGGTTCGGACTCTCGCGCGGCCTCGCGCCGCTGCACGCGCTGCAAGCGCATATCCGCGCGCGCCGTCCGGACGACCTGTCGCCGCTCGAGGCGCGCCGCGCGCCGCCGGAAATCGAGCCGCTCGTGACCTCGTTCAACGATCTGCTGACACGTCTCGAACAGAACATGGAGCTGCAAAAGCGCTTTATCGCGGACGCCGCGCATCAGATGAAAACGCCGCTTGCCGGCCTGCGCACGCAGGCCGAGCTGGCGCTGCGCCAGGACGTCTCGGCGGAAGTGCATCGCTCGCTCGAGCAGATCGCCACCAGTTCGGAGCATGCCGCGCGGCTCGTCACGCAACTGCTCGCGCTGGCGCGCGCGGAGAACCGCATGTCGGGCCAGATTTTCACGCCGGTCGAAGTGACGGAGGTCGCGCGCAACGCAGTGCGCGACTGGGTCCAGGCAGCGCTCGCCAAGCAGATGGATCTGGGCTACGAAGCGCCTGAAGAACCCGTCGAAGTGGACGGCAATCCGGTCATGCTGCGCGAAATGCTGTCCAACCTGATCGACAACGCCATCCGCTATACGCCGCCGGGCGGCCGCATCACCGTCCGAGTGCGACATGACGCGGCAGCGCGGCTCGTGCACCTGGAAGTCGAGGACACCGGCCTCGGCATTCCGGTCGCCGAGCGCTCGCGGGTGATCGAGCGCTTCTACCGGATTCTCGGCCGCGAAGGTGACGGCAGCGGCCTCGGACTTGCGATCGTCCGCGAGATCGCGACCATGCACGGCGGCGAGCTGACAATCGACGACAATGTCTATCAAACTTCGCCGCGGCTTGCCGGCACGCTCGTACGCGTCAGTTTGCATGTACATGAACGGGCCGGGACTTACCCTAACGCGCCTTGAAAGCTCCGGCTCGTCGACTCACTTTTTCGACACGTTGAGCGAGAATTAGCCAGATTTGCCGACCGATAGGCGCATGTTTGGCGAAAACCCACAGCGCAGCCCATGCTGCAATTTCACCCCGCCACGTCAGTACGCCGTAAGTTTCCACTCCAATAATCCGTTTCACGGGAACGCCATTACCGGCGAACCGCGTGCATATCAATATTGGAGACGACATATGGCTACCGTTGGCGGGCAAATCTCGCACGTGCCGATGACGCGCGAAGAGAAGCGGGTGATCTTCGCATCGTCGCTGGGTACGGTTTTCGAGTGGTACGACTTCTATCTGGCCGGCTCGCTGGCGGCCTTCATCAGCAAGAGCTTCTTCTCCGGCGTCAATCCGACAGCCGCCTTCATCTTCACGCTGCTGAGCTTCGCGGCCGGCTTCGCGGTCCGGCCGTTCGGCGCGATCGTGTTCGGGCGGCTCGGCGATATGGTCGGGCGCAAGTACACGTTCCTCGTGACGATCGTGATCATGGGCCTGTCGACGTTCCTGGTCGGCTTCCTGCCGGGCTATGCGTCGATCGGCTTCGCGTCGCCCGTGATCTTCATTGCGATGCGGATGCTGCAAGGCCTCGCGCTCGGCGGCGAGTACGGCGGCGCTGCCACCTATGTGGCCGAACACGCGCCGGCGGGACGCCGCGGCTTCTATACGGCCTGGATCCAGACGACCGCCACGCTCGGCCTGTTCCTGTCGCTGCTGGTGATTCTCGGCGTGCGCACCGCAATGGGTGAGGACGCGTTCGGCGACTGGGGCTGGCGCATTCCGTTCATCGTCTCGATCCTTCTGCTGGCCGTGTCGGTGTGGATTCGTCTGCAACTGCACGAATCGCCGGTGTTCGAGCGCATCAAGTCCGAAGGCAAGACCTCCAAGGCGCCGCTGACTGAAGCCTTCGGCCAGTGGAAGAACCTGAAGATCGTGATTCTCGCGCTGATCGGCCTTACCGCCGGCCAGGCCGTGGTCTGGTACACGGGCCAGTTCTACACGCTGTTCTTCCTGACGCAGACGCTGAAGGTAGACGGCAGCAGCGCCAACATCATGATCGCGATCGCGCTCCTGATCGGCACGCCGTTCTTCCTGTTCTTCGGCTCGCTGTCGGATCGTATCGGCCGCAAGCCGATCATCATGGCCGGCCTGCTGATCGCCGCATGCACGTACTTCCCGCTGTTCAAGGCGCTGGCGCACTACACGAACCCGGCACTGGAAGCGGCGACCGCGAAAGCGCCGATCGTCGTGATCGCGAATCCGGACGAGTGCTCGTTCCAGTTCAACCCGGTCGGCACCGCGAAGTTCACGAGCTCCTGCGACATTGCCAAGAGTGCGCTTTCGAAGGCCGGCTTGAACTACGAGAACGTCGCCGCGCCGGCGGGCACGCTGGCGCAGATCAAGGTCGGCGATACGGTGATCAACACGTATGACGGCAAGGCCGCGGACGCCAAGGATCAAGGCAAAGCGTTCGACAAGACCCTTGCGACGACGCTGAAGACCGCCGGTTACGCGCCGAAGGCCGATCCCACGCAGATCAACTGGCCAATGACCGTGGTGATACTGACGATCATGATGATCTACGTGACGATGGTCTACGGCCCGATCGCGGCGATGCTGGTGGAGATGTTCCCGACGCGCATCCGCTATACCTCGATGTCGCTGCCGTATCACATCGGCAATGGCTGGTTCGGCGGCTTCCTGCCGGCCACCGCCTTCGCGATCGTGGCGGCGAAGGGCAATATCTTTTCGGGGCTGTGGTATCCGATCGTGATCGCGCTCGTCACCTTTGTGATCGGCATGCTGTTTGTCCGGGAGACCAAGGACTCGGACATCTATGCGAAGGATTGACGCGTCTGATGCACGAAACGGCTTCTTGAAAAAGTTGTGCGCCGGGGGTTGACAGTCTCCGGCGCCGTCCGCATAATCTCGCTTCTTTCGGCGAATTAGCTCAGTTGGTTAGAGCGACGGAATCATAATCCGCAGGTCCGGGGTTCGAGTCCCTGATTCGCCACCAGTTGCAAGAAAAAGCCGCTGATCCGCAAGGTTCAGCGGCTTTTTTGTTTTGGCTTTCCGAACTGCAACTACAGCAACTTCAAGGAGGTTTCTTGATGACGTTCCGCACCGCCGCGCTCGCCGTGGCTACCGCTTCGATCGCGTTTCTCAGCGGCACTGCCGCAGGCGCCGCACAGGCTCAGACATCGCCCGACAGTCAGTGGCGCACCAGCGCGACCACACTATCCACGCTGCTCCAGGACGGCTACAAGATCGTCGCCGTCGTGAACGGCGCTCATGGCAGTGCGGGACCGGCCGACACGATTTTCGTCCAGCGCGATCAAAGCGCTTTCAAATGTATCGACCCGCAGCAGACCGATGCAAAAACGAGAACATCCGTCGCGCCGCCGGCATGTTTCGAGCTGGTGCCGCCGTCGGGAGCGTCGGGGACGCCGGAGTCGAAGTAGTCGACACGCGACGCGCCGAAGCGCGCCGTCATCCGCACGCGCTGCGCCGACCTTCAGACTGTGAAGCTACGGCTTGAGGCCGACGCCGGCGCAGTCAACACCCCCGCTCAGCCAGCCGCGCGCCTCTCGTCACCGATCCACCAACCGGCTCAGATTGCCGCGCACCCGCTGCAGCAAGGCGATCAACTGCTTCGCTTCCTCATCGGTGAAGCCATTAAGCGCTTCGAGCGCGACTTCGTCGCCGACCTTGCGCGCCTTGCCGAGCGTGCGCTCAGCCTTCGGCGTCATGTGCACCTGGCGCTCGCGGCGGTCCTGCGGATTGGCCGTCCGCTCGATCCAGCCACCCTCTTCCATCCGATCCAGCAGGCGACCCGCCGAGATCGGCGCGACCTCGAGCAAGTCCGCGAGCCGCGCCTGATTGGTGTCGCCGTAGTGCGCGAGATAGGCCAGCACGCGGCACTGCGCGCGCGTCAAGTCGACCGACGACTTCGCGAGGTCGTCGAACCGCTTGCCTGTCAGGCGGCCGACGTCGGAAATCAGAAAGCCGAAGCGCTCATCGAGTTGGGTTTTCATGCGCGAATTATACGAAAGGCCTTCGTTTTTCAGCGTTGAACGGGCGTAATTCAGGCTCCGCATAATTCCCGATGGCCGGCGCGCGCGCAACCGATATACTAAGCATGCTTACTATATCGACGACCCCGCTCATTCATGTCTTCCGACACTCCGGCGGCCAACGCCGCCGCGCCGCTCAACCGCCCGATGATCACCGTCTCGATCATGCTGGCGACGTTGATCCAGACGCTCGACAGCACGATCGCCAACGTGGCGCTGCCGCATATGCAGGGCACGCTGTCCGCGTCGCAGGATGAAATCACGTGGGTGCTGACCTCGTACATCGTCGCCGCCGCGATCGCCACGCCGCTCACCGGCTGGCTGTCCGACCGGCTGAGCGTCAAGCGTCTGCTGATTTTCGCGATCGGCGGTTTCACGGTGTCGTCGGCGCTGTGCGGTTTGTCTGAGACGCTCACGCAGATCGTCGCGTCGCGTTTGCTGCAGGGGATTTTCGGCGCGTCGCTCGTGCCGCTGTCGCAGTCAATCCTGCTCGACATCAACCCGCGCGAGAAGCAGGGGCAGGCCATGGCCGTGTGGGGCATGGGCGTGATGGTCGGACCGATTCTCGGGCCGACGCTCGGCGGCTGGCTCACAGACAGCTACAACTGGCGCTGGGTGTTTTTCATCAACGTGCCGATCGGCGCGTTCGCGCTGTTCGGCGTGGCGACCTTCCTGCCCGCGCGCGAACCGAAACACGACGCGAAGTTCGACGCCTTCGGCTTCGCCACGCTGGGTCTCGCCATCGGCGCATTGCAGGCCATGCTCGATCGCGGCGAGCAACTCGACTGGTTCGGCTCGAACGAAATCGTTGTCGAGGCGCTGCTCGCGGCGATCAGCTTTGCGTTTTTCCTCGTGCACACGGCCACGGTCGGCAAGAAATCGTTTTTCAAATACGAGTTGCTGAAGGATCCGAACTTCGCCACGGGGACGTTTTTCATCTTCGTGATCGGCGCGGTAATGTACGCGACGCGCGCGTTGCTGCCGCCCATGCTGCAGAACCTGATGAACTATCCGGTCGCGACCACCGGCCTCGTCACTGCGCCGAGCGGCGCGGGCACGATGGTCGCCATGCTGTTCGCCGGGCGCCTGCTGAAGCGGATCGACGCGCGGCTTCTGCTGCTGGCGGGCTTTCTGATCTCGGCGTTCGCGCTCTGGCAGATGATGCATTACACGATCGTGCTGTCGGCGCCGGACATTGTCTGGCCCGGCGTGATTCAGGGCTTCGGGCTTGGGCTCGTGTTCGTGCCGCTGAGCGCGCTGACCTTCTCGACGCTCACGCCGGAACTGCGCGCGGATGGCACCGCGACGTACAGCCTGATGCGCAATATCGGCAGCAGTATCGGCATTTCGATCGTGCAAACGCTGATGACGCGCAACACGCAGGTCTCGCATGCGGACCTCGTGGCCAACATCACGCCCTTCAATCCCGCCGTCCAGCCGATGCTCAACAACGGCTCGAATTACGACATGGCCGCGCTGAACGCGTCGATCACGCAGCAGGCATCGATGATCGCGTATCTGAACGACTTCAAGCTGATGTTCATGGCGACGCTGCTGGTTATTCCGCTTCTGCTGTTGATCCGCCCCGCGCATAAGGCGGCGGACGCCTCGGTGGCGCATGCCGCGATGGATTGAGGCGCAGCGCTGACCCGGATAGTCGCCGTCGCAGCGAGCTGCGCGCGACGCCCGCGTCTAAGCTTCGATCCGCCCGCGCGTCACACCCAACAGTGCCGCCATCGCCGCCCGCGCCGCCGCTGCGTCGCGATCGCGAATCGCTTCGAACACCGCCGTATGCTCGGCCAGCGACGCGTTGAACACCTCCGCGCGTTTTGCATTCAGGCGCAGTTGCGCTTCGAGCGTGCGCTCGATCAGCGTGCCGAGGGGAATCAGCAATTCGTTGCTGCACGCGGTCAGCACGCTCAAATGGAACCGCAGATCGGCACGTACCCATTCGTCGACATTGCGCGCCGTCACCATCGCTTCGTGCGACGCGGCGAGCGCGCAGAAAGTGTCGTCTGTATAGGAAGCCGCCGCCAGACTCGCGGCATACGGCTCGATCATCTCGCGCATTTCCTGCAGCTTGAGCGCGAAAGCCATCGGCTCGGCGACCCGCGAGTACCAGTCGAGCACGTCGACATCGAGCAGATTCCACGCGCGTCTCGGACGCACGCGCGTTCCCACGCGCGGACGCGATTCGATCAGGCCTTTCGAAGTCAACGTGCGCAACGCCTCGCGCAACACTGTGCGGCTTACGCCGAACGTTTCCATCAACTCCGCTTCGCGCGGCAGGATCGAATCGGGCGCATAGTCGCCGCGCAGAATCGCGGTCGCCAGCTGATGGGCGACACGCCCATGCAGATCGTGCTGAATAGCTTTCTCCTGGCGGCCTTTCGGCGCTATTGATAGGGGAACCGAGCCCGGAACGAGGGCGATTATCCGGCATCTCCACCGTGAGATGACTGCTTCGACAACGCCATGCTCAGATACGGGTTTTGCCAATATTTGGCCAATAATACTATTAATAGTACTTAAATGCGCTTTTGTTGTAGCATGTGAATCCTCGAATAGTTCGCAGACGCCTAAGGCCGATGCCTTGCACGGGGCCGGAGTGAGCGCTAAAGCGCCAACGCCGGCCGACAAAGGAGACGCACACCATGAAAATCACCAAGCTCGAAACCTTCATCGTTCCGCCGCGCTGGTGCTTCCTGAAAATCGAAACCGACGAAGGCATCGTCGGCTGGGGCGAGCCCGTGGTCGAAGGCCGCGCACACACGGTGGCGGCCGCCGTGGAAGAACTGTCGGACTACCTGATCGGCAAAGACCCGCTTCTGATCGAAGACCACTGGCAGGTCATGTACCGCTCGGGCTTCTATCGCGGCGGCCCGATCACCATGAGCGCGATCGCCGGCGTCGACCAGGCGCTGTGGGACATCAAGGGCAAGCATCATGGCGTGCCGATTCATGCGCTGCTCGGCGGCCAGGTGCGCGACAAGATCAAGGTGTATTCGTGGATCGGCGGCGACCGTCCGAGCGACGTCGCGAATAACGCGCGCGCCGTGGTCGAACGCGGCTTCAAGGCCGTGAAGATGAACGGCTCGGAAGAGTTGCAGATCATCGACACCTTCGACAAGGTGCAAGGCGTCATCAACAACGTCGCAGCCGTGCGCGAGGCGGTCGGACCGAACATCGGCATCGGCGTGGATTTCCACGGCCGCGTGCACAAGCCGATGGCCAAGGTGCTAGCGAAAGAACTCGACCCGTACAAGCTGCTCTTCATCGAAGAGCCGGTGCTGTCGGAGAACGCCGAAGCGTTGCGCGACATCGTCAATCAGACCAACACGCCGATCGCATTGGGCGAGCGTCTTTACTCGCGCTGGGACTTCAAGCACATCCTGTCGGGCGGCTACGTCGACATCATTCAGCCGGACGCGTCGCACGCGGGCGGCATTACCGAGTGCCGCAAGATCGCGTCGATGGCGGAAGCCTACGACGTCGCGCTCGCGCTGCATTGCCCGCTCGGCCCGATCGCTCTGGCGACCTGTCTGCAGATCGACGCGGTGAGTTACAACGCGTTCATCCAGGAACAGAGCCTCGGCATTCACTACAACCAGGGCAACGACCTGCTCGATTACATCAAGAACCCGGAGGTCTTCAAATACGAAGACGGCTTCGTGTCGATTCCGCAAGGCCCGGGCCTCGGCATCGAGGTCAACGAGGAGAAAGTGCGGGAGATGGCCAAGGTCGGCCATCGCTGGCGCAATCCGGTGTGGCGCCATGAGGATGGCAGCGTCGCCGAGTGGTAATCGCGTGAAGGAACGCCGCCTGCGGGCGGCGTTTTTGTTTGCGTCGGCGACCGCATCGCCGGTGCGGTCCGCGCGTTACGGTCACGTGACGCGCGGGCCGTCGCAGTAACGTAACATCCCGGACCGAACGGGCTCGAAAAGGCGTTTGTCGCGCTCCGTCCAGACCCGCACGCATCCCGCAAAGCCTTGTCCAGAAAGGTTTTTAAGCCGTCCGTTCGGCACCAGACAGAAACATGGCCCGCTCCTTGCTCAAATGCATTCAAACGACAAATGCATCGGGGAAAATCATGGGCGAGTTCCTTCCAGACTATCTGCTCCGCGAACAGGCCGCCGTCGGCGCGTTGGTGGTGTTCGGCGTGCTGCGCATTATCGGCGCGGCGCTCGCATTCGAGCGCGGCTGGCGCATCTCGGTGGTCGAGAAATGCTTTATCGGCGCCGCAGTGCTGTACTGCCTGCCGCAACTCTTCGATCTGCTGACGCATATGTACGGCTCGCGCGCCGCGGGCGCCGAGCTGGAAGGCAAAGCCGCGGGCTGCGCCATCGCGCTCTTTTGCGCGCCGATCCTCGGCCATCGGCTTGGTTTCGAATAAGCGGCGCTTTGCCATGCAACTGGCCAGGCGGCTCATGAGGCGGCCGAAACCCACGTTTCGCGCGGGCGACGTTCTGAAGCTGAAGTCAGGCGGCCGCCCGATGACTGTCACCTGGAGCGGCCCGGTGCTGTTCGCGCCGGGCAACTGGCTGATCTGCCAATGGTTTAGCGATGCCGGCGAGCTGCAGCAGGAGATGTTTCCGGAGGAGACCCTGGAGCGGACGAGCCGCGTGCTCGCCGCCTGAAAAGTGTAGTAACGGATTGCTGGCCACCGCCAGGCGACCGTGTGTATTGCGCCGCACGCTTTGCCGTGCGGCGCTTTTTTATGTGGCGACGTCGCGCTTGCGAGACGTTGTGGACCTGAACCCTTGCGGACGCGATTGCGGTTCAGGTACCGCCAGTCATATCTCTTGATTCGCCACGACCTCGCGCCACGCTGTCAACCGAGTCCGAGCGCGGCGAACGCCGGCACGCTATGCGACAGCGCGGCCGCCGCGACGAACACGCCGATCATCGCCAGCGCTTCCAGATACAGCACGTTGACGAAGGTGTGGGCGTCCATTGTCGAGGCCGTGCGGCGAAGGCGCGGCAGCGCCAGAAAGCGGTTGAGTCCGCCGAGCACGAGCGCGAGCGCGACCAGCGCGAGCTTGAGCATCAGCACGTGTCCCCACGTACTGAGTTCAATCGCCTCGAACGAGCCACCCGAACCCCGCACTGCGTTGAAAATGCCGGAGAGCAGCACGAGCGCAACCGCCACCACCGACACGTTCGACACCTGCGTCGCCGTGCGGATCAACATACCGCGCGCGGTCGAGGTGCCGAGTGCCGGCAGAACCGCGAGCCCCGCCGCCATCGCCAGACCGCCCCACACGCTGGTGACGAGCACGTGCAGCGTTTGCATGGCGATCGCGGCCGAGGCCGGGCCGGCATCCGCAGCATGACCCAGCGACGCCTTGCCGGCGGCGATCGCGACGACCGCGAGCCACAGGAGCGCATTGCGCAGCATGCCCGTATGACTTGCCATGGCCGTGCCGAGCAGCACTAGCGCGCCGGCAAACGCAAGGCTCCAGCCGTAACCGACATGGGTTTGCGTCAGCACGGTCGGCACCACGCCGATGGCGGCCGGCAACCCGACGCCGCTCATCGACGCCGCCTGATACAGCAGCCAGCCGAGATCCGCAAGCACCAGCACGACGGTGGCCGTTAGCATCGAGCGTTGCGCGCGCAACCAGGCAAGGCGCGCGGGCGAGATCTTCTGCTGGGCGTCCTTGGCGAGCCACGCGCCGAGCAACGCCGAACCGACGGCAAACGCAAACGCGACGTTCATGAGCGCGGCCATGGCGACCTGCCCGATCCAGAGTCCGTCGATGCTCATTTGACGATAAACGCAAAGTCGCCTTGGGTACGGTGGCCGTCCGTGGCTACCGCGATCCAGTGCACCGCATAGCGGCCGGCGCCCAACTGCGGCAGCGGCAGATGCATGACCCGGCCGTCCTGCTCGTCGACCTGCGACTCAGCCGGTGCGGCCGCCTTGCCGCTGATGTCGGCAAGCGTGATCTTGCTGAAGGCCGGTTCGAGCGGCTCGGTGAAATGAATCGTCACTTCGGAGGGCGCGGCGACTTCGGCGTTGGCGGCCGGCTCGCTTGAGCCCAGATGCGCATGGGCGAATGCCGTGGACGTCACGAGCAGCGCCGCGGCGCCGAGCATCGACGCTCGCAACGCCGGACGGGAAAAATTAAGTAGCTTCATTTAAGGCCGATAGCGGATGATCAGGAAAACAGTGGGCGTCGGACCCAGGCGCGTCGAGACCGGACGAAGTCCGGCGCGCCCGGAAGTGTACGCTTCGATGGTTCGCGCGGGCGTCGGTTCAACCTGGTTTATGGATAGTTCGTGCGCGGCCAGGCCGTGCACCCTTGATCGCGCAGACAAATTTGGGATAACAGTTAGGCAGCGTGAAACGCTTGCGCGCGTCAAACTGTCGCATGGCTGTGACAGCTGGAACCTTCTCTAATGTGCCAAATAGTCATCATCACCCTTCGATGATAGAATGCTGCGTCGCCGCAGCGCCGGCTGCCCTTCACACCGAGCCGCTCGAAGTTCGGTCAGGTCCCCGATTTTGATGGAGTTACGCGTGTCTTCAAGACGCATTTTCCGCCCGTTGCTCGCCCTTCTGCTGATCGGCTCCGCGGGCGTCTATAGCGCTGCGAAAGCGCAGACTCAACCGAAAGCCCCCGATACGATGGAAGCGCGCGTGCAAGGCTGTACGGCCTGCCACGGCACGCATGGCCAAGGTACGGACAACGACTACTTCCCTCGCCTCGCGGGCAAGCCGGCCGACTATCTGTACAACCAGCTGCAGAATTTCCGCGAAGGGCGCCGCAAGTACCCGCCCATGAACTACCTCGTCACGTATCTCTCGGACGACTACCTTCATCAGATCGCCACGTATTTCTCGCAACAGCGTCCTCCGTATCCGCCGCCGGCCAAGCCGACGGTATCGTCGAGCACGCTCGCGCGCGGCCAGCAGATCGTGCTGAACGGCGACGCCTCGAAGCAGATTCCCGCTTGCGCGGCCTGCCACGGCAAGACATTGACCGGTATGCAGCCGGCTATCCCGGGTCTGGTCGGCCTGCACTCCGATTACATCAGCGCGCAACTCGGCGCATGGCGCTCGGGCTCGCGCCATGCCATCGCGCCTGATTGCATGCACACCATCGCCACGCGTCTGACCGACGAAGACGTGAACGCCGTTGCCGCCTGGCTTTCCACGCAACAGGCCCCACAAAACCCCGTGCCGGCTCCGGCCCGCTCGATGAAGACTCCGCTTGCCTGCGGCAGCGAACCGCAATAAGGCACCGGGAGAGACACTCAAATGAAACGCAAGTCTTTGTTCGCCCTCTCGGCAGTCGTCGTCGTTGCGGCTGCCGCACTCGTTCCCGTCCTGTGGTCGGGCGGCGACCATCTACATAACGGCACGGCCATGGCGGCAACGCCCGCCGACCAGGCCGCGCTGATCAAGCAAGGCGAGTATCTCGCCCGCGCCGGCGACTGTATCGCCTGCCACACGGTGCGCGGCGGCAAGCAGTTCGCCGGCGGTCTGCCCATGGCCACGCCGTTCGGCACCATGTTCACGCCGAACATCACGCCTGACGACCAGTACGGTATCGGCAAGTGGACGCAGGACGACTTCTACCGCGCCATGCACACCGGCCGTTCGAAAGACGGCAGCCTGCTGTATCCGGGCTTCCCGTTCACCAGCTACACGAAGGTCACGCGCGCCGACTCGGACGCGATCTACGCGTATCTGCGTTCGGTCACGCCGGTGAACGTGCCGAGCCGTCCGCACGAACTGAAATTCCCGTTCAACCAACGCAACATGCTGATCGGCTGGCGCACGCTGTTCTTCCGTGAAGGCGAGTACAAGCCGGATCCGACCAAGTCGGTCGAATGGAACCGTGGCGCGTATCTGATCGAAGGCCTCGGCCATTGCGGCATGTGCCACACGTCGATCAACGCCATGGGCGGCCCGGTCAGCTCGGCGGCATTTGCCGGCGGCCTGATTCCGCTGCAGAACTGGTACGCGCCGTCGCTCACGTCGAACAAGGAAGCCGGCCTCGGCGACTGGGAAACCAAAGACATCGCCGATCTGCTGAAGACCGGCGTGTCGAACCGCGGCGCCGTGTTCGGTCCGATGGCCGAAGTGGTTCACAACAGCCTGCAGTACATGTCGGACGCGGACATCAACGCCATGGCCACGTACCTGAAGACGATTCCGCAGAAGAGCGAAGCGCCTGAACCGCTGCAACTCGAAACGTCGGAAAAGTTTGGCGGCGAACTGTTGAAGCAAGGTCAGAAGATCTACGCCGACAACTGCGCAAAGTGCCACGCGGAAAATGGCCTCGGCATGCCGCCGGCCTTCCCGCCGCTCGCGAACAACCAGTCGATTCAGATGCCTTCGGCGGTCAACCCGATCCGTATGGTGCTGAACGGCGGTTACCCGCCGAGCACGGATGCCAACCCGCATCCGTACGGCATGCCGCCGTTTGCTCAAGCGCTGTCGAATCAGGAAGTCGCGGCGGTTGTGACGTACATCCGTATGTCGTGGGGCAACCACGGTACGGCCGTCTCGCCGCAGCAAGTATCCGATCTGCGTTCGGCGCCGCTCGACTAAGCAGCGTTCGTTGCACCCGGGGCGCGGCCTGCGAAATTCGCGGCCGCGCCCTTTGTTTTTGAAGGACCGGTATCATGAGGGCAGTAGTTACCCTGAGAAAACGCCGGTCCGCCCCAGTTTTCTCACTCCGCGGGGGACCTGTCGCGAAGCGACAGGTCTGGGGCGCTTGTGAAACTGGGCAGGAGATAAGAATCGTGCATGTCGGGGAGCGTTTTAACAGCATTACCCACCTCGTCGGCGCCGTTTTGTCGGTGGCGGGTCTTGCAACGCTCGTAACGATGGGCGCGCTCGACGGCGACGCGTACAAGGTGGTCAGCTTCAGCGTATACGGTGCGATGCTGTTCGTGCTGTATGCTATCTCGACGCTTTACCACAGCGTGCGCAATCCGCGTGCGAAGGCGGTTCTGCAGAAATGCGACCATTCGGCGATCTACCTGCTGATCGCCGGCAGCTACACTCCGTTCACGCTCGTCACATTGCGCGGACCGTGGGGCTGGTCGCTATTCGGCGTAAGCTGGGGGCTTGCCGCTCTCGGCATCGTGCAGGAATTGACGCTGGGGCGACGCACCCGCAGCGTTTCGATGGTGCTGTATGTTCTGATGGGATGGCTCGCGCTCGTGGCCGTCCGCCCGCTGGTTGAAGCCTTACCGGCAGCGGGTACCGCCTGGCTCGTGGCCGGCGGAGTCATCTACAGCGTCGGCATCTACTTCTTCATCAACGACGAGCGCATCCGGCATGGACATGGTATCTGGCACCTGTTCGTACTGGCGGGCAGTCTGTGTCAATTCGTCAGTGTCGCGCGCTATGTCGCATGACACCCCACGGCGGCGAAATGCAACTTAAGGCCAGTCAACGTGTCTGCATAGCGCGTTGAAGCATTCGGCACGCGTTTCCCGCGTGCCGCCGATTTCTCTGCGAACGGAACTGGGCTTCGGCCTCGAACACGCCAAGCGGGTGTGTTCACGCGGCATTTATGCCTGCCGGAGCCCATGTGTGCCGTTCGCGAAACTGCATTGCAAAGATCTTTTATGTCTTTTGATTCCCTCGGCTTGTCCGAACCGTTGGTCCGCGCTGTACACGAACTCGGCTACACCACTCCGACTCCGATCCAGACGCAAGCGATTCCCGCCGTGCTCAATGGCGGCGACCTGCTGGCCGGGGCGCAAACCGGCACCGGCAAGACTGCCGGCTTTACGCTGCCGATCCTGCAACGTCTGAACACCATGCCCGCCGTGACGACCGGCTCGGGCAAGCGCGCGGTGCGCGCGCTGATCCTCACGCCTACGCGTGAACTGGCCGCGCAGGTCGAAGAAAGCGTGCGCGCGTACGGCAAGTATCTGAAGCTGAAGTCGACCGTGATGTTCGGCGGCGTCGGCATCAATCCGCAGATCGGCGCGCTGCGCAGCGGCGTGGATATCGTCGTCGCGACGCCGGGCCGTTTGCTCGACCACATGCAGCAGAAGACCATCGACCTGTCGCATCTCGAGATTCTCGTACTTGACGAAGCCGATCGCATGCTCGACATGGGTTTCATCCACGACATCAAGCGCGTGCTGGCGAAGCTGCCGCCGAAGCGGCAGAACCTGCTGTTCTCGGCCACCTTCTCCGACGAGATCAAGACGCTCGCCGACAATCTGCTCGACTCGCCGGCGCTGATCGAAGTCGCGCGCCGCAATACGACCGCCGAAACGGTGGCGCAGAAGATTCACCCGGTGGATCGCGACAAGAAGCGCGAACTGCTCACGCATCTGATCAAGCAGCACAACTGGTTTCAGGTGCTGGTGTTCACGCGTACCAAGCACGGCGCCAACCGTCTCGCCGAGCAACTGACCAAAGACAGCATCAGCGCCCTGGCGATTCACGGCAACAAGAGCCAGTCGGCTCGCACGCGCGCGCTCGCCGAGTTCAAGGACGGCACGCTGCAGGTGCTGGTCGCGACTGACATCGCGGCGCGCGGTATCGATATCGACCAGCTGCCGCACGTGGTCAACTACGATCTGCCGAACGTGCCGGAAGACTACGTGCACCGCATCGGCCGCACGGGTCGCGCGGGCGCGACGGGCGAAGCGATCTCGCTGGTGTGCGTCGACGAACTGCAGTTGTTGAAGGACATCGAGAAGCTGATCAAGCGTCCGGTGCCGCAGGAAGTGATCGCCGGTTTCGAACCAGATCCGACTGCGAAGCCGGAACCGATTCTGCGTCGCGGCCAAGGTGGCGGCGGCGGTGGTGGTCGTTCGCCGCGTCAGGGTCAAGGCGCACCGAAACGTGATGGCGCGGGTTCGGCAAAACCGGCGCAGCGCTCGGGTCAACGCCCGGCGAACGGTCAACAGCAGCCGAAGCCGCAAGGTGCGAAGCCGGCCGGCAATGGCGGCCAGCCGCGTCGCGACGGTCAGCGTCACGACGACCGGCCGCGCGCCGTCGCGCATGAGGGCAGCGCCGCGCAGCATGCGCCGCGCAAGCCGCAAGGCGCGAAACCGCAAGGCGGCAATCCGGGTGCGTTGCTGGGCGGCGCCAAGCCGCGCAACGACGCGCCGCGCGGTGGCCAGCCCACGCGCAGCGGTCAACGCGGCCGTTAAGCTTCAAGGCTTAGCCGACGTCGCCAGCCGTTGTCCTCGCATCGAGAACTACCGGCCCGCCGCGGCAGCCGCTTGCTTCAGGTGCTCGATCTGCTGTTCCCATCGATCGAGCACCGCCTTTCCCTCCCCTTCCAGTTCGAACGTAATGCCGCTCGTCAGGCGCGCATAACGGACACTTTGCGCCTCCGCCGTGTCGATCGAACCGTGCAGATAGACGAGCCCGCTGGCATCGCCCTCGACGCTCGCTAGCGGCGTCATGAGCAACTGCACCTGATAGAACGCCGCGTCGCAGACAAAGGTGAGCGCTGCGCGTCCGCTTTGCGCGATGGCGCGCGTCGCCCTCGCTTGCGGCCACAACGCGATGCATAACGTGCGCGAATCAGGCGCGTACAACTCGCCGACGCCGAGCAGTGACGTGCGTACATGGCCATCCGTATCGACGCTCAGCAGCGACGCGGTGAAACCCGTCTTGCTCGCCAGCGACGAACCGTCGAACAACGTGCGCACGGCATCGGGCCATTCATCGAACACGGTCTGTTCGACTGGACGTTCGGGTGCGGGGGAATCGCTCATGATGTCGATCTGAAGAAAAGTAAGCCAGCCTGCATCATGCCTCGAAACACAAATGGCCCGCATAAGCGGGCCATTTGCAACGCCGGCGATTCAAGCCGGGCGATCAGCGAAAGAACACATGCTGCGTGATCTTGGCGAGCGGGTAATGCACGCCGGGCTGAATCCGCGCCGGCAGATCGAGCGGCTTGAGCAGCATCTTCACGCACATGTCGGCCGACAGATTGCGTCGCACCAGCGCATTGATACGCGCCGCGCGTTCGCGGTTATAAGTCGAGTCGTGCACGCGCTCCGGATAACGCGTCGCGAACACGTGCCGCAAAGCGATCTCCGAATCTTCGTTCTTGATCTCCATGACGCGGCGCATGAGCGCGCCGAGCACGGCGAGCCTGCCGTTGCCTTCGATCTTGTTGTACTTCTTGAAGTACTTGAAAAAGTGCTTGTAGTGACGGACTTCGTCGGTGCGGATGTTGTCGGTGATCTGCTTGAGCACCGGCTCGTCCGAGCATTCGCCGATCGCGCGATACAAGGTCGCCGTGCCGGTTTCCACCACGCAGCGCGCGACCATCTCGAGCGCGCGGGTCTTTTCGAAGTCCTCCACTGAGCAGGTCAGCGAATACTCTTCCATGAAATTACGAAACGCCGTGTCCCAGTCGAATTCGGGCCACACATAAGCGATATACGTCTTGAGCGCGCGGCCATGCTGCAACTCTTCCGGCTCCCACTCCTGGTTGAGCCAGGCCGAGACCTCAGGATCGCCGTTAAAGAAAGTGCTCAGATTACTCGTGTAAAGATCGGAGCCGCTTTCGATAAACGAAGACGCGCACAGCAACAGCAGCAAATCTTCGTTGGCGACGGCCTTTTGCCGATCAATGCGGGTGAGGTCGATGTCCTCGATCCGCCAGGGCATGACATGGTTCAGCTCAGTGTGCATCGTGTCTTGCTCCGAAAGCTGTATCGACTCGCGGAGCTCGCTCGAAACCGCCCGCTCTCGGCCGGGCCGGTCCGCCGTGTCTGATACAGCGCCTTGAATTAGAGTTAACCCCTTGTATTCTGCATCTTAGTCGGTGTTTCGCAACTCTGCAGATAACCCAGCACAGACCATGCCGAGCCGCCGCAGTTCCAATGGCGTGGTAGTCGAATCATTCGGTCGGACAATGGCGCGGCGCGCGAGGCATAAAAAAAGCCAGCTCGAAGAGCTGGCTTGAGTCTGTGACGATAGCTCGTCAGTCAGGTTTGACGGGCATGGCGGCGCTTTGAATCAACGGCGCAAGGCTCGCGATCAGGCGATCTGAACGCCGTGCATTAGACGCACGCGGCGCATGCGCCACGCCACGACCGCGAGCGAAAGTCCCGACAGCACCGCGGCAATCAACACGTAGTAACTTGGCGCAAGTTTGTCCCCAGTCAAATGAATGAAGGTTTCGACGATCGTGGGCGCGAAGCCGCCGAAGATCGTCACGCCGATGCTGTAACCGATTGAAAGACCCGTCGAGCGCACTTGCGTCGGAAAGATTTCGGACATCAATGCGGGCATCGGCCCGGAATAAGCCGCCTTGAAAATGCCCGCCGTGCCCTGCAACAGGAGCAACCAGCCGATGGTCGGATGAGACTGCAGCAGCGCGAACATCGGATAGATCAGCGTGCCCATCAGGATCGACGTGGTTAGCATGATGCGAATCCGGCCGATGCGATCGGACAACGCGCCCATCACCGGCGAGAGCAGGAATTGCAGGCCGCCGTTGAGCACCACCACGCCGAACGATGCCGCCGCCGGCATGTGCAACTGCTTGACGGCGTACATCGGCATGTAGAGCTGCAATACGTAGACGCCTACCGTGGATTGCGCGACGATGCCGACCGCGAGCAGCAGGTTGACCCACTGGCTGGCGAACGACGCGTCCTTCTCTTCGCTTGCCGTCGAGCGAGCGCCGGCCACTTCACGCGCCTCACGCGCCTCGCGCAGCGCGAGGAACTCCGGCGTCTCGTCAAGGTGCGAACGGATGTAATAGCCCACCGGGCCGACCAGCAAACCGAACACGAACGGCAGGCGCCAGCCCCAGTCATTCAGTTGCGCGGGCGGCATCCATGCGGTCAACAACGAGCCGAACGCGGCGGCCGTAATCGCCGCAAGCCCCTGGCTCGCGAACTGCCAGCTCGCGTAATAGCCGCGGCGCGACGCGCTATGTTCGACCATGAAAGCAGTCGCGCTGCCGAACTCACCGCCCACCGCGAAGCCTTGCACGAGCCGCGCGAGCAGAATCAGGATCGGCGCGGCGATTCCAATCGACGCATACGGCGGCATCACCGCCATCGTGAAGGTGCCGACCATCATCAGCGCGATGGCGAGCGTCAGCGCCGCCTTGCGGCCTTTGCGGTCGCCGTAGATGCCGAGCACGACCGCGCCCAGCGGCCGCATCAGAAACGAGATGCCGAAGGTGGCGATGGCAAGGAGTGTGGAAAGCCACTCGTCCTTCATCGGAAAAAACTCTTTGGCGATGATGGTCGCGAAGTAGCCATAGACCAGAAAATCGAACCACTCGAGCGCATTGCCGACCGACGACGAAAACACGATCCGCCGCACCATCGCTTTGGAAAGCGGCGCTTGCGCGGAATGAGGGGAAGCTGTCGCCGAAGGCGACGCGTGGGTCTGCATGATGTCTCCTGCTCTTTCAGATGCTCGATGCCGGACGCCTGGCGCGCGGGAAGCGAGCGCCGTCGGCAACCGGTGTATTTGATCGGTGCGATGCCTTTAGCGCGCAGCGGGCGATGCCCGCGGAATCGCCCGCGCATGCAGCGAAGCGCAGCCTCCAGCGGCGCCTCGCCTTGCGCATAGGTGCTGGCCTAAAACCCCGCGGCCAACCCGTCACGGCGGCTATCGCTTGCCGCCACATAGCCGCGCTCCGGATCGTTGCGATCGAGCTTCCAGATGTACTGGCCGGAGCCGAAGTCCATATACGGATCGTCGACCGACTTGATCGTGTGGCCGAGCTTCTGCAAGGCCTCGGCGGTCTTCGGATCGAGCGTCGATTCGATGTCGATCGTGAAATCGCGATTGACCTTCCAGCGCGGCGCGTCGCACGCGGCCTGCGGCTGCTGACCGTAGTCGAGCATCCGCACGATGGATTGCAGGTGGCCTTGCGGCTGCATGTCGCCGCCCATCACGCCGAAGCTCATGACCGCTTCCTGCTGGCCGTTCACCTGCTGCGTAAGGAACGACGGGATGATGGTGTGGAACGGCCGCTTGCCGCCTTCCACCACGTTCGGCGACTTCGGGTCCATCGAGAAACCGCAGCCGCGGTTCTGCATGGCGATGCCGCTATCCGGCACCACGATGCCCGAGCCGAAGCCCATGTAGTTCGACTGGATGAAGCTGACCATCATGCCGCGCTCGTCCGCCACCGACATGTAGATGGTCCCGCCGGCCTTCGGCATGCCGAAGTCGAACTGCGTGGCGCGCTTGTGATCGATCAGTTTGGCGCGCGAGGTGAGGTAGGCGTCGTCGAGCATCTGCTCTGGCGTGACTTCCATCGAACGTGGATCGGCGACGTAGCGGTAGACGTCGGCGAAGGCCAGCTTCATGGCTTCGATCTGCAAATGCTGCGACTCGACGCTGTCGACCGCCAGTTCCTTCACATCGAATTTTTCGAGAATGCCCAGCGCGATCAGCGCCGCGATGCCCTGCCCGTTCGGCGGAATCTCATGCACCGTGTAGCCGCGATAATCCTTGCCGATCGGCTCGACCCAATCCGCTTTGTAGCTGCGCAGATCGTCGAGCGTCAGCGCGCCGCCGCCTTCACGGGCGAACGCGGCGATCTGCTCGGCGATCTCGCCTTCGTAGTACGCGCGCGGGCCCTGTTCGGCGAGCTTGCGCAGCGTCTTTGCATGGCCGGGAAAGCGCACCAGTTCGCTCACTTCCGGCGCGCGGCCGCGCGGCATGAAGGTTTGCGCGAAGCCCGGCAGGTCCTTCAGTTCCGGCACGGCGGCGGCCCACTTATAAGCGACGATGCTCGCCACCGCGTGACCGCGCTCGGCGATTTCGATGGCCGGCTCCATCAGGTCGGCGAACGGCAGCGAGCCGAATTTCTGATGCAGCGCTTCCCAGCCGGCGATCACGCCGGGCACCGTCACCGCGTCCCAGCCGCGTTTCGGTTGCTTCGCCAGACCGTTTTCCTCGCCGTATTTGCGCTTGAAGTAATCGACGTTCCACGCCGCCGGCGACACGCCCGACGCGTTGAGGCCATGCAGCTTCTTGCCGTCCCATACCAGCGCGAACGCGTCGCCGCCCAGCCCGCACGAGACCGGCTCGACGACGGTGATGGCGGCGGCGGCCGCGATCGCAGCATCGACGGCATTGCCGCCTTTCCACAGCATGCGCAGCCCGGCTTGCGCCGCGAGCGGATGCGAAGTCGAAACGATGTTGCGCGCGAATACAGGCAGACGCGGCGTCGGATAAGGGTTTTGCCAGTTGAAGCCAGTCATGTCGAACACTCTCGAAAGCGCGGCCCGGCTTGCGGAAAACGCCGGAAACCATTGGAAGACAGATCAAACGCGGGGTGAGACGGGATGACGCATGAATCAGCCGCGGAACCTCGGATTGCATCGTGATCCGGCCCAAAAAACAAATTCATTTATCAAATGAATAAATGCGTAAACAGGCTGAATAGATCGATGTGCAGTCGTCCCCTATCTTATGCACGTCGCACGAGTTGGCAGACAAGGCGCTTGAAGGTCTTACAATACGCTCACCCCATTCACGCATCACTCGCTTACCGGTTCAGCCTGGCACGCCGGCGGCGGGCGGCGCGGATAAAAAACTCACGAAACCGAGACACATGACCCGAGACCCCCGCCTGACTCTCAATGCTCGGCAACAGGAACTGCTGGAGTGGGTGCAACGCGACGGCTTCGTGACCGTGGATGACCTCGCGGCCCACTTCGACGTGACGCCGCAGACGATCCGCCGCGACGTCAACTGGCTCGCCGATATGAACCTGCTGCGCCGCTACCACGGCGGCGCAAGTCTGCCGACCAGTTCCGAAAACGTCTCCTATACGGCGCGTCAGCGCATGTTCCATGACGAAAAGCGTCGCATTGCGGCGTTAGTGGCCACTCACATTCCCGATCAGGCTTCGCTCTTCATCAATCTCGGCACCACCACCGAAGAAGTGGCGCGCGCACTCAATCGGCATCGCGGCCTGCGCGTGATCACCAACAACCTGAACGTCGCCAGCATGATGAGCGGCTATCCGGATTGCGAGGTGCTGGTGACCGGCGGCATCGTGCGACCGTGGGATAAAGGTATCGTCGGCGAGCTGGCGATCGATTTCATCCGGCAGTTCAAAGTGGACTTCGCGATCATCGGCACGTCGAGCATTGAAACGGACGGCACGCTGCGCGACTTCGACACGCGCGAGGTTCGCGTGGCGGAGGCCATCATCCAGCATGCACGCACCGTTTTCCTCGCCGCCGACAACTCGAAATTCGGCCGCCCTGCGCTGGTTCGCCAAGGCCATCTCGATCAGATCGACGCCTTGTTCACGGACATTGCACCACCCGCCGAGATGGCCGAAACGCTCACAGCTGCCAATTGCCAAGTGTATATCGCCGACTGACGCCAGGCGTTTGCCGCCATGTTGCAGCGCACGCGAAACTTCGAGTGAAATCAAGGATCTGGCTGCGGCTCCTAACCGCCTCTCAAGCGCCCAATTGTCAAAGGGAGAATTTACTGGGACCGATTTGGTGTTTAACGTGCGGTTGACTACACTCCAGTTCCCCGGCGTACTTTTCCGCATTCTGCGTAGCGCCGGTTACGTGAACCGTCGTTAAGTCTGTCGTTAAGTCGCACCTCCCGCCTGATTCTTTGCGGACTTCACTGGCAAGAGCCAGTCGCCGGCAAGGCCGTCCGCGTTTGCTTGACATGGAGAGAACAATGCTAAGTCCGCATGAATTCGCCACGTTGTTGCTCGTCAAGGATGCTCCGAACCAGGTCGATATGGAGCGAGAAGAACTCGACGCACTGCTGGAACGCCAGTTGGTGCAACTCGAACGGCTCGCATCGGGCAACGAACAATGGCGCGTGACTGAAAGCGGCGATACCGCATTGCGGGCCATCAAGCGTTTTTCCTAGTTTTGTTGCGTTCATTGCGTCTTGCGGCTGGACGGGGCGGTTGACGTCCGGCATCGTGACGGCGCACGGGCGGTGCATTCAGCGCACGTGCCTTTGCTACTTTGAAATCTCTTTCTTCGTTTGAAAAGCAGGACGCCGCCGGCGTCCGCGCTGTTGTACCCAAATCATTTACACAGTAAATTGACGCGACGGACTTTCTGCCCTCGCGCATGCCCAAAACGCTCTCCCCCGACGACATCCAGCAATTCCGCGAAGCCATGCGGCACGTGGCCGAGAATGCATTCGCCACGCGTGGCGCCGAAGGCGTGACGATGCGTGAACTGGCGAGAGAACTGGGTTGCAGCGCCATGACGCCCTACCGCTACTTCCGCGACAAGGACGAGATTCTCGCGATGGTGCGCGCCGCGGCGTTCAATCGCTTCGCGGCGCGCCTCGAAGCGGCGGCGCAGACCGCCCCGGAAACGGATCACTCGGTGGTGAGCGAAGCCTACGTGGCGTTCGCACTCGACGAACCGCACGCCTATCGGTTGATGTTCGATCTGGCTCAGCACGCAAGCGTTTATCCGGAACTCGCCGCCGCCTCACAGCGCGCGTGGCGCATGCTCGGCGAGCACTTCGAGCGGCTCGTAACCGCGGGCATTCTGGAAGGCGATCCGCAGCTGATCGGTTACGCGTACTGGGCGAGTCTGCACGGCTTCACCATGCTGGCGCTGGCTAATCAGTTGCCGTTGCCACAGGTGCAGCAACCTGCGGGCGCCGTCAATTCGCCCACGCGCGAAGCCGTGTTCGCGCAAATTCGCCGCATGTTATGGCGCGGCGCGCAGGCGCAGCACGGATAGCGCTGATTGCGCCCGAAGCGGACCGGTTCAACGAATAGCGATAAGCGAGCGGAAAGACGGCGCTCGCGTTCAGGCTCAACCGTTGCGCAACGTCGGATCGACAGCTGCCCGCCAACTCAACGCCCTGGCACGCTGATCGGTGAAGAACGCCACCCACTGATTACGCACCTGTGGATCGGTGCTCACGCCCTGGCTCGCGTGACGCTGCGCGATCGCTGTCTGGAATGCACAGAAATCTTCCTTCGACAGCTTGCCGCTCCGGTTCGCCACGTACGCGTCGAACATCGCCGCGTAGACGCCTTGTGCGTCGTTGCCGTAGTCGACCGTTTGGGCGCTGCACATCTGCTGCAACGACGCGAACGACGGCGCGCCCCTCGTTCCGCTCAGGCTCGGCGAGCTCACACACCCCGCGAGAAGCGTAGCGGCGCCGATCATCAAAAGTCCACGCATGAATTCACCTCGAAATGGCTGCTGCCGAGAGTATCGTCCGTGGCCGCGCGTTGCGCCACTACCCGGACAACCGTTAGAGGGGCGTCCAAACAAACCGAACTTTACTTTTTCGAATATGTTCATTAAAGTTCGAAAACGAACACTATCGGTTCGATAGACTTTTCAAACAGTTTTTCCGGATACCACGCAGGGGACACAGCAGGTGACGCAAGGCTCGAGATACGATTTGCTCGTCGTGGGCGGCGGGATCAACGGCGCAGGCATCGCTCGCGATGCGGCGGGCCGCGGCCTGTCGGTGCTGCTCTGCGAACAGGACGATCTGGCGGCGCATACGTCGTCGGCCAGCACGAAGCTCATTCACGGCGGCTTGCGCTACCTCGAATACCGCGAGTTCGGACTGGTGCGAAAAGCGCTGCAGGAGCGCGAGACACTGCTGCGCGCAGCGCCGCACATCATGTGGCCGCTGCGCTTCGTGATGCCGCACATGCCGGATCTGCGCCCGGCCTGGCTGATCCGCGCCGGTCTCTTTCTCTACGACCATCTCGCCAGGCGTGAGCTGCTGCCCGGCTCGCGCGGCATCGTGATGCGCAATCATCCGGCGGGCGCGCCGCTGGTCGATTCGATCAAGCGCGGCTTCGTGTATTCGGACGGCTGGGTCAACGACGCGCGTCTCGTCGTGCTGAACGCACTGGACGCGCAGGAGCACGGCGCGAAAATTCTCACGCGCACCAAGCTGCTGAGCGCGGTGCGCGCAGGCGGCGAATGGCGCGCGCAACTCAAGCGCGCGGACGGCACGCTTCTGGACGTGCGCGCCGCATCGATTGCGAACGCCGCGGGCCCGTGGGTCGGCGAACTGCTGCAAGGCGCGCTCGGCCGCGCCGCGTCGCACAGCGTGCGGCTCGTGAAAGGCAGCCATATCGTCACGCGGCGTCTGTTCGAACACGACCACGCGTACATTTTCCAGAATCCGGACAAGCGCATCATCTTCGCGATTCCGTACGAACACGACTACACGCTGATCGGCACGACGGACCTCGAATATCGCGGCGACCCGTCGCAAGTGGCGATCAACGCCGACGAAACGCAGTACCTGTGCGACTCGATCAACCGCTACTTCAAGCAGAAGATTTCGCCGGCCGACGTGCGCTGGACCTATTCGGGCGTGCGTCCGCTGCTCGAGGAAGAAGGCGCGGACAATCCGTCCGCGGTCACGCGCGACTATTCGCTCGAGCTCGACGCGCCCGCCGGTGAAGCGCCGCTGCTGTCGGTGTTCGGCGGCAAGATCACCACCTTCCGCAAACTGGCGGAAGAAGCCGTCGACAAACTCGCGCAAGCGCTGCAAAACGGCGCGTCTTCGTGGACGGCCGGCGCGCCGTTGCCCGGCGGCGATATTCCGAACGCCAACTTCGAACGCTTTCTGAGCGAATTCAAACAGCAGCATGCATGGCTGCCAGCCGATCTGGCGCATCGCCTCGCCCGCGCTTACGGCACGCGCGTCAAGCAGGTGCTCGGCAATGCGCGTTCCGTGGCCGATCTTGGCCGCGCCTTCGCGCCGGGTCTTTACGAAGCGGAACTGACGTACCTGCGCGACACCGAATGGGCGCGCAGCGCGCAGGACGTGCTGTGGCGCCGATCGAAACTCGGCTTGCACGTCGAACCCGGCACGCTCGATTCGATCACACGCGATATCGACGCATGGTTCGCCCGCGAACCCGCGCGCGAAGGCGCATAGTCGGATATCGCCACGCAGCGTATGCGCGGCATGCGAGAGAACTGAACCGCATCGATTCACCCTCGGCTGAACGAAGCCGGGCGGCACCATCACACGTGTTGCTGCCCGCTTAAAACTACAAGCCGTTCCCGTCGCCGGCTTTGCGCCCGGCGATTCATAAAACGCATGGAGAAGAGACAATGCAGGACCAGTACATCCTCGCGCTTGACCAAGGCACCACCAGCTCGCGCGCGATGCTGTTCGACCGGCTCGGCAATATCGTGTCGACTGCTCAAAAGGAATTCCAGCAGATCTATCCGCGTCCGGGCTGGGTCGAACACGATCCGCAGGAAATCTGGTCGACTCAGGCGGGTGTCGCTGCCGAAGCCGTGACGCGCGCCGGCATGAACGGCACCTCGATCGCCGCGATCGGCATCACCAATCAGCGCGAAACCACGATCGTGTGGGATCGCGAAACCGGCCATCCGATCTACAACGCGATCGTCTGGCAGGACCGCCGCACCGCCGACTTCTGCGACCAACTCAAAGAGCAAGGGCTCGAAGAGAAAGTCCGCGCCAAAACCGGCCTGCCGATCGACTCGTACTTCTCGGCGACCAAGATCCGCTGGATTCTCGATAACGTCGAAGGCGCGCGCGAAAAGGCCAGACAGGGCCGCCTCGCGTTCGGTACTGTGGACAGCTGGCTGGTGTGGAATTTCACCAAGGGCGGCCTGCACGTCACCGACGTCACCAACGCGTCGCGCACGATGCTCTTCAACATCCACTCGCTGAAGTGGGACGATGAACTGCTCGAAGCGCTCGACATTCCGCGCAGCATGCTGCCGGAGGTGCGGGCTTCGTCGGAAGTGTACGGACCGACCAAGACCACCGTGTTCGCTTCGAAGATTCCGCTCGCGGGCATCGCCGGCGATCAGCACGCCGCCCTCTTCGGGCAGATGTGCACGGAGTCGGGCATGGTGAAGAACACCTACGGCACCGGTTGCTTCCTCGTGATGAACACCGGCGACAAGCCGATTGAATCGAAGAACAATCTCGTCACCACGATTGCGTGGCAGATCGGCGATCAGATCAATTACGCGCTCGAAGGCAGCATCTTCATTGGCGGCGCCGTGGTGCAATGGCTGCGCGACGGCCTCGGCATCATCAAGAATGCTGCTGAGATCGAAACGCTGGCACGCAGCGTGTCTCACTCCGACGGCGTGTATCTGGTGCCCGCCTTCGCCGGCCTCGGCGCGCCGCATTGGAACGCCCGTGCTCGCGGCACGCTGTTCGGCGTGACGCGCGGCACGTCGTCCGCGCATATTGCGCGCGCCGCGCTCGACTCGATCGCCTACCAATCGCTCGACGTTTTGAAAGCGATGGAAGCCGACTCCGGCATTCGCATCGGCGAATTGCGGGTGGACGGCGGCGCCTGCGCCAACAATCTGCTGATGCAATTCCAGGCGGACATTCTCGGCGTCGACGCGGTGCGCCCCAAGGTGGCGGAAACCACCGCATTGGGCGCGGCTTACCTGGCCGGTCTCGCGGTGGGTTACTGGAAAGACGTCGACGAACTGCAAAGCCAGTGGAAGCTCGACCGCCGCTTCACGCCCGCGCTGCCGCACGCCGAAGTCAAGCAGTGCCTCGACGGCTGGCAGCGCGCGATTCGCGCCGCGAAGGCCTGGGCCGACACGCCCTGAGCATCTTTTTCAACCTTCTCATCCATCGATAAAGAAGCCGCTCATCCCGCGGCTTCCCTGACAACAATATTTCGGATACCAAACAATGTCACCTTACATTGCTGAATTCATCGGCACTGCGCTCGTGGTGCTGCTCGGCGACGGCGCCGTCGCCAACGTGCTGCTCGCGCGCACCAAAGGCAAAGGCGCGGACCTGATCGTGATCGTCATGGGCTGGGCGATGGCCGTGTTCATCGCCGTCTATGTCACCGCGTCGTTCAGCGGCGCTCATCTGAATCCTGTCGTGACCATCAGCCTCGCGCTGGCCGGCAAGTTCGCCTGGGCCAAGGTGCCCGGCTATATCGCGGCGCAAATGCTCGGCGGCATGGCCGGCGCGCTGCTCGTATGGATCGCGTATCGGCAGCACTTCGCCAAAGAAGGCGATGCCGATGTGAAGCTCGGCGTGTTCTGCACCTCGCCGGCAATACGCAGCGTGCCGCACAACCTGCTCACGGAAATGATCGCCACCTTCGTGCTGATTCTGGGCGTGCTGTATCTGGCTTCGCCGCAAGTCGGTCTCGGTGCGCTCGACGCGCTCCCGGTCGGCCTGCTGGTTCTCGGCATCGGCATCTCGCTCGGCGGCCCGACCGGTTACGCGATGAGTCCCGCTCGTGATCTGTCGCCTCGTTTGATGCACGCGCTGCTGCCGATTCCGGGCAAGCGCGACAGCGACTGGCACTACGCGTGGATTCCAGTTTGCGGGCCGCTGCTGGGCGGCGCGGCGGCGGCGTGTTTGTACCTGTATCTGCACGTGCACTGATCCGCGCGACGTAGGCAAGGCTCACTCAGGCGTGCATCGCGGTGCGCCTGAGCAAAGAAGTCACGGAAAGCAGCGGCGCCGCTCAGGTGCCGCCAAAGCACGTATCATGACGCTTTCACTTACCGCGCATGAACTTGCAATTGCCTTGCTCATGCGCTTCGCTTTCCGTTTTCAGGCATGATCGACCACCTCATCTGTGACTGCGACGGCGTGCTCGTCGACAGTGAAATCATCGCTGACCGCGTGATGCTCGAAACGCTGAGCGCCACGTTCCCCAGCCTCGACTTCGAACCCATCGTCAAGACGGCCTTTGGTCAGCAAACGTCGCGCTTTCTCGAAGGCATCGAGAAGTCGTTCGATATCACGTTGCCCGCGAATTTTTTCGAGACCATCGAACACAACGTCGAACTCGAACTGGCGGCTTCGCTCAGTCCGATCAACGGCGTGCGCGACGCGTTGCAACGCGTCACGTTGCCGGCCGCCGTCGTGTCGAACAGCCGGATGGCGCGCGTGAATGCATCGGTGCGGCGCGCGGGTTTGCAGCAGATTTTCGGCGAACGCATTTTCAGCGCGGAACCGGTGGCGCGGCCGAAGCCGTATCCCGACGTGTATCTGTTCGCCGCGAAAACGCTGGGCGTGGAGCCTTCGCGATGCGTGGTGGTGGAAGACAGCGTGGCGGGTTTGAATGCCGCGCGCGCGGCGGGCATGAAGACGATCGCGTTCGTCGGCGCGAGCCATATTCCCGATGGCTACGCGGACGCGCTGCGCAAGATGGGCATGACGCGGATCATGCAGCATATGGATGAATTGCCCGCGCTGGTTGAAGCCGGTGTACGCGGAGAATTTGGCGACGTGCAGTCGTAGGTTTTCGCGGCATCTGCAAAAACCCGCTGCATTGCCGGCATACGCAGCGAATTCGACGACATGCAACGCAGCCGTTCGCGGCAATGGAATAAGGCGGCTGGGATGCCCATGTGTGCGGCGAATTCGACAGCAGCAATCGCGGCCGTTCGCGTTAATAAGAAAAGCCGGCTGCGCGAGCCGGCTTTTTCACATCATCACTGCAAGCGAGTGCGCGCGTCGTGTCACGCGTTCGCGCTCCCCGCGCATCAAGCCTCGTCAGCCACGCATTCGCGCGCCTGCGCCAGCGTCTGACGAAACTCCACCAATTCGGCGATGGTCAGCATCGGCAGATTGTGTTGCGCGGCGAAACGCTCCACATCGGCGCCGCGCGTCATCGTGCCGTCCGGATTCATCAGTTCGCATAGCACGCCAGCCGGTTTCAGACCCGCAAGAATCGCGAGGTCCACCGTGCCTTCGGTGTGGCCGCGGCGAGCCAGCACGCCGCCGGGTTGCGCACGCAACGGGAACACGTGACCGGGACGCACGATATCGGCGGGCTTCGCCGTGTCGGCGATCGCGGCGCGAATGGTCGTCACGCGATCGAGCGCGGACACGCCGGTGGTCACGCCATCGCGCGCTTCGATTGAAATCGTGAACGCGGTGCCGTGACGGCTTTCGTTGTTGACAGCCATGGGCGGCAGTTCAAGCGCGCGGATTTTCTCGTCGGGCAAACACAGGCACACGATGCCGCTGCATTCGCGGATCAGCAACGCCATGGTTTCGACGGACAGACGCTCGGCGGACACGATCAGATCGGCTTCGTTCTCACGGTCGTGGTCGTCTTGCAGAACGACGGCGCGGCCATCGCGCATGGCTTGCAAGGCGGCGGCGATACGCGGCGGAACGGCTTCGGTGTCGAGCAGCGGGAGGTCGAGGAATGCGCTATCCGCAATCGTCGACGGAGCAGGGAAAGTAGCAAAGGTCATGATTGAAACGCTCATCGCAAAAGTTGGGCGAGAAACGTTTCAGGGCATTGCAAACAGACAAAGACGCGCCGTTGAACGCCGCGCAAAGCGACGCTCGCGCACCGCCTCGACCTGCAAGCGGCGCCACGGAAACGAACATGACTATCTGCACATCTTCTTCCATCCGGACTCTAACCGTCGGCCCTGGCTTCTCACCAGATCTGCTGACCCCACTTCAGTCTTTCCTGTTTCGAAGACCGTACGACGTGGGCGCTCGCGGGCTCGCCGGCTCACGCTTTCGCGTTGCCGGCATACCGCCGGTGGGGAATTTCGCCCCGCCCTGAAGACGCACTGATTGCCGGATCGACCGGCTAGCAAAGCATACAACAGCCGCGCCGCACGTGCAGCGCAACCCTACTGATCAGACGGAGATCTCTCGCTCGGAGCACATGCGTCCGCAAAAGATGCCGATCAAACCGGTGCGACTTCGCGCGCCGGCTCATGGTGCGCGGGCACGTCCCAGCGCGGCGGCGTCTCCGCCTTCAACGTCACGCGAAACGCGCGCGCTTCCGTGTCGCCGGGATTGCGCAGGCTATGCGGCTGGTCGGCGTCGAACACGATCGCGTCGCCGGTGGCCAGCAACTGGCGTTGATCGTGGACGCTGACTTCCAGCGTGCCTTCGCTCACCACCAGATTCACCGTCGTGCCCGGCGCGCGGCGCGTGCCGGCTTCGGTGTGCAACGGCGCAATACGCAGTTCGTGAAACTCGGCGGCGGTCGGTTCGGCGTCGGGATAAAGCGGCCGGGCCGAATAGCGGCCGTTCGAACTGACGACACGCGACGAGCGCTCCGCCGGCAAATGCTCGAAGCCGTTCGTCGCGTGACGCCGCAAGAAAGCCGCCACCGACACCTTCAACGCCGCCGCCACCTTGCACAGCACCTTGATGGACGGCACGCTGCGCGCCGATTCGATCTGCGCGAGCATGGCGCGAGAAACGCCGGACGCGCGGGCCAAAGCATCGAGCGACAGTTGCCGCTCGGCGCGCAAACGGGCGAGATTCACACCGACCAGATGTTCAAGTGCGTCGAAAGGTTCAGCGGCACGCGGCGACGTATCGGTGTCAGCCGTGGGATCGCGAACGAGCGCAAGCGGGGAATGCATGATTGCCTCCAGGAGCGCCGCCGGACGGCGGGCAAACGGTTAGTGGAAGCAAGATAGCATCGCGCCCCGCCGCGCCCAACGAAGTTATCTTCACACTGTTATCAGCATTGCGGAGGACGTTTTCCGCAATGCTTGTGCGAATTTTTCATAAGGGCATCGCGGCGGCCGGTTCACGGACCGGGGCGCGCTTACGCCCCCTGCGCCACCGTCGGCGCAGGCGCATCCATACGCGCCGCGAGCCAGGTCAGCAGCAACGCCGCCACGCTGACCGCCGCCGCCACCCAAGGCAAGGTATCGAGCGAATGGCCGTGATTGATCACCAGACCGCCAAGCCACGCGCCGCCCGCATTGCCGACGTTGAACGCACCGATATTCAGTGTCGAAGCCAGATTCGGCGCCGCGGCCGCTTTCTCGACTACGCGCATTTGCAACGGCGGCACCGTGGCGAACGCAGCAATGCCCCACACGAAGATCGTGATCGCCGCGGCCACTTGCGAATGGCTGGTGCGCGCGAAGATCGCCATCACCACCGCGAGCGCAACCAGAATGCCCATCAGCGACGGCATCAGTGCACGGTCCGCCAACTTGCCGCCGACCGTATTGCCGATCGTGAGGCCCACGCCGAACAGCACCAGAATCAGCGTGACGCCGCGCGGCGAGAAGCCGCTCACCTGCTCGAGAATTGGCGCTATGTAGGTGAACACGACGAACACGCCGCCGAAGCCGAGCACCGTCATGGCGAGCGCGGTCCAGACTTGCGGATCCTTCAACACGCGCACTTCATGACCGAGTCCGACCGGACCTGCGTCATGACGATTCGGCACCAGCGCCGTGACGCCCGCGAGCGACAGCACGCCGAACGCGCTGACGATCCAGAACGCCGCGCGCCAGCCGAACTCCTGGCCGACGAACGTGCCGAACGGCACGCCGAGCACGTTCGCCAGCGTCAGGCCGGTGAACATGAGCGCAATCGCGCTGGCGCGCTTTTCGGCCGGCACGAGCGAAGCCGCCACCACCGCGCCAATGCCGAAAAACGAGCCATGCGCGAACGACGTCACCACGCGCGCGATCATCAGCACGGAATAACTGGACGCGACCGCGCACAGCGTATTGCCCACGATGAACACGCCCATCAGCAGTTGCAGCGCCAACTTGCGCGGCATCTTGCTGGTCACCACCGCGAGCAACGGCGCGCCGACGGCGACGCCGAGCGCGTACCCGCTCACCAGCAAACCCGCCGACGGAATCGACACCGCCAGATCGCGCGCCACCTCGGGCAGCAAGCCCATGATCACGAACTCCGTCGTGCCGATGGCGAATGCGCTGATCGCCAGCGCCAGTAATGGAATGGGCATTTCTCTTCTCCAGGATTTAAATTTCAGCGTGATGCAGCGCCGTCACGAATTCGACGACGACGCCCGGCGCGAGCGCCACGAACAGTTGCGCCTGTGCCTCTTGCGGTCCCATTTGCGGCACTCGTGCGGTTCGATAATCGACACCATGTGCATGCAGGCGACCGAGCAGCGCCCGCCATTCGGCGGCACGCTCCAGCCGGAACGCGATGTGGTCGATGCGCGGCGCCGTCCTGCCGGCCGCGGCGGGCACCGTCGCGTCGATCAGATGGATCAGCGGGCGGCCGTTCGCGTAAAGCCAGTAGCCGTCAACCGAAAACGCCGGCCGTGCGCCTTGGGTCAATCCGGCCACGTCGACGAAAAAACGTCGGACCGTGTCGAGGTCGGCGGTAACGATGGTCGCGTGATCGAGCTGCATGGCGTGGGCGGTCCCAGGGTTTTCCATGAGCGCCATTGTCGAGGCTGCGCGTCAATTTGATAATTGGCGTAGCATTTGAAGCATTTTCAAATCTCATTTGAAAGCTTCGCAATGGACAACCTCGGTGACATCCGTCTGTTCGTCGAAGCGGCGCAGCAGGGCAGCCTGTCGGCGGCCGGCCGCAAGATGGGACTGACGCCGGCCGCCGCCAGCGCGCGCCTTGCCAAGCTCGAAGCCGGCCTCAAAACGCGCCTGTTCGAACGCACCACCCGTCAGCTCAGGCTCACCGACGAGGGCCGCCTGTACCTGAATTGCTGCCGTCAGGCGCTGCAATCGCTCGACGACGCCGAAGCCGCGCTGCAAGCCGGCCAAGGCGTCGTGCGCGGGAAAGTGCGGGTATCGGCGACTTCGGACTTCGGCCGTAATCTGCTGATGCACTGGCTCGACGAATTCAACGCGCTGTATCCGGAAGTGACCTTCGCGCTCACTTTGTCGGACTCGCTGGCAAATCTGGTGCAGGAGGACATCGATCTGGCGATCCGCTTCGGCGTGCCGCAGGACAGTTCGCTGGTCGCCCGCAAGCTGGCGCCGAACCGGCGCGTGCTGTGCGCGTCGCCGGACTACATCGCGCGTAAGGGCGAACCGAAAGATCCGCACGATCTGGCCAATTTCGACTGCATCGTGCTGGCCACCGCCACCGGGCTGGCGAACGAGTGGCGCTTCACGCGCGGCGACGAGGTGCAGCACTACACCGTGCCGTTCGAAACCGCCCGCGAGACCAACGACGGCGCCGTCGCCCGCGAATGGGCGCTGCGCGGCTACGGCATCGTGATCAAGTCGATGTGGGACGTGGAAGCCGACCTGCGCGCCGACGGCCTGAAGATCCTGCTGCCGGAATGGCGTTATCCGGATGCGCCGCTGCACGCGCTCTACCATCGCAACCGCTTCATGGCGCCGCGCGTGCGCGTGTTGCTGGATTTCCTGAGCGAGCGTTTCGCGCAGGTGTCGGACGAACTGGAAGGTCTGCTGGGCTTGCCGCCGGAGCGTCCGCGCCGGCAGGCGGCCGGGGAAACCGCATCGCGCGAAGGGCTATAATATTGAGCTACGCTGCAAACGTGCCCTGAAAGCAGGCCACAGCGGCAGCCCGCTGCGGCCCATGACGGTAAATAAGCGCCGCCCCGCGGCCCGCTCGCACGTTTCGCCCTCTTCACCTTTTAAACGACGCCCCCAGGTTAACCACTGCGACCGGCGAAATTCGATGACCAAGAAAGTTTATGTAAAGACCTTTGGCTGCCAGATGAACGAGTACGACTCCGACAAAATGGTCGACGTACTCGGCGCGGCTGAAGGGCTCGTCAAGACCGACACGCCGGAAGACGCGGACGTCATTCTGTTCAACACGTGCTCGGTGCGCGAAAAAGCGCAGGAAAAAGTGTTCTCCGACCTCGGCCGCGTGCGCGAGTTGAAGGAAGCGAATCCGAATCTGATCATCGGTGTGGGTGGTTGCGTTGCGAGCCAGGAAGGCGCGGCGATCGTGTCGCGCGCGCCGTACGTCGATCTGGTGTTCGGCCCGCAAACGCTGCACCGTCTGCCGCAAATGATCGACAAGCGCCGTGAAAGCGGCCGCGCGCAAGTGGACATCTCGTTCCCGGAAATCGAAAAGTTCGATCACCTGCCGCCGGCGCGCGTCGACGGCCCGAGCGCGTTCGTGTCGATCATGGAAGGCTGCAGCAAGTACTGCAGCTATTGCGTCGTGCCGTACACGCGCGGCGAAGAAGTGTCGCGTCCGCTGGATGACGTGCTGACCGAAATCGCCGGTCTCGCCGATCAAGGCGTGCGCGAAGTCACGCTGCTCGGCCAGAACGTGAACGCCTATCGCGCCGGCCTCACGCTGGGTTCGACGGAAATCGCCGACTTCGCTCAGTTGATCGAATACGTCGCGGATATTCCGGGCATCGAACGGATTCGCTACACCACGTCGCATCCGAAGGAATTCACGCAGCGCCTGATCGACACCTACGCGAAGGTGCCGAAGCTCGTCAGCCACCTGCATTTGCCGGTGCAGCACGGCTCGGATCGCATTTTGATGGCCATGAAGCGTGGCTACACGGTGCTCGAATACAAGTCCGTGATCCGCAAGCTGCGCGCAATCCGCCCTGACCTGTCGCTTTCCACGGACATGATCGTCGGCTTCCCCGGCGAGACGGAAGAAGACTTCGACAAGATGATGGCGCTCGTGCACGAGATGAAGTACGACACCAGCTTCTCGTTCATCTACAGCCCGCGTCCCGGCACGCCGGCCGCGAATCTGCACGACGACACGCCGCGCGAAGTGAAGCTCAAGCGTCTGCAACATTTGCAGGCCACCATCGAGGAAAACGTGCAGCGCATCAGCGATTCGATGGTCGGCAAGATCGAGCGCATACTGGTTGAGCGCCCGGCCCGCAAGGATCCGAACGAACTCGCCGGCCGCACCGAGAACAACCGGGTGGTGAATTTCCCGGCGCCAATCGCGTCGCACGCAAGGCTGATCGGCCAGATGGTCGACGTGAAAATCGTCAAAGCGTACCCACATTCGCTACGTGGCGAGCTCGTGCTGGTTCATGACGACGCCCCGGCCACGACCCATTAAGCGACGCAAACCCGCGTATCGAAACCGACAGGATCGACCCACCGCCTTGAAGACCACTCAGCAGCATCTGGAATTCACCGCACCGCGCGAAGACAACGCGCGGCTCGCCAACCTCTGCGGCCCGCTCGACGAGAATCTGCGCCAGATCGAGCAGGCGCTCGATGTAACGCTGCAACGCCGTGGCCACCGCATCACGATTCGCGGGCGCGGCGCGAAACTCGCGCTCACCGCGCTCGAGAAGTTCTACGACAACTCACAGAAGCCACTGTCGGTCGACGACATCCAGCTCGCGCTCGTTGAAGTGCGTCAGCCGGCACGGCATCGCGCGAACGGCAACGGCCATGGCACTCAAGCGCTGGATCCGCGCTTCCCCGGCAATCCGGACCACCCGTTCGACCAGCCCGCCGACGCCGGCGACGACGACCTCGAAGAACTCGGCCCGAAGCTGTACACGCGCCGCGCGGATCTGCGCGGCCGTACGCCGGCGCAGCGCGAGTATCTGAAGCAGATCATCTCGCACGACGTGACCTTCGGCATCGGTCCGGCCGGCACCGGCAAGACCTATCTCGCGGTCGCTTGCGCGGTAGACGCGCTCGAGCGCGACCAGGTCAAGCGCATCGTGCTGACGCGTCCTGCGGTCGAAGCAGGCGAGCGTCTCGGCTTCTTGCCGGGCGATCTGGCGCAAAAGGTCGATCCGTATTTGCGTCCTTTGTACGACGCGCTGTATGACCTGCTCGGCTTCGACAAGACCGCCAAGATGTTCGAGCGGCAGATGATCGAAATCGCGCCGCTCGCGTACATGCGCGGCCGCACGCTGAACCACGCGTTCATCATCCTCGACGAGGCGCAGAACACCACGCCCGAACAGATGAAAATGTTCCTCACGCGGATCGGTTTCGGCTCGAAGGCGGTGGTAACCGGCGACACGACCCAGGTCGACTTGCCGCGCGGCCACAAGAGCGGGCTGATCGAAGCGCAGCAGGTGCTGGCCGACGTGCGCGGCATCGCGCTTACGCGCTTTACCAGCGCTGACGTGGTGCGGCATCCGCTGGTCGCGCGAATTGTGGAGGCGTACGATGCGCATTCGCAGAAAACCGCCAGTCCGGCGGATTCGCGCTAAGCGCCCGTAGCCGCAACGAACGTAAAAACGCATCACAACGAAACCGCATGAGCCGCGCCCCGAAACTGACGTTGAATCTGCAATTCCCCGCCGCCAGGAGCTGGCCGGAACACAAGGCGCTGCTGCCGCGCGCCACCGTGGCCGGCTGGATCAAGGCGGCGCTCTTCGCGGACGGCGAACTGACCGTGCGTTTCGTCGATGCCGATGAAGGCCGCACGCTGAACCGCACCTATCGCGGCAAGGATTATTCGACCAATGTGCTGACCTTCGCCTACGCCGAATCGGAAGACGATCCGGTGACGGGCGACCTGATCCTGTGCTGTCCGGTGGTCGAGAAGGAAGCCGCCGAACAGGGCAAGCCGCTCATCGCGCACTACGCGCATCTGCTCGTCCACGGCACACTCCACGCCCAAGGCTACGACCACGAAGTCGAGGAAGAAGCCGAGGAAATGGAAGCAATCGAAACGGAAATCCTGGCCAAGCTCGGCTTTCCCGACCCTTATCAGTAGGCGTCGATCACCCCGCGTCGCCAACGTCCAGTCCGTTCAAAACCATCGTGAGCACCTCTTCTCCTGAAGCCGACACCCGAACGCCCTGCCCGGACTATCCGCCGGCGCTCGGCGAATCCCGGCTGCTGACGGACGAGGAATTGCGCGCATCGCTCGAATGCACGTTGCGCGACTGGGACCGCAAGAGCGACCTGTGGCTGTTCGGCTACGGCTCGCTGATCTGGAATCCCGGCCTGCCCACCGTCGAAGCCACCCGATCCAAGGTCCACGGCTATCACCGGGGGCTCTACCTGTGGTCGCGTGTAAATCGCGGCACGCCCGAACAGCCGGGCCTCGTGCTCGCGCTCGATCGCGGCGGTTCGTGCACCGGCATCGCATTCCGGCTCGCTGCCGAAGGCTCGATGCCGCATCTCGAAGCGCTCTGGCGCCGCGAAATGGCGATGGGTTCATACCGCCCGGCGTGGCTGCCGTGCGTGCTCGCCGACGGCCGGCGCGTCGACGCACTGGCCTTCGTCATGCGCCGCGACGTGCCGAGCTACACCGGCAAGTTGCGCGATGACATCGTCAAAACGGTGTTCGGCTGCGCGAGCGGGCGCTATGGCACCACGCTCGACTACGTTAGCCGGACAGTGCATGCGTTGCGTGAGAGCGGCATGCCCGACCGCGCACTCGAAGCGTTGCTCGAACGGTGCCGCGAGGAAAGCCGCGAGGAAAGCCGCGAAGCAAGCCGCGAAGCAAGCCGCGAAGCAAGCGTAAAAGCCGGCCAGAAAGCGGACCAGAAATAACCCCGCCGACCGGCGCTTTTTTTCCCGAAAACGCTTTTCCGCGCGTAATCAGTTAGGATTGACCCACGCCTGCCCTCACGGCGGAGCCGCTTCACCCCAGCTTCACTCATCGCCCAGCCGGGCGGGACACGGTCCTGCCATGTGCCTGGTGTATCCTTAATGCTCTGCAACAGCGCGCCCAGTCTTGCCGGGCGCACTACCATGAACGACACGTATCCCAGTCGACGCCAACTCGACAAACCGCAGGAAAAGCGCTCACTCCTCGAGCGTCTGACCGACTTCATCTCGCCCGAGCCCGACTCGCGCGCCGAACTTCTGGAAATTCTGCAGGACGCGCACGAGCGCAACCTGATCGACGCCGACTCGCTGTCGATGATCGAAGGCGTGTTCCAGGTGTCCGAACTCAGCGCGCGCGACATCATGGTGCCGCGGGCGCAAATGGACGCGATCAATATCGCGGACAATCCCGCCGAATTCATCCCGTACGTGCTGGAAAAAGCGCACTCGCGCTATCCGGTCTACGAGGGCAATCGCGACAACATCATCGGCGTGCTGCTGGCCAAAGACCTGCTGCGCTACTACGCCGAAGAAGAATTCGACGTGCGCGGCATGCTGCGCCCCGCCGTGTTCATCCCCGAATCGAAGCGCCTGAACGTGCTGCTGCACGACTTCCGTGTGAATCGCAATCACCTCGCGGTGGTGGTCGACGAATACGGCGGCGTGGCCGGCCTGATCACGATCGAAGACGTGCTGGAACAGATCGTCGGCGACATTGAAGACGAATACGATTTCGACGAGGAAAGCGGCAATATCATCGCCTCGCCGGACGGACGTTTCCGCGTGCGCGCGCTGACCGAAATCGAACAGTTCAACGAGGCCTTCGGCACGCACTATTCGGACGACGAAGTCGACACGATCGGCGGGCTCGTCACGCATCACTTCGGACGGGTGCCGCATCGTGGCGAAAAAGTCCGCCTCGACGATCTGATCTTCGAGATTCTGCGCGGCGATGCCCGCCAGATTCACATGCTGCTGGTGCGCCGCGATCCGCTCGCGGGCCAGCGCGAGCGCGAAGCGCAGCACGTGCAGACCTGATCCGGCTTTTCGATGGGTTTGTTCCCGCTTCTTCAACTCCTCACGCCGACCGCGCAACAATGGCCGACCCGATAACTTCCCGTTCGCGCCGCGGCGTGAGCGCTTCTGCCGCCCAGCAAACGCGCGGTCGCACGCTGCCGCGCTGGCATTACCTCGTCGCGCTGGCGGCGGGCGCGGCCAATACGCTCTCGTTCGCGCCGACGCCGCACGGCGGCTGGCTCGAACTCGCGATCTTCGCGTTCTTCTTCGCGTGGCTCACACGCAGCACCGGCTGGAAAAGCGCGGCGCTGACGGGCGGCGCGTTCGGCTTCGGTAATTTCGTGACCGGCGTGTGGTGGCTCTACGTCAGCATGCATTTCTACGGCGGCATGGCGGCGCCGCTCGCCGGCGCCGCCGTCGTGCTGTTCTCGCTGTATCTGGCGATTTATCCCGCGCTGGCAGCCGGCGTCTGGTCGTTCTGCGCGGGTCACGCGCGCAACGGCGCGGCCATGGACGACGACACGCCGTTCTCGCCGACCTGGCACGGCGCGCTGGCGTTCGCAAGCGCGTGGGCGATCGGCGAATGGTTGCGCGGCACCGTGTTCACAGGCTTTCCGTGGCTGGCGAGCGGTTACGCGCAAGTGGACGGTCCGTTCGCCGGCTTTGCGCCGGTGGCGGGCGTGTACGGCGTCGGCTGGATGCTGGCGCTGGTGGCCGCGCTGATCGTGCAGGCGGTGCTGGCGCTGCTCTCTTCGCGCAAAGCGGCCCGTAATGGCGGCGTCGACCTCAGCAACAGCGGCAAGAGCGCCAGAAACGGCAGCGACCGCAACACCGCCACGAAACCCGGCTTGGCGCGGGTAGCCGTGCCGGCCATCATCGCGTTGGCGCTGATCGCCGCCGGCCTGCTGCTGCCGCTCGTGCAATGGACCGTGCCGGCCAACGCGCCGCTGACCGTGCGTCTGCTGCAAGGCAATGTCAAACAGGAAATGAAGTTCGAGGAATCCGGCATGCGCGCCGCGATCGATCAGTTTCAGCAGATGATCACCTCGAAGCCGGCCGATCTGATCGTCACGCCAGAAACCGCCATCCCCGTGCTCGCGCAGCAATTGCCGGCGCCGTTCGCCTCGGCGGTGCGCAACTTCTCGGACTCGACCGGCAGCGCGATCCTGTTCGGCGCGATCGGCGGCACGATCACGCCTGAGGGCCAGGTGATCGACTATACGAACAGCCTGTTCGGTGTCACGCCCGGCACACGCGACGTGTATCGCTACGACAAGCATCACCTCGTGCCGTTCGGCGAATTCGTGCCGTGGGGCTTCCGCTGGTTCGTCAATCTGATGAGCATTCCGCTCGGCGATTTCTTCCGTGGCGCGCCGGTGCAGAAGCCATTCATGGTGCACAACCAGCCGGTCGCCGTCGACATCTGCTACGAAGACATCTTCGGCGAAGAGATCGCGCGGACCATCCGCGAAAGCGCAACACCCGCCGGCGTGCTGGTCAACTCGACCAATCTCGCGTGGTTCGGCGACACGATCGCACTCGACCAGCATTTGCAGATCGCGCGCATGCGCTCGCTGGAAACCGGCCGCCCGATGCTGCGCGCGACCAACACCGGCATGACCGCCGCGATCGACGCACATGGCAAGGTGATCGGGCGCCTGACGCCGTACACGATCGGCTCGCTCGATGTCACCGTGCAAGGCACTACGGGCAACACGCCTTACATCACGAGCGGCAATAACACCGTGCTGGCGGTTTCGTTACTGCTGCTGGCATTCGGCTTTGCGTTCGGACCGGGCATTACGCGGCGCCGCAACGGCAAACAATAAGCCGCGCGATTAAATCGCATCGATTCCGCGCGCCGCCTATTTGAATAGCGGCGCGCGAATCAAACCACCCCAAAAACACTGCAATAAAAAAACGCGCGCCGCGAAATACCGCGAGCGCGCGTTTTTAGCCCAATCAAACTTTACTGGTTCGAAGCAATACGCTGCTGAATATGCTGCGCCCGCGCCGGCGACGCCGGATGCGAACTCAACATACTCGATTTACCGCCATCCAATGCGGCGAGCTTGTTGAACGCCGTCACCAATCCCGACGGATCGAGATTTTTCTTTTTCTGCAAGTCGAACGAATAATCGTCCGCTGCGCTTTCCTGGGTTTGCGAGAATTGCGCGTTAATCAGCTTCTCGGAAAAGTCACCGAGTTGCGAACCGGACAGCGCGCCCGCCACACCACCCGCCGACGACGCCACCGAGCGCGCCGCCGAAGTCGCATACGCGACCTGCATCGCCTTCTTCGTGTGGCCGAGCGCCACGTGGCCCATTTCATGGCCGACCACGCCGCGCACTTCGTTGTCGTTCATCATGTCCATGAGACCGCTGTAGACGCGCACGCAGCCGTTCGCCATGGCCCACGCGTTGACGTCCTTGGTCATGTACACCTTGTAGTTCACCGGCGTGCCGTTGATGTTGTCGCCCAGTTGCGCGGCGATCTTGTTCAGGCGCTTCTGATAATTGCTGTTCGCGGCGGCAATCTTGTTTTCGCTGTCCAGTTGCGTGCACGACTTGTCGGTCAGAGCACGCACGTCGGTGTCGCTCAGCGTGGCAGCCTGCGTGGCCATCTGGCCGGATTTGATCAGCGCGGACGGATCGACGTTGCTGATATTCGAGCACGCTGCAAATAAGGCGCAGGCGGAAGCGGCAATGGCAAAGCGGTACGATTTCATGGTGGAAGTCTCTCTGCGATGTTATTCATTTCAGCGGCGCGCTCTTAATGCACCGCCTGTTCGCAACAGGTTGCATATCGGCAGAAAAAGAAACCGATATGTAAATTGCATAAACCTGCATGAACGCATTTACGCCCCACGACAGACAAAAAAATGCGCCTGACGGGCAGGCGCATTTTTACCACAAATGTAAGCTGTAGTTATGATTCTGGAAGCTTGAATGACACTATTTTGCAAATTTCGCGCGATGGCGGATTACCTTATTCAAAACCGCCTATTCAGTCTGACGGCACCGTATCGATGAACGACTGACGCAGCGAGAGCTTCTGGAAATGTTTGTCCAGATTCGGATACGGCTCGCGCCAGTTCAATTCCGGCATGCGGAAATCCAGATAACCCAATGCACAACCCAGCGCGATATCGGCAAGCGTGTAGTGATTGCCCGCGCACCACGTCTTGCTGCCCAGTCCCTGCCCCATCGCGATCAGGGCTTCGTCGATCTTGCGTTGCTGGCGCGCCACCCACGCGTCCACGCGCTGCTCCGGCGCGCGCTGCGTGACTTCGAGGCGAATCAGCACTGCCGCGTCCAGCACGCCGTCGGCGAGCGCTTCCCAGCAGCGAACCTCGACGCGCTCGCGTCCCGACTGCGGAATCAGCTTGCCGACCGGCGAAAGCGTATCCACGTATTCACAGATCACCCGCGAGTCGAACACCGCTTCGCCATCTTCCATCACGAGGCACGGCACCTTGCCGAGCGGATTGAAAGTGTGAATGTGGGTATCCGGCGCCCAGACATTCTCGGGCACCAGTTCGTAGTCGATCTTCTTGTCCGCCAGCACGATCCGCGCTTTACGCACGAAGGGGCTGGTGAGCGAACCGATGAGTTTCATCATTACCATCTGCCTTTATCTGAATCCGGCGAAAGTATAAGTGCTTGGCGGCGTTCACGAGCGTTCAGAAGCGTCGCGCCGACGCTTCGCGAGCCGCACTGGGGCTTGCTGTGGACGGATTGCAACAGCGCGGCGGGCGCGTCAGCCGCCGCTTCCACGAGTATCCCGCGCAAAATAACTCCGCGCATGGGCGCTACAATCGCACGATGAACCAGCCGACCGAACCCACCATCGCCATCGACGTCTACCGCACGCGCCGTGAGCGCGTACTCGCCGCGCTGCGGGCAGCGGGCGGCGGCGTCGCCATCGTTCCCACCGCGCCGGAAGCGCTACGCAACCGGGACGCCGATTATCCCTATCGGCACGACAGCTACTTCTATTACCTGACTGGTTTCACCGAGCCCGAGGCGCTGCTGGTGCTCGACGCCAGCGCCGCGCCCGGCGAACCGGCTTCGGTGCTGTTCTGCCGCGAGAAAAACGTCGAGCGCGAAACGTGGGAAGGTTTCCGCTTCGGCCCTGACGGCGCGCGCGAGGCCTTTGGTTTCGACGCCGCGTTCGCCGTCGCCGAAATCGATGTGCAACTGCCGCGCCTGCTCGCCGACAAGCCGTCGCTGCATTACGCGCTCGGCGCTTCGGCGCAACTGGACGAACGGGTGCGCGGCTGGCTCGACGCGGTGCGCGCCCAAAGCCGCGGCGGCGTCGCCGCGCCGGCGACCGCGCGCGACCTCATCCCGTTGCTCGACGAGATGCGGCTTATCAAGGACGATCACGAACTCGCCATCATGCGCCGGGCCGGGCAGATTTCCGCCCAGGCGCATCGTCGCGCCATGGCCGCTTGCCATCCGGGCGTGCGCGAGTACGAACTCGAAGCCGAACTGCTCTACACGTTCCGCAAGTTCGGCGCGCAGGCGCCGGCTTACACGTCGATCGTCGCGGCCGGCGCAAACGCCTGCGTGCTGCACTACCCGGCCGGCAACGCGATTGCCCAGGACGGCGACCTGATTCTGATCGACGCGGCCTGCGAACTCGACGGCTACGCGTCCGACATCACCCGCACCTTTCCCGCCAGCGGCCGCTTCACGCCGGCGCAGCGCGAGCTGTACGACATCGTGCTGGCCGCGCAGCAGGCCGCGATCGACGCCACCCGCGCCGGCGCCACCTTCGACGACCCGCATCAGGCCGCCGTGCGCGTGCTGTCGCAGGGCTTGCTCGACACCGGCATCATCGAGCGCGCGAATTTCGCCTCCGTCGACGACGTGATCGCGGAGCGCGCCTACACGCCCTTCTATATGCACCGCACCGGCCACTGGCTCGGCATGGACGTGCACGATGTCGGCGACTACCGCGAACGCGGCGCGCCGCGCGACGAAGCGGGCGCGCTGCCGTGGCGCACGCTGCAAACGTCGATGACGCTGACGATCGAGCCCGGCCTGTATATCCGGCCGACCGAAGGCGTCCCCGAGCGCTACTGGAACATCGGCATCCGCATCGAGGACGACGCGATAGTCACGCCGACCGGTTGCGAACTCATGACGCGCGACGTACCGGTCGCCGCCGACGAGATCGAGGCGCTGATGCAGGAAGCCCGCGCGGCACATCGCGGCACATGAAACAAGGAAGTAACGCGCAATGAACGATGTTTCCCAGTCGACGGTGATCCTGAAGCCCGCCAAAGCCGGCCCGCCCTTCGATTTCGACGTGACGATCGTCGGCGCCGGTCCGGTCGGGCTGGCGCTGGCCGGCTGGCTGGCGCGCCGCAGCGCGACGCGCGAGTTGAAGATCGCGCTCGTCGACGCGCGCGAGCCGGAAGATTCGATCGCCGATCCGCGCGCCATCGCCGTGTCGCACGGCAGCCGGATGATCCTGGAGCCACTGCGCTGGCCTGCCGACGCCACCGCGATCCAGCGTATTCATGTCTCGCAGCGCGGCCACTTCGGCCGCACGCTGATCGATCACGGCGAGCACGGCTTGCCGGCGCTCGGTTACGTGCTGCGCTACGGTTCGATCGTGCATGGTCTCGCCGAGGCGGTGCACGCGACCTCGGTGCATTGGTTCCGCTCCACTTCGGCTGCGGCGCCGACGCAGGAACTCGACGGCGTCACGTTGCCGATCGAAACCGCGGGCGTCACGCGTCACTTGCGCACGCGCATTCTGGTGAATGCAGAAGGCGGGCTGTTCGGCGATCAGAAGTCTGCTAAACGCGCGGGAAAACGCGCCGGTAAGGACGCCAACATGAGTGCGGACGAGCAAGTCGGCCGCGAGGACGGCGACAGAATCGACAGCAGAGCCGCGAATATCGCGGCGGAAAGCGCAGATCGGCGCAGCGGCCACGACGCCTCGGCCTCACGGCGCGCCGGCCGAGGCGCCGTCGAACCCGGCTCGCGCGACTATGGACAAACCGCGCTGGTCGGCACAGTGACGGTATCCGCGCCGCAACCGCACGTGGCGTGGGAGCGCTTCACGTCGCAAGGGCCGATCGCACTGCTGCCGATGGGCGGCGTGCGCGGCGCCGACTACGCGCTGGTCTGGTGCTGCGCGCCCGAAGAAGCCGCGCGCCGCGCACAACTCTCCGACGAAGACTTCCTGCGCGAGCTCGGCGCCGCATTCGGCGACCGCATGGGCCGCTTCACGCACATCAAGGGACGCGCGTCGTTCCCGTTGGGGCTGAACGCTGCGGAAACGCTCGTGAATGGCCACATCGTCGCGATCGGCAACGCGGCGCAGACGCTGCATCCGGTCGCGGGCCAAGGTCTGAATCTGGGTCTGCGCGACGCGCACGCGCTCGCCGACGCCCTGTCAGCGGAAGGTCCGACACCGCTCGCGCTGGCCACCTTCGCGCAACGTCGCGCGCTCGACCGGCGCATGACGATCGGCGCCACCGACACGCTCGCGCGTCTGTTCACCATCGACTTCGCGCCGCTCGCCGTCGTGCGTGGCCTCGCTCTTACCGCGCTCGAATTCCTGCCGCCGGTAAAAACCGCGCTGGCACGGCAAATGATGTTCGGACAGCGCCGCTAGGCGCGCCGCCCGCTCGCGCCGCACGGCCTTTTTGCTCAGCGCGCAAGGGTCCGCACGAGTAGCGCCGGTTCTATGAATCGGCGCACTTTCATAGAAGATTTAATGGGTTACGACAGGCACATGTCGGGTGCCGGCTATCCGTTAACGCTAAAATAGCGGTTTTCTCTCGCATTTCGCGAACGCTCCGATTGACAGAAATTGTGCAATCGGCCGCGCGCGACCACCGCGTCTCACGTTATGCCCACTCTCGGCTCCCACAATCTGCGTAATAACCTGTTCGTCGCGCCTATGGCCGGCGTGACCGACCGGCCGTTCCGGCAACTGTGCAAACGGCTGGGCGCGGGCTATGCGGTGTCGGAAATGGTCGCCTCGAACGCGCAGTTGTGGAAAAGCGAGAAGACCATGCGCCGTGCCAACCACGCGGGCGAGGTCGAGCCGATCGCCGTGCAGATCGCCGGCGCCGATCCGGCCATGATGGCCGAAGCGGCTCGCTACAACGTGGCGAACGGCGCGCAGATCATCGACATCAACATGGGCTGCCCGGCCAAGAAGGTATGCAACGTGGCGGCGGGTTCGGCTTTGCTGCAGAACGAGCCGCTGGTGCAACGCATTGTCGAGGCCGTGGTGGGCGCCGTGGGCGTCGGGCCCGACGCGGTGCCCGTCACGCTGAAGATCCGCACCGGCTGGAATCGCGAGAACAAGAATGCGCTGAATGTCGCGCGTCTGGCCGAATCGGCGGGCATTTCCATGCTGACCGTGCATGGCCGCACGCGTGCCGACCTGTATCACGGGGACGCCGAATACGAAACCATCGCCGCGGTGAAAGCCGCCGTGCGCATTCCCGTGGTCGCCAACGGCGACATTACCTCGCCGCACAAGGCGCGCGAGGTACTCGCCGCCACCGGCGCGGACGCCATCATGATCGGCCGCGCGGCGCAGGGGCGCCCATGGCTGTTTCGCGAGATCGAGTATTTCCTGCAAACGGGCGAGTTGCTGCCGCCGCCGCGGATCGACGAGATCCAGCAGGTGATGAACGAGCATCTGGAAGACCACTACGCGTTCTACGGGGAATTTACCGGTGTCCGCACTGCGCGTAAGCACATCGGCTGGTACACTCGCGGCCTTTCTGGCGCCAACGTGTTCCGGCATCGCATGAATACGCTAGACACCACGCGCGAACAACTCCTCGCCGTCAACGAATTCTTCGACGCCCAAAAGGCGATCTCAGACCGTCTCGTCTACGTCGACGAGACGCTCAGCGAAAACGGCGAGCCGGACCAAACCGACCGACTAGCAGCATGAGCAAGAACAATATCGAACAATCTGTCCGCGACAGCCTGGGAATGTATTTCCAGGATCTCGACGGCTCGAATCCGCACGACGTCTACGACATGGTGATTTCCTGCGTAGAAAAACCTCTGCTCGAAGTGGTGCTCGAGCAGGCCGGCGGCAACCAGTCGCTGGCCGCCGAGTATCTCGGCATCAACCGCAATACGCTGCGCAAGAAACTGCAACAGCACGGTTTGCTGTAGCCCGTTGTAATTCGTTGTAGTTTCTCGCGCCCTGCCACGTTTCCCTTCGGCTTTTCGTCTTCATCATGATCAAGCAAGCGCTCATCTCCGTTTCCGACAAGTCCGGCATCGTCGACTTCGCCAAGTCGCTGTCCGACCTCGGCGTCAAGATCCTGTCGACCGGCGGCACCGCGAAACTGCTCGCGGACGCGGGTCTCTCCGTCACCGAAGTCGCCGATTACACGGGCTTCCCGGAAATGCTGGACGGGCGCGTGAAAACGCTGCATCCGAAGGTGCACGGCGGCATTCTCGCGCGCCGCGACCTGCCGGAACACATGGCGGCGCTTGAGAAGCACGACATTCCGACCATCGACCTGCTGGTCGTGAATCTGTACCCGTTCGTGCAGACCGTGTCGAAAGAAGAATGCTCGCTGGAAGACGCGATCGAGAACATCGACATTGGCGGCCCGACCATGCTGCGTTCGGCCGCGAAGAATCATCGCGACGTGACGGTGGTGGTCGATCCGGCGGACTACGCGGTCGTGCTCGACGAGATGCGCGCAAACAGCAATGCCGTTTCGTACAAGACGAATTTCCGTCTCGCCACCAAAGTGTTCGCGCACACGGCACAATACGACGGCGCGATCACGAACTACCTGACGAGCCTGACCGACGAACTGCAACACTCGTCGCGCAACACGTATCCGGCAACGTTCAACCTCGCGTTCGACAAGGTGCAGGATCTGCGCTACGGCGAAAACCCGCATCAGAGCGCGGCGTTCTACCGCGACCTGAGCGTGCCGGCCGGCGCGCTGGCGAACTACAACCAGTTGCAAGGCAAGGAACTGTCGTACAACAACATTGCGGATTCCGACGCGGCGTGGGAATGCGTGAAGACCTTCGACGTGCCGGCCTGCGTGATCGTCAAACACGCGAATCCGTGCGGCGTGGCGCTTGGTGCGGATGCGCACGACGCGTACGCCAAGGCGCTGCAGACCGATCCGACCTCGGCGTTCGGCGGCATCATCGCCTTCAATCGCGAAGTGGACGAAGCGGCGGCGCAGGCCGTGGCCAAGCAGTTCGTCGAAGTGCTGATCGCGCCGTCGTTCAGCGCCGAAGCGCGCCAGGTGTTCGCGGCCAAGCAGAATGTGCGTCTGCTGGAAATCGCGCTGGGCGAAGGCCATAACGCGTTCGATCTGAAGCGCGTGGGCGGCGGGCTGCTGGTGCAATCGCTCGACTCGAAGAACGTGCAGCCGCACGAATTGCGCGTGGTCACGAAGCGTCATCCGACGCCGAAGGAAATGGACGATCTGCTGTTCGCGTGGCGCGTGGCGAAGTTCGTGAAGTCGAATGCGATCGTGTTCTGCGGCAACGGCATGACGCTGGGCGTCGGCGCGGGCCAGATGAGCCGCGTGGACTCGGCGCGCATTGCGAGCATCAAGGCGCAGAACGCCGGTTTGACGCTGGCGGGTTCGGCGGTGGCGTCGGACGCGTTCTTCCCGTTCCGCGACGGTCTCGACGTGGTGGTGGCGGCGGGCGCGAGCTGCGTGATTCAGCCGGGCGGTTCGATGCGCGACGACGAAGTGGTTGGCGCGGCGGATGAGCACAATATCGCGATGGTGCTGACGGGTGTGCGTCACTTCCGGCATTGATTTGGGTTTGGCAGCGGCGCCGGGTTCTTGTTGAAACCGGGTTGCTGGTGAGGGTTGAGGTTTCGAGATGCGGCCTGGTGGAATTATTCGCCGGGCCGTTTTCTTTGGTGCGGGCTTGGTGCGGGCTTCGGTTCGGCTCTTGTGTCGTGTGCGCCGTGTGCGCCGCTTGTTCCATTTGCTTCGGTCCTGCCGTGCTGGCGCCGAGCGCCGTTCAGTCGTCCGGGTCCTTTCTCGCATAGCCGCCGCTCACATCAGCGTGTCGGCTGATATAAGTGCTGAGCCCCTGCCCGCGTTGCGCGAGACGTTTCAATGCAGCGACGTGCCGTGCGCCGACACTCGCCTCGGTGTACCAATACACCACGCCGTGCCTGAAGCGGACAGCGACGAAATCGTCGCCGATTTCATAAGCCTCGACGCCCGAGTCGCCGCTGAGATTCCGATAGCGCTCCATGTGCGAATGCCTCCTTGCAGCACATCCAGCAGTTTTTATTCCGCCGATATCGGCGCGCGCCGGCCGCCGCGTGGCGCGCGTGTTGTAGTATCGCAAGCACCTGGTTTTTACCGCATTTGCGGCACCTCATGAGAATTCTCGGCATCGACCCCGGCCTGCGCGTGACCGGCTTCGGCGTGATCGACCAAAGCGGCCATACGCTCAGCTATGTCGCGAGCGGCGTCATTAAAACCGCCGACGCCGATTTGCCGTCGCGTCTGGGTACCATCTTCGAAGGCATCTCCACATTGATCCGCCAGCATTCGCCGGATCAATCGGCGATTGAAAAAGTCTTCGTCAACGTCAACCCACAATCCACTTTGCTGCTCGGCCAGGCGCGCGGCGCGGCGATCTGTGGACTGGTTGCGAGCGGGGTACCGGTCGCCGAATATACGGCCCTGCAATTGAAGCAGGCCGTGGTGGGTTACGGCCGCGCAACCAAGGAACAGATGCAACAGATGGTGGTGCGTCTGCTCAACCTTTCCGGCGTACCCGGCACCGACGCCGCCGACGCGCTCGGCATGGCAATCTGCCACGCGCACGGCGGCACGACGCTGAGCACGTTGGGCGGCATCGCGCCTTCGCTGGCGAAGAAGGGGCTGCGGGTGAGGCGCGGACGTTTGGTCGGATAGAGCAGCACACGAGGCTCGTTGGCCCCACTGCGCCACACACCTGTGTTCGTGGTTCGTGGTTCGTGGTTCGTGGTTCGTGGTTCGTGGCTCACGGCTCACGGCTCACGGCTCACGGCTCACGGCTCACGGCTCACGGCTCACGGCTCACGGCTCACGCAACATGGTACGCAACGCATCCAGACCGCGCGGTTCCCCGATCAATTCCGGCTAGCCAGCGCAAGGCGGCAAGCCAACCCCGCGAACACCGTCCCCAACAAATACTGCGGCACCTTCGACGGCCGCCGCCCCGCCGACAGCTTGCGGCTCAGCTTGCTCGCCATCAAGATCACCGCGCCATTCACGCAGAAGCCGATCAGGTTCAGCACGGTTGCCAGCACCATGATCTGCAACGCGACCGACCCCGCTTCGGGCCGCACGAATTGCGGAAACAGCGCGAGCACAAACAGCGCAACTTTCGGATTCAGCAGATTGGTGAAGAGGCCCTGACGAAAAATTCGGCCAACCGGATAACGGCTCAACGACGCATTCGGCGCGAGCACCGTGCCCTGCGCACGGAATGTTTTCCAGGCGAGATAGAGCAGATACGCAGCGCCGGCAAATCGCACGAAGCCGTATGCCATCGGCACAGCCAGAAAGAGTTGCGACAAGCCGAACGCCGCGGCCAAAGCATGACAATAGGTGCCGACCAGAATGCCCGCCAGCGACGCGAACCCCGCGGAAGGCCCCTGACTCACACTGCGCGAGGCAATCAGCAACATGTCGGGGCCGGGCGTGGCGGTCAACGCGAGACACGCGCCGGCAAACAGCGCGAGAGTGGTGAGGCTCAGCATGAAAGCTCCTTCTGGGTGAGTGGGTTGAGAACCCGCCAAAAGGGATCTCAGTCTATGGGGCGGCCTCGAACGGGTCAACCGCGATTACGCGTAACCCACTCTCCACTCGACGCTCACGCGCTGCGCTACACTCGCCCTTTCTCTCGAAATTGAATTCGCCATGATCGGTCGCATTGCCGGCGTTCTGCTGGAAAAAAACCCGCCGCATCTGCTCATCGACTGCAACGGCGTCGGTTACGAAGTGGATGTGCCGATGAGCACGTTCTACAACCTCCCCTCCACCGGCGAACGCGTCGTGTTGCTCACACAGATGATCGTCCGCGAAGACGCACACCTGCTGTACGGCTTCGGCACCGCGGAGGAACGCTCGACGTTCCGCGAACTGCTGAAAATATCCGGCATCGGTGCGCGCATGGCGTTGGCGGTGCTCTCCGGCATGAGCGTGCACGAACTCGCGCAGACCGTCACCATGCAGGACGCGGCGCGTCTGACGCGCGTGCCGGGCATCGGCAAGAAGACGGCGGAGCGCCTGCTCCTCGAACTGAAGGGCAAGATCGGCGCCGACCTGGGCGCGATGGCGGGCGCGGCATCGGCATCCGACCACGCCTCCGACATCCTGAACGCACTGCTCGCATTGGGTTACTCCGAAAAGGAAGCGTTGACCGCCGTCAAAAACGTGCCGGCCGGCACTGGTGTTTCTGAGGGGATCAAGCTCGCGTTGAAGGCGCTCTCCAAGGGCTGAAGCTCAGCCCTCGGTTCGACATGCATGCGAGTGTCAACTGAAGCTTCGCACACGCCTGCGCACCGCGCACCCTGGCCATTCGGCCGAGTTTCGCGGCAGGCGGCTCGCGGTACAATGAACGCATGATCGAAACCGACAAACTCGCCGCCGAGCGCATCATCGCGGCCACGCCCGTCTCGCCGAACGAAGAAGCGTTCGAGCGCGCGTTGCGTCCGCGCCAGCTCGAAGAATATGTCGGGCAGGAAAAAGTGCGCGGCCAGCTGGAAATCTTTATCGAGGCCGCCAAGCGCCGCTCTGAATCGCTCGACCACGTCCTGCTGTTCGGGCCACCGGGTCTCGGCAAGACCACGCTCGCGCACATCATCGCGCGGGAAATGGGCGTGAATTTGCGGCAAACGTCCGGACCGGTGCTCGAACGCGCCGGCGACCTCGCCGCGCTGCTCACCAATCTCGAAGCCAACGACGTTTTGTTCATCGACGAAATCCACCGGCTCTCGCCGGTCGTCGAAGAAATTCTGTACCCGGCGTTGGAGGATTATCAGATCGACATCATGATCGGCGAAGGGCCGGCCGCGCGAAGCGTGAAGCTCGACCTGCAACCGTTCACGCTGGTCGGCGCGACCACGCGCGCGGGCATGCTCACCAACCCGCTGCGCGACCGCTTCGGCATCGTGGCGCGGCTCGAGTTTTATAACGCCGAGGAACTGGCGCGCATCGTCACGCGTTCGGCGTCGTTGCTGAATGCGCAGATTCATCCGGACGGCGCGTTTGAAATCGCCAAGCGCGCGCGCGGCACGCCGCGGATCGCGAACCGTCTGCTGCGGCGCGTGCGCGACTTTGCCGAGGTGAAGGCCGACGGCAACATCACCGCGCAAGTGGCCGACGCGGCGCTCAAGATGCTCGACGTGGATGCAGTCGGCTTCGACCTGATGGACCGTAAGCTGCTCGAAGCAATTCTGCACAAGTTCGACGGCGGCCCGGTCGGCGTCGACAATCTGGCGGCGGCAATCGGCGAAGAGCGCGACACGATCGAAGACGTCCTCGAGCCATATCTGATCCAGCAGGGCTTCCTGCAACGCACGCCGCGCGGCCGCGTCGCCACGCTGCTCACGTACCGGCATTTCGGCCTCGCCGCGCCGGATTCGTCGAGCGGCTTGCCGGGTCTGTGGGATTCCGCCGCGACCTGAGCGGCACACGTCACGCCCCACGAGACCGAATCAGGATGTCCGACCAAACCAGGCAGCCCAACTCGTCCAACGGTCTCGCGCAACTTCTCACCGGCAGGCTCCGCTCGAAATTGGCCGCCGGCGTCACCAATCTGACAAGCGGCAGCGGTCCCACGCTCGACTACTCGTCGCCTCCGGGCGACCCCGGCTTGTTCGGCCCTGACTCCGTATGCTGGACAGTCCACGCCGATTTCACGTCCATGATGACGGGCGGCATCAGCGCGCTTCTGCTTCAGGCGCTGCACCCGCTGGCCCTCGCCGGCGTGTGGGACCATTCGACGTTTCGCACCGATATTCTCGGCCGCCTGCGCCGCACCGCGACATTTATCGCGGGCACGACCTTCGGCAGCCGGCACGACGCACTGGCGCTGATCGAACGTGTGAAGCGCATTCATCTTGGCGTGAGCGGCGTCACGCCTGACGGCCAGCCCTATCGCGCGAGCGAACCCGAGTTGTTGACGTGGGTGCATGTCGCCGAAGTGTCGAGCTTCATGACCGCGCACCTGCGCTATGTGAACCCGGCACTGCCAATTGCCGCGCAGGATCAGTACTTCGCCGAGACCGCGCGCATTGCCGAGATGCTCGGCGCGTCGCACATTCCGCGTTCGCGAGCCGAGATCGATGATTACTTGCTCGCGATGCAGCCCGAGCTTGTGGCCAGCGAGCGCACGCGTGAAGTCGTGAGGGTTCTTCTGAACGCGCCCGCCCCCAGCCTATCGATGCGGCCGGCCGGCGTGTTGATGTTCAACGCCGGCGTCGATCTTCTGCCTGATTGGGCACAGGCGATGTTGGGATTCCAGCGCTATGCCGTGCTTCGCCGCGCGGTGGCCAGGCCCGGCGTGCGGCTGGTCGCGCCGGTCATTCGCTGGGCGCTGGTGAATGGTGTGTCGAAACGGGCGCGCCGACGCGTGGCAGCGGGCGTAAGCGAACCGGAATAACGCGAGCGTCGGCGCTCGAACGCGCACAAACTGCGCAATCAAACGTCAGCGATAACCACCGCGTGAATATGCGCGTAAATCGCGACATCGATCTTCGTCGGCCCGAATTCGCGGGACGCGCGCGAACGCGTTCGAATCAGCCGCGCAAGATCACGCTACCCGATCGCCCCGCGCCAATCATCGCCCCGGCTCCGGCACCTTCTTGAAACTGTCATCCGCGCTCGGCGCATCGAGATGCGAGACGTCCGCCCACGAGACGATCGTCGCCTTGCCATTATCGAAATCCACGGCGTTCACGCTCGTGTTCAGCAACGGGTAGTTACGCGGCGCATCGAGCGGCAGGCCACAGGCAAAGCGTCGCACGCAATCGAGCACGCCGCCATGCGCGACGCAAGCAATCCGTCCACCAGGGTGCGCGGCGACCAGCGGTTCGATCGCGTGCAGCACGCGATGGTAGAGCGTGCGCAGCGACTCGCCTTCCGGCGGTGCGAAGCCCGCATCGCGGGTCTGCCAGTGCGCGTATTCATCGGGGAACCGCAGGGCGATCTCGTCGCTATCGTGGCCCTGGAACGCGCCGTATGAACGCTCGCGCAGACCTTCGCGCAACTGCAGCGGCAGGGCGAGCGCATCGGCGATCGGCTGCGCGGTTTGCTGCGCGCGTTGCAGGTCGCTCGAATAGATCGCGTCGAGCCGTGCGCCCTGCTTCGCCTCATCGGCCATGCGGCGCGCCAGGCGCTGCGCCTGCGCCAGCCCCGTCGTAGCGAGCGGAATGTCAATGTGACCTTGAATGCGCTTGATGCGGTTCCAGTCGGTCTCGCCGTGCCGGATGAACAGAATCTGCGTCGTCATGGGATTGGAAGTGGGCGCCTTGGCCGGTGATGCCGAGCCGCTATTGTCGCAAAAGCGGTTGGAGGATGGATGCGCACGCCAGAGTGCGCATTGAAGGACAAAGCTCAGGCGTTCGTCTGCAGCCAGAACGTGACCGGCCCGTCGTTGACGAGCGAGACCTGCATGTCGGCGCCGAACTCGCCGGTCTCGACGATCGGGTGCTTCGCCCGCGCCGCCGCGACGAAGTAATCGAACAGGCGCTTGCCTTCATCCGGCGGCGCAGCCGGCGTAAAGCTCGGACGCAGGCCGCTGTTGGTGTCCGCGGCCAGCGTGAATTGCGACACGAGAAGCAAGCCGCCCGCGCGCCCGGCGCCATCGAGATTTTGCACGGAGAGATTCATCTTGCCGGCGGCGTCGCTGAAGACGCGGTAGCCGAGCACCTTGGCCAGCAACCGGTCGGCAGCCGCCTCGCTGTCGCCGCGTTCGGCGCACACGAGCGCGAGCAGGCCCGCCTCGATCGCGCCCGTCACGCGGTCGGCCACGCGCACTTCGGCGCGCCGCACGCGCTGGATCAGCGCGATCACCGGCGCGGCTCCGTTAGCGCCACTCTGAACATCAGGCTGTCAGCGTGACGCGCGCAAAGCGGCGCTTGCCGACCTGCACGACGTACTCGCCGGCTTCGACCTTCAGGCCCTTGTCTGACACGGTCGCGCCATCGATCTTCACGCCGCCCTGCTCGATATTGCGCAGCGCTTCGCTAGTAGACGGCACGAGGTTGGCCTGCTTGAGCAACTGGCCGATCGCGAGCGGGGCGCCCGCCAGCGTCACGGCCGGGATATCGTCCGGCACGCCGCCCTTCGCGCGATGGTTGAAGTCTTCGAGCGCGCGCTCGGCATCGGCTTGCGAGTGGAAGCGCGCGACGATTTCCTGACCGAGCAGCACCTTGAAATCTCGCGGATTGCGGCCCGCTTCGATTTCCTTCCTGAAGCCGGCGATTTCGTCCATCGGACGGAACGACAGCAGTTCGAAGTAACGCCACATCAGCACGTCGGAAATGCTCATCAGCTTGCCGAACATGTCAGTCGGCTTTTCGCTGATGCCGATGTAGTTGTTCTTCGACTTCGACATCTTCTCGACGCCGTCCAGCCCCTCGAGCAGCGGCATCGTCAAGATGCATTGCTGCTCCTGGCCGTATTGCTTCTGCAGCTCGCGGCCCACCAGCAGGTTGAACTTCTGGTCCGTGCCGCCGAGTTCGAGGTCCGCGTTCAGCGCGACCGAGTCATAGCCTTGCATCAGCGGATACAGGAACTCGTGGATCGAGATCGGCACGCCGCCTTGAAAACGCTTCGTGAAGTCTTCGCGCTCGAGGATCCGCGCCACCGTGTAGCGCGACGCGAGCTTGATCATGCCATCGGCGCCAAGCGGCATCGACCATTCGCTGTTGTAGCGGATCTCGGTCTTTTCGCGGTCGAGCACGAGCGCGGCCTGATCGAAATACGTCTTCGCGTTCGATTCGATCTGCTCGCGCGTGAGCGGCGGACGTGTGGCATTACGGCCCGACGGATCGCCGATCAGCGACGTGAAATCGCCGATCAGGAAGATCACGGTATGACCGAGATCCTGCAATTGGCGCATCTTGTTCAACACGACCGTGTGGCCGATGTGGATGTCCGGCGCGGTCGGATCGAGCCCGAGCTTGATACGCAGCGGCTTGCCCGTAGCCGCGCTCTTCGCGAGTTTTTGCGCGAATTCGTCTTCGATCAGCAGTTCGTCGACACCGCGCTTGGTGATGGCGAGCGCGTGACGGACTTCGTCGGTGATCGGGAAGGCGGCAGCGGGGTTAGGCTTGGTGGACTCGGTGCTCATGCTGGAAACGTGAAGTCGCGAAAAAAAGAGATTGTCCCATAGATGCGCGCCGCCGCGCCCACTGACGCAGCCACAATCGCCTCGCCGGCGCGCGATTTCTGCGTTTGATGTCACACCACCGGCGTCGCGGCGCTTCATATTCGACCGCGCTTCGCCCGATAATCTGCTACAACGGATCGCAACGAACCATCGAGAGGAGCAGCAACGTGGCGCAAGACCCCGCAGACGGCGTCTACTTTGGATTGATGTCCGGCACCAGCATGGACGGCGTGGACGGCGTGGCCGTCAAATTCGCGCAAGGCAAGCCGCCGGTGGTGCTGGCCGAGGCGTTTGTCGGCTTTGCCGCGGGCCTGCGCGACGCATTGTTCGCGCTCCAGCAACCCGGCGACAACGAGATCGAACGCGAGGCGCTGGCCGCCAACGCGCTCGCCACGCGTTATGCCGTGTGCTGCCACGAACTGTTGCACGGCAGCCGCGTGCCGGCTGCGGAGGTGCGCGCGATCGGCGTGCATGGGCAGACGGTTCGGCATCGACCGGAAAAGGGCTATACGCGGCAAATCAACAACCCGGCGCTGCTCGCGGAAATGATGCATATCGACGTGATTGCCGATTTCCGCAGCCGCGATGTCGCGGCCGGCGGCCAGGGCGCGCCGCTCGTGCCGGCTTTTCACGCCACGGTGTTCGGCGCGAAAAACGAAACGCGGGTGGTCTGCAATCTTGGCGGCATCAGCAATATCACGATTCTGAATGCGACCGGCAGTGTGCGCGGCTTCGACTGCGGACCCGCCAACGCGCTGCTCGACGAGTGGGCGCAGCGCCATCTCGGCAAACCGTTTGACGAGAACGGCCATTTCGCGGCGGGCGGCAAGGTGGATCGCACGTTGCTGAATGCGTTGCTCGACGAGCCGTTTTTCAGCCAACAGCCGCCGAAGAGCACCGGCCGTGACCTGTTCAACGCGGAATGGCTCGATGCGAAGCTGCAGCCGTTCGCCGGGCTCGATCCCGCCGACGCGCAAGCGACACTGGTTGCGCTCACCGCCGTGACGGTCGCGCGCGAGATCGAGCGGCATGCGTCGGACGCGCGGGCCGTCTATGTCTGCGGCGGTGGCGCGCGCAACCCGGAGATTCTGAAGGCGTTGCAGCAGGCGCTGGAGGACAGCGGCGTCAGCGGCGTTCCCGTCATGACCACCGATGCGCTCGGCGTACCGCCAAGCCAGGTCGAACCGCTTGCTTTTGCCTGGCTCGCGATGCGCTGCGTGGCGCGTCTGCCGGGCAATCTGCCGGCGGTGACAGGCGCCTCAGCCGAGCGCGTGCTCGGAGCAATCTATCCGCGCTGAGCGCCGCGCGAGATTCGGATGCAGAAAACAAGAAACGGGGCCGAAGCCCCGTTTCTTGTTTCAACCTGTCATTCAGCGCGCCATTACACCGAGAACGACGAACCACAACCGCAAGTGGTCGTTGCATTCGGGTTCTTGATAACGAACTGCGCGCCGTTGATGTCGTCCTTGTAGTCGATCTCAGCGCCCACCAGATACTGGTAGCTCATTGAATCGATCAACAGCTGGACGCCGCTCTTGTTCATGACGGTGTCGTCTTCGTTGACGGCTTCGTCGAAGGTAAAACCGTACTGAAAGCCCGAGCAGCCGCCGCCCTGCACGAAAACGCGCAGTTTGAGGTCCGCATTGCCTTCTTCTTCGATCAGTTGCTTGACCTTGTCAGCCGCTGCGTCGGTAAAAACGAAGGGGGCGGGCATCTCGGTCACGGGTGTATCGGTGACTGCGTTCATTCGAACTCTCCAAAAAGCTTCTAACCGCTATTGTAGGGCTGATCTCGATATCGTGCCGAAGCCCACAAAATCAATAGGTTCTTACTGAGAATCAGTGAACGGCACGTTCTGCCGCCGCCAGCCCGACTAAGCATGATGCATCGCCGCGCTGGTGACGAATTCGCTGCGCCAGCACCGCACCGCGCAAAACCGCGAACCCATGAAAAAAGCCGCCTTCGCGAAAGCGTTGGCGGCTTTTGCAGCGCACCGGCCCGAAAGCCGGTTTGCACCCGAAACGATTAACGCTTCGAGAATTGCTTCCGGCGACGTGCCTTGTGGAAACCGACCTTCTTACGTTCCACTTCACGTGCGTCACGCGTAACGAAGCCAGCCTTCGACAGTTCCGGCTTCAGCGTTGCGTCGTAGTCCATCAGCGCGCGCGTGATGCCGTGGCGAACCGCACCGGCTTGACCCGTTTCACCGCCACCCGTCACGTTGACCTTGATGTCGAACGTAACGCCGTGGTTCGTGAGTTCCAGCGGCTGACGCACGATCATCAGCGACGTTTCGCGCGAGAAGTAATCGGCGATAGGCTTGCCGTTCACAACGATATCGCCCTTGCCTGCCTTGATGAAGACGCGTGCGACGGCGCTCTTGCGGCGGCCCGTGCCGTAATTCCAGTTACCGATCATGTGGGCTCCCCTTAGATCTCGAGCGCTTTCGGCTGTTGTGCCGAATGCGGATGCGTTGCTTCAGCGTAGACCTTCAGCTTCTTGATCATCGCGTAGCCGAGCGGGCCCTTCGGCAGCATGCCCTTGACCGCTTTCTCGAGCGCACGGCCCGGGAAGCGTTCTTGCATCTTGCCGAACGTCGTTTCATAGATACCGCCCGGGTAGCCCGAGTGACGGTAGTACTTCTTGTCAGTAGCCTTGTTGCCCGTGACGCGCAACTTACCCGCGTTGATAACGATGATGAAATCACCGGTGTCGACGTGCGGAGTGAATTCAGGCTTGTGCTTGCCGCGAAGACGGTGTGCCACTTCGCTGGCGACACGCCCGAGAACCTTATCCGTCGCGTCAATCACGTACCATTCACGCGTAACCTCATGGGCTTTTGCGGAAAACGTCTTCATGATCGATCCAAAAAAATTGCTGCGCCCAATGTGTTTGTTCCTGCTTGTAGTGTGCGCATCGAGGCGCGTGCAGGCTCTCCCTGGTTCTTCCTCCGCGGGCGCGGATGCGGAAAAGCCTTGAATTATAATGGAATTTGCTACGGCAAGTCAAAACGTACAGGAGTGAGCGCGAGATTCCGCTGGAATCTGGTAGCTGGAAGCGTAATTTAGCGAGCTATCCGGCTCTAACCGGCTGTGCGTCGCGCAGGACGCGGGCGAAAAAAAACCCGAACGAGCGGTTCGGGTTTAATCCACCAAAGGAGGAGGTGGAGGAGACAAAAACGATTATATGAGCCGACCTTGTGCGACGCAAGAACATTTGCAATGCGAAATGCGATTTCATAATGTGGCAGCGTAGTTTTTTGGCTAGAATTTTCTAAATTTTCTTTGAAATCAAGCGCCAAGCGAGAACCGCACGGCCATATCCATAGAGACGAACTAGAGTAAAACCCCTAAATCTGCTAGGGCATTCCCGAATCGGCTGGACATGCCGCGGCGCAACACGCAAGCCGTCATCCGGCATAACTTGGGGCAAAAGTCGCCTCGGGCAGACACGCAAACGCCGGGCTACAATGCCCTCTCGATAAGGCAAAAGCGCGGTGGAGCACAGCATGGAATGCAAAGTGACCTGGATGGGACAGGACGGGATGGCGTTCGCAGCCGAGACGGGCAGCGGCCACCTGGTGGCAATGGACGGCGCGCCTGAAGGTGGCGGCCGCAACCTCGCGCCGCGTCCGATGGAAATGGTTTTGCTCGGCACGGGCGGCTGCACCGCCTACGACGTCGTGATGATCCTGAAGAAAAGCCGTCAGGAAATCAGCGATTGCTCGGTGACACTGAAGGCCGAGCGCGCCAGCGAAGACCCGAAAGTGTTCACCAAGATCCACTTTCACTTCACCGTGACGGGCAAGAATCTGAACCCGGCCACCGTGGAACGCGCGATCAATCTGTCGCATGACAAATACTGCTCGGCCTCGATCATGATGGCCAAGACCGCCGAGCTGACGCACTCGTTCGACATCGTCGCGGGCTGAACGCTGTCAGGCGGTCGCCGCGCGGCGCGGGCCTGAGCGCTCGCCGCCGAATGTGCGCACAAAAGAAAAATGCCGGCGTCCATCTGGACGCCGGCATTTTTTTGTCAGGTGGCAAAGCAAGCCGATAAGCCGGATTCTGTGCACGCGCAACGTCCGAAGACGCGACGCGCGTGGCAGCCATTCCTCTAGACGCGCCATTGCTGACGCGCTCAAGCTTCCTACCCGCAGACGTGACAGGGGCCCCGTCCTGCATCTCGAAGATGCTAGCCTGCCTACTTGGAATTGCTCCGGGTGGAGGTTACCGTGCCGGTCTGCCTTGCAGCAGCCGCGGTGCGCTCTTACCGCACCGTTTCACCCTTACCTGATCCCGGCTTGCGCCGGGCCATCGGCGGTTTGCTTTCTGTTGCCCTGTTCCGCGTGTTGCCACGGATGGCCGTTAGCCATCACCCTGCCCTGTGGAGTCCGGACTTTCCTCGCCCTCTTTGGCCGAAGCCGCTAAGGCCGCGACTGCCTGGCCTGCTTTGCTGGGGCGGATTTTAACACCTGCGGGAGCGGCAGGCCGGTTCTACGGGTGAAATAGCCGAATCGCCAAGGAGTCCTGCGACAAACCTCATCGCGCTCAACGCGCACGCCGCCCTGAGCGGAACACGGAGGTGTCGTCGTAAAACGCGGGCGAATCGTTCTCCGGCCACCAGCCCGGAACGCCCAGCACGGGCAACGGCGCGAACATGCGGCTTGTCAGCGCATCGGTGGTCAGCAGCGCCGCCGCGACGGCCTCGTCCAGCCAAGCGTCTCGCTTCGCAGCGTCCCATTCGAAATACACGGGCGGCACTTCGACTATCCACGCATGCCCCGTGCAAGCCTTGAACGGCGCAATCAGCTTTTCCATCAGCGCATGGCCAAAACAGCGCACTTCGCAACGGCTTCCCCATGCGTCGCGCCGGGCCACGAGCAGCGTGTGCCAGTCGAATCCACGCAAAGCCGCGCTCAAAGCAGGATCAGCGCAAGCGAACAGCAATGCGTTCTCGTCAAACAAGGTTAGCGTATCGGGCACGCCGCCTCGCGTCGGACCGACGCCCAACACCTCGATGGCCGCCCACTGCCGCGCGTTCAGCGCTGCTTTGATGCGCGGAAAGGCAAACCACATCGACGCATTGAAGAAGTCGTGCAGATTGTGGCGCGTCGGAACGCAGCCGGTCGACGCGATATGTGCTTCGTACGCCGCGCCGGGTGGCAAATCGTCCTGGGCGATAAACGCGAGGCGCTGGCCGCGCCCGGTGCTCTGCCGCATATCACCGGCGTCGGCGTTCATTTCGGCGAGCAATGCCGCGTAGCTCGTCAGGGCCGCTTGCTGCCACCGCTTGCCGCGTTCGGCAAAAGGCGCGAGCCACGGCTTGGTCCAGTCGATTGCAGCGAAACCTGGCGGCTGCGCCTCATGCGCCTGCATCTTGCTGATGCCTTAAACCAGCCGCCAGCCAATCGACTCGCCGCCGCGCAGCGGCACGACCGGCGTATCGCCGACCGGCAATTCGGCCGGCAGCGTCCATTCCTCACGACGCAGCGTGACCTTCTCTTCGCTGCGCGGCAGACCGTAGAAGTCCGCGCCGAAAAAGCTCGCGAAGCCTTCGAGCTTATCGAGCGCGTTGGCGTTATCGAACGCTTCCGTGTACAGCTCCAAAGCGTGCAATGCCGTGTAGCAACCCGCGCAGCCACACGCGTGCTCTTTCAACCCCTTCGGATGCGGCGCACTGTCCGTGCCGAGGAAGAAACGCGGATTGCCCGACGTCGCAGCCTCGACCAGCGCCACGCGATGCGTCTCCCGCTTTAACACCGGCAGGCAGTAGTAATGCGGGCGAATGCCACCCTGGAAGATCGCGTTGCGGTTGTAGAGCAGGTGATGCGCCGTGATCGTCGCGCCCAGCAGCTCAGGCGCCGCGCCGGCTTCGCGGATATAGTCGACCGCGTCTTTCGTGGTGATGTGCTCGAACACCACTTTCAGCGCCGGAAACGCGCGGCGCAGCGGCGTCATGACCCGGTCGATGAACACCTTCTCGCGGTCGAACAGATCGATCGACGAATCGGTCACCTCGCCGTGCACGAGCAGCGGCATACCGACTTCCTGCATGACTTCGAGCGTTTTGGCGCACTTCATGATGTCGGTGACGCCCGCGTCCGAATTGGTCGTCGCGCCCGCCGGATACAGCTTTACGCCATGCACGAAGCCGCTTTCGCGCGCGCGGCGGATCTCGTCGGGCGGCGTGTTGTCGGTCAGGTACAGCGTCATCAACGGTTCGAACTTCGCGCCTTCAGGAATCGCGGCGACGATCCGCTCGCGATACGCCTGCGCCATCGCGGTGGTCGTGACCGGCGGCTTCAGGTTCGGCATGATGATCGCGCGGCCAAACTGGCGCGCGGTGTCCGGCAACACGGCGGCCAGCATTTCGCCGTCGCGGACGTGCAGGTGCCAGTCGTCCGGGCGGGCGAGTGTGATGGAGTCGATGGAAGCGTTGGAAGCGGTCATGGCGGCGGGAAACGAGATTCGACGACAAAAGCCAATCTATGCGGTCAAACCGCAACGTTGCGGCATAAACACACGTCAATTTTGCTATTTGGCGTTTCTGGCTCGGTGATATGCTTGGAAAATCATCATTGTAACGGCTCGCCCCGTTCACAGGCTTACCCGCAACATGTGCCAACTTCTCGGAATGAACTGCGCCGCGCCAACGGATGTCACGTTCTCGTTCACCGGCTTTGCGGCGCGCGGCGGCGTCACCGATCACCACGCCGACGGCTGGGGCATCGCCTTCTTCGAAGACAAAGCCTGCCGCCTGTTCATCGACCATCAATCGTCAGCGACCTCGCCGATCGCCGAAATGGTCAAGCGCTACCCGATCAAATCGAAGAACACCATCGCGCATATCCGCAAGGCGACGCAAGGGCACATCCTGCTGGAAAACTGCCACCCGTTCATGCGCGAATTGTGGGGACGCCACTGGATTTTCGCGCACAACGGCGATCTCAAGGATTATTCGCCCGTGCTATCGGGCGTGTATCAGCCGGTCGGTACGACTGACAGCGAACTCGCTTTCTGCGCGTTGCTCGAAGGCCTGCGCAAAGCGTTTCCCGGCGCGCAGCAGCCGCCGCTCGACGAACTGTTCGCCGCGCTCGAAACCCTCACGCGCGAAATCACGCAGTTCGGCGTGTTCAACTTCCTGATGTCGAATGGCCAGGCGCTGTTCGCGCATTGCTCCACACATCTGTATTACATCGTGCGGCGCTGGCCGTTTTCCACCGCGCATCTCGTCGACGCGGACGTTTCGATCGACTTCGCCAAATACACCACGCCCGAAGACCGCGTCGCGGTGATCGCCACCAAGCCGCTGACCGACAACGAAGTGTGGACCGCCTTCGAACCGGGCGATCTGATGATGTTCCAGCACGGCGAAGTGATCGGGCGCGTCAACGTGCCGGTGCCGGATTCGGTGCTGGAAAAGCTGCGCAATCCGGCTTTGGATGCGTCGGCCTCAGCAACCACGATCGCCGCTTCGGCCGAAACGCTAGCGCAGCCGGAGGCCGAACTCGACCTCGAAGCGGCCGACGACACCGCCGCGTTCGAATCCTGATCACTTGACCATCCGCTCAAAAGAGAGCCGCCACAAACGAAAAAGCCGCTTCGAAAGAAGCGGCTTTTTTCTGCCCGCGCCGCGCCGCATGAACGACGCGAGGCGACGCCATAACAAACTCAGTGCAGAATCTTCGCCAGAAAGTCCTTCGCGCGATCCGACTTCGGATTCGCGAAGAAGTCTTCCTTGCGGTCGTCTTCCACGATCAAGCCCTTGTCCATGAAGATCACGCGGTGCGCGACCTTCTTCGCAAAGCCCATTTCGTGCGTCACGCACATCATGGTCATGCCTTCCTGCGCGAGTTCGACCATCACGTCGAGCACTTCGTTGATCATTTCCGGATCGAGCGCCGAAGTCGGCTCGTCGAACAGCATGGCGATCGGATCCATCGACAACGCGCGCGCAATCGCCACGCGCTGTTGCTGACCACCCGACAATTGGCCCGGAAACTTGTCCGCGTGCGCACGCAGGCCGACGCGATCGAGCAGTTTCAACCCCTTCGCCGTAGCTTCGTCGTTCGAGCGGCCGAGCACCTTCACCTGCGCGAGCGTGAGGTTCTGGACGATCGACAGATGCGGGAACAGCTCGAAGTGCTGGAACACCATGCCAACCTTGGCCCGCAGTTTCGACAGATTGGTTTTCTTGTCGGTGAGCGACTGCCCGTTGATGACGATCTCGCCCTTCTGGAACGGCTCGAGGCCGTTGACGGTTTTGATCAGCGTGGACTTGCCCGAGCCCGACGGCCCGCACACCACCACCACTTCACCCTTTTTGACTTCCGTCGTGCAGTCGGTCAGCACTTGAAACTGGCCGTACCACTTCGAAACATTCTTGATAGAGATCATCTTGCGACCTTTTTCTGAAGACCTTTGACGAGGCTCGACGCGACCACACAGATCACGAAATAACACGCGCCCGCGAACAGTACCATCTCGACATTCGTACCGTCACGGTCGCCAATATTCGTGGCGGTGCGGAAGAAGTCGGCGAGGCTGATCACGTAGACGAGCGACGTATCCTGAAACAGCACGATGCCTTGCGTGAGCAGCAGCGGGACCATGGCGCGGAACGCCTGCGGCAGCACGATCAGACGCATGGACTGCGCGTACGTCATGCCGAGCGCGAACGAAGCGTTGACCTGCCCGCGCGCCACCGACTGAATGCCGGCGCGGATGATCTCCGAATAGTAAGCCGCCTCGAACAGCGAGAACGCGACCATGGCCGACGCGAGGCGAATGTCGATATCCGGCGACAAACCGAGCACGTTTTGCAGCACCTGCGGCACGATCAGGAAGAACCACAGCAGCACCATCACCAGCGGGATGGAACGGAAGATCGTCACGTAACCCTTCGCGAACCACTCGAAGGGTTTGAACGACGACAGCCGCATCATGGCGAGAATGGTGCCCCAGACGATGCCGAACACGATCGCGATCAGCGTGATCTTGAACGTGACAATGGCGCCGGTCCACAGCGTAGGCAATGCGCCCGGAATACCGCTCCAGTCGAAATGGTGCATTACTTGCCTCCGATATAGCCGGGCAACCGGGTCTTGGCTTCGACCCAGCGCATGAGTTGCATCACGACCAGATTGATCAGCATGTACGCGATCGTGACCGCGATGAACGACTCATACGTCTGCGACGTGTAGTCGACCAGTTGGCGCGCCTGAGCGGACAGATCGAGCAGGCCGATCGTGGACGCCACCGCCGAGTTCTTGAAGATATTCAGAAACTCGGAAGTCAGCGGCGGCACGATGATCCGGTAGGCGACCGGCAGCAGCACATAGCGGTACGTCTGCCATTGCGTGAAGCCCATGGCCAGGCCCGCGGCGCGCTGACCTTTCGGCAGCGCGTTGATACCCGAGCGCACCTGCTCGCATACGCGCGCAGCCGTGAAAAGCCCGAGACAGATGATCGACGACGAGAAAAACTGCGCGCCGGGCGGCAGTTGCTTGAACCAGTTGCCCATCGAAGCGGGCAGCAACTCCGGTATCACCAGATACCAGATGAAGAACTGCACGATCAGCGGGATATTACGGAAAATCGCCACATACAGCGTGCCGATGCCCGACGCCCATTTATTCGGCACCGTGCGCAGCACACCGAACAACGAACCGACGATCAGCGCGATCACCCACGCCGACAGCGACACGGTAATCGTCACCCAGAAGCCCGACAGCAGCCAGCCCAGATAGGTGGTCGGCTCGCCGGTGGAGACGGGACTCAGCAGAATGCCCCAGTTCCAGTGATATGACATGACCAAGACTCCAGCAAAAAGAAACGGAAGAAGCGCGTGGCCCCTTCCGTCTCGTTCAGCGTTTCAAAAAAACAGCTAAGGTTTAATCGATTGCCTTGTCATTCGGGCTCTTGTAGAGAGCCTTGATATCGTCGCTTTCCGGGAAGTTCAGATTCAGGCCCTTCGGCGGAATCGGCGATTCGAACCACTTCTTGTAGATCGCGTCGGCTTCGCCCGAGGTTTCGACCTTGGCGATCGCGTCGTCCACCACCTTCTTGAATTCCGGATCGTTCTTGCGAATCATGCAGCCGTACGCTTCATGCGATTGCGGCGCGCCGACGATCACAAAATCGCCCGGATTGTTCGACTTGGCGCGCTCGCCCGCGAGCAGCGCGTCGTCCATCATGAAGGCAGCGGCGCGGCCGGTGGAGAGCGTCAGGAACGACTCGCCGTGGTCCTTCGCGCTGATGATGTTCATGCCCATGCTCTTGTCCTGGTTCATCTTGCGAAGCAGGCGCTCGGACGTGGTGCCGGCGGTCGTGACGACCGTCTTGCCCTTCAGGTCCGCCCAGTCCTTGATGCCGGAGTCTTTCTTGGTCATCAGACGCGTGCCGATCACGAAGATTGTGTTCGAGAAGGCAGCCTGTTGCTGACGCTCAGCATTGTTCGTGGTCGAACCGCATTCCATGTCGACGGTGCCGTTCTGCACCAGCGGAATACGGTTTTGCGACGTGACCGGCGTGAGCTTCACCTTCAGGTTCGGCATGTTCAGCTTCTGCTTCACCGCCTCAACGACCTTCAGAGCGAATTCCTGCGAGTAGCCGATGACGTTCTGCTTGTCGTCGTAATACGAAAACGGAATCGACGATTCGCGATGACCCAGCGAAATGACACCCGTGTCCTTGATCTTTTTCAGCGTACCAGCGTCTTGCGCATGCGCGCCAACCGTAAACAGTCCGAGAGTCGCGAGCAGCAGCGCAGCTTTTTTAACCTTCATGTGTGATCTCCTTGGCAAGAACCGGCGCCAGTTTAGCAAAGTAATTATTCTGAAAGTATGGCTATAAACCATGTTGTTGCGTGTGCGCCGCTACGGGTTGGCGGCGCTTCCGGCCGGTCGGTCAACCTTTCCGCATATGCAAAGGCGGGCGGCATCGATACGATGCCGCCCGCCGGGTCGAACACGCCGTCTTGTGGACCGCGTTGAAGCAAGGATTGGCGGCGGCCCCGCGGAGTAGCGGAACCGCCGTTTGAAGCGGAAAAGAAGCCGATAGAAGCGGAAAGATCAGGGATACAGGCCGCGCAGTTCGCGCGCTTCCAGAATCCGCTTACACGCGACGATAAACGCCGCCGTCCGCACGGACACCTTCTGCTCGCTCGACACTTGCCACACCGCGGCAAACGCTTCACGCATCACACGCTCGAGGCGCTGGTTGATCTCGTCTTCCGTCCAGAAGAAGCTCGAGAAGTCCTGCACCCATTCGAAGTACGACACGGTCACGCCGCCGGCATTGGCCACCACGTCCGGAATCACGAGGATGCCGCGATCGTGCAGGATGTCGTCCGCAGCCGTGGTGGTCGGGCCGTTCGCGCCTTCCACGACGATCTTCGTCTTGATCTTGCTGGCGTTCTTTTCGGTGATCTGGTTTTCCAGCGCCGCCGGGATCAGGATGTCCGATTCGACGGTCCAGAATTCCTCGTTCGTCACCGAGTCGGCTTCGGGGAAACCACCCACGCCGCCCGTTTTGGCCACATGTTCGAGCAGTGCGACGGCGTCGATACCGGTCGACTTGTACAGCGAGCCGGTGTGATCCTGCACGGCGACCAGCTTCGAACCGGCTTCCTGGAACAGACGCGCCGCGATGCCGCCCACGTTACCGAAACCTTGAACCGCAATGCGCGCGCCCTCGATGTCGACGCCGATACGGCGTGCGGCTTCCGAAGCCGTCACGAACACGCCACGGCCCGTCGCCTCGCGGCGGCCGAGCGAGCCGCCCAGCGTAATCGGCTTGCCCGTCACGACGCCGGTGGCCGTTTGGCCCTGGTTCATGGAGTACGTGTCCATCATCCACGCCATGATCTGCTCGTTCGTGTTCACGTCCGGCGCGGGAATGTCGGTATTCGGTCCGATGATGATGCCGATTTCGCTCGTGTAGCGGCGCGTCACGCGCTCCAGCTCACCACGCGACAAGGTGCGCGGATCGACACGGATGCCGCCCTTCGCGCCGCCGTATGGCACGTTCACGGCAGCGTTCTTCACCGACATCCACGCCGACAGAGCCATCACTTCCGACAACGTCACGTCCTGGTGGTAACGCACACCGCCCTTGCCCGGACCGCGCGACACGTTGTGCTGCACGCGATAGCCTTCGAAGTGAGCGACCGTGCCGTTATCGAGTTCGATAGGCACGTCGACGATCAGAATGCGCTTCGGGCGCTTCAGGGTTTCGAGCCAGCGGGACAGGGAGCCGAGGTACGGCGCAACGCGATCGACCTGACGCAGGTAGTTGCCCCACGGGCCGAGATCGTCTTTATTCAGGTAGGAAGGAACCGACTGCAACGTTGATGCGGATTGGACTGCTTGTTGCTGGGATGACATGAACGCTCCGGCGTTGAACGAATGACAGCATTGTCGAAAAACGCCGTTTTGAAATCCAATGCCGTTTCCTTATCCGATTATGTTTTTTTTGCATAACGATTAAGAAGCCGCAAATTGGTGTCGTCGGGAGCCAGGATTTTCAGGCCGTGCCTTGCGCCAGTTCCTCCGACACCACTTCCCACAATTGACGCGCGAGGATTTGCCGCGCGTCGTCGCTCTTCGCCGCGAGCTTGTCGCGATAGAGACGAATCTCCATGGTCAGCGTGAGCTGGCCTTCCGGCGTACCGCGCGTGGCGCGGTCGAGGCGGATCAGCTTGCCATCGGCGACCGCGTCTTCCACCGCACTGTGCGGCAGGAAGGCGATGCCGTGCCCGGCCAGCGCCATCGCCTTAAGTCCCTCGGCCATGTCGGTTTCGTAGAGGCGGTCGAGGTACAGGCGCTCCGGTGCGTTGGCGAGGATCACTTCGGTCATGCGGCCCAGGTACGCGTTCGGCGTGTACGACAGGTAAGGCGTGGGCGCCTCGGCCGTGCCCGGCAACGTGTGACGCGGCCGGCCGGCGCGGCCCGGCGCCGAGAACGGACTGATCGGTTCGTTGCCGAGCGTCAGCATGTCGTAGCGGCCCAGATCGAGCGCGACCGGATGGCTGGGATGGTGATAGCCCATCATCAGATCACAGCCGCCTTCCACGAGCGATAACGCCGCGTCGTGCACGTTCAGGGCTCGCAGACGCGTGTGGATCGGACCCAGATGGGCTTCGATCCGCTGCAGCCAGCGCGGGAAATAGGTCAGCGACAGCGTATGCGGCACGGCGAACTCGATGGTCGCCTGCGGCGTCGCCGTGTGACCGCGCAGCAGCGCGCGCGCTTCGTGGAACTGTGAGAGCATCGCGAGCGCCTGCTCGTTGAACACCTGGCCGGCCGCCGTGAGCCGCGTCGGATAGACCGAGCGGTCGATCAGCTCCGTGCCAAGCCATGCTTCGAGCGCCTGGATCCGCCGGGAGAACGCCGGCTGCGTGACGTGGCGCAATTCAGCCGAGCGGCTGAAACTACGCGTTTCCGCGAGCGAAACGAAGTCTTCGAGCCATTTCAGTTCCATGCGGGGCCTGCTGCCGACGGGAGAGAGGAAGTCAGCATTCTAGTGGGTGTCGTGAAGCGGGCTGTCGCCGCAGTGCGCCAGAACGCCGCAATCTCGGCCTTCTCTCGGCCTTCGACATCGACCTGTGCGACGACGAGAGCTTCATCCGGCGCGTAGTCGAAGCAGGCCGCAACGTGATCGCAGTGGACGATCCGCAGGCCAGCTGCCTGCATCTGGTGCATCCCGCGTCCACCTCGCGCTGTTTTTCGCGCTACTCGATGCCGTCGTTCACGCTGCCTACCCTGTTTCCCGGCTATGACGGTTACCCGGGCTAGCCGCTGCACGGGCGTTATGCCGTCGCCGCGTGACGCCGCGTCGAAATCAGGCCGGTCAGCGTCCGGTGGTAAAATTCGCGGTTCCCGCAGTTTCCTCCGCGTTTTCATCCTTGCGCCACGCCCCCATCATGTCCGACACCCGCCCCGACACCCTGTTCGCGCTGAACGCGCTCTCCCCGCTCGACGGCCGCTACGCCTCGAAAACCGAAGCCCTGCGCGACTGGCTCTCGGAAGCCGCATTCATGCGCAATCGCGTGACGGTCGAAATCCATTGGCTGATCGCGCTCTCGCGCGCCGGTTTCGCCGAAGTGCCGCGCTTTTCCGAAGCGTCCGAGCAATTCCTGCTGCAGCTGGCCGAGCGCTTCACCGCGCACGACGCCGCGCGCATCAAGGAAATCGAGCGTGTGACGAATCACGACGTGAAAGCGGTCGAGTACTGGCTGAAGGAATCGGTGAAGGGTCAGGCGGAACTGGAGCGCGCGAGCGAGTTCATCCACTTCGCCTGCACGTCGGAAGACATCAACAACACCTCGCACGGCCTGATGCTGGCGGGCGCCCGCGAACACGTGATTCTGCCGGCGCTGCGCTCGGTGCATCAGCGTCTCGTCACTCTCGCCCACGCGCACGCCGAACAGCCGATGCTGTCGCGCACGCACGGCCAGCCGGCGAGCCCGACCACGCTCGGCAAAGAACTCGCCAACGTCGCGGCCCGCCTGGAACGCGCGATCGATCGTATCGCCAAGGTCGAACTGCTCGGCAAGATGAACGGCGCGGTCGGCAACTTCAACGCGCACATGTCGGCCTATCCGGAGTTCGACTGGGAAGCGTTCTCGCGCGAAGTGGTCGAGCAGCGCCTGAAGCTCACGTTCAATCCGTACACGATCCAGATCGAGCCGCACGACTACATGGCCGAACTGTTCGACGCGGTCTCGCGCGCCAACACGATCCTGCTGGATCTGGACCGTGACGTATGGGGCTACATCTCGGTCGGTTACTTCAAGCAGCGCACCAAGGCCGGCGAAATCGGTTCGTCGACCATGCCGCACAAGGTCAACCCGATCGACTTCGAAAACTCCGAAGGCAATCTCGGCTTGGCTAACGCCACACTGCGCCATCTCGCCGACAAGCTGCCGGTCTCGCGCTGGCAGCGCGACCTGACCGATTCGACGGTGCTGCGCAATATCGGCGTCGCGTTCGGCTACTCGCTGCTCGCGTACGACTCGCTGATCCGCGGCCTGGACAAGCTCGAAGTGAATGCCCAGCGTCTGAACGAAGACCTCGACAATTGCTGGGAAGTGCTGGCCGAGCCGGTGCAAACGGTAATGCGCCGTTACGGCATCGAGAATCCGTACGAGCAGTTGAAGGAACTGACGCGCGGCAAGGGCATCACGCGTGAAGCGCTGCAAACGTTCGTCAACGGCCTCGCGATTCCGCAAGATGCGAAAGACCGCTTGCTCGCTATGACGCCGGGTTCGTATATCGGCAAGGCCGTCGAATTGGCTAAGCGGATCGCTTAAGCGGTCTCGTTGCTGATTGCCTCGTTGAAGTCGAGGCGTAAAAAAACCGCTCCGTGGAGCGGTTTTTTATTTGCAGCAGCGAAACAAACTCACTTGCGAGCTTCGACTTGCTTCAGCACTTCGACGACGATCTCTTCCGGCGACAGCTCGATGCTCACCGTGATGGCTTCGTCCGGTCCCGGCTCTTCGAGCGTATCGAGCTGGCTTTGCAGCAGCGACGGATCGAAGAAATGCCCGGTGCGCGTGGTCAGCCTCTGCTCCAGCACTTCACGCGAACCCTTCAGATACACGAAGCACACGTCCTTGTCGCCGTCGCGCAAAACGTCGCGGTACGAGCGTTTCAGCGAAGAGCACGTGAACACCGCCGTTTCGCCCGCCTTCTGCTTCTCGACGATCGCCACGCGGATGGTTTGCAGCCACGGCCACCGGTCTTCGTCGGTAAGCGGAATGCCGTGGTGCATCTTCTCCTTGTTGGCGGCGCTGTGAAACGCGTCGCCATCCGTGAACGCGCAGTGCAGGCGTTCCGCCAGCATTTCGCCAATTCTCGTCTTGCCGGCGCCCGACACGCCCATTGCGATCAGAATCATCAAAAACTCCTTACACGACCGCCGCGAGTGCGAAGGTCAAACCCAAGCCCATCAGTGAAATGATGGTTTCGAGGAGCGACCATGTCTTGAAGGTCTGCCCCACTGTCATACCGAAGTATTCCTTGATCAGCCAGAAACCGCCGTCGTTCACGTGCGAGAAGATCAGCGAGCCCGAACCGGTGGCGAGCACCAGCAACTCCGGCTCGACATGCACGCCGCTAGCCGAAGCGATCGGCGCGACGATGCCGCATGCGGTCGTCATGGCGACCGTCGCCGAACCCGTGGCCAGACGAATCAATGCGGCCACCAGCCAGCCGAACAACAGCGGCGACAGATGCATGGCCGTCGCCACATTGACGATTTCCTTCGAAATGCCGCTATCCATCAGCACGCGCCCGAAACCGCCGCCTGCGCCGACGATCAGCGTAATGCCCGCGATCGGCGCAAGACAGTCGCCGCAGAATTTCTGAATCTGCTCGCGAGTGAAACCACGGCTCGCGCCGAAGGTCCAGAAGCTCACCAGCACCGCGATCAGCAGCGCGACGTCCGAATTACCGGCGAAATGCAGCAGATCGTTCGGCAAGGTTTTCGGCGTGGTGAAGAGATCGGCCCAGCTTCCGACCAGCATCAGAATCACCGGCAGCAGAATCGTGAGCAGCGTGATGCCGAAGCTCGGCAGTTCGCGCTTAGGTGCTACGTTCTGTGCTGCGGTCTGCGCGCCGTTTTTGGTTTCGTCACCGTGACCCAGGAATTGCGCGGCGAGCGCGTTCTCTTTCGGCAGCTTGATGTAGCGGCTGATCATCAACGCGAACAGCGGACCCGCGACGATCGCGGTCGGCACACCGACGATCAGCCCATAAGCGATGGTCCGGCCGATATCCGCGTGATACGCCTGCACCGCGAGCATCGCGGCCGGATGCGGCGGAAGCAGGCCGTGCACGACGGACAGACCCGCGACCATCGGCAAGCCGACCAGCAGCAACGACTTGTTGGTGCGCTTTGCGACGTTGAAGGCGATCGGAATCAGCAGCACGAAACCGACTTCGAAGAACACCGGCAAGCCGACAATAATCGCCACGATCATCATCGCCCAGTGGATGTTCTTCTCGCCGAAGAAGTCGATCAACGTGGTGGCGATGCGCTCGGCGCCGCCCGATTCGGCCATCATCTTGCCGAGCATCGTGCCGAGACCGACCACGATGGCGATGTGCCCAAGGGTATTGCCGTTACCCGTTTCGAACGATTTGACGATGGTCGCCATCGGCATGCCGGATGCAAGACCCAGCAGCAGCGACACGATGATCAGAACGAGGAACGGATAGACCTTGTAGCGTGTGATCAGCAGGATCAGCAATGCGATGGCGATCACCGCGAAGACCAGCAGCGTGCTGCCGTGGACAGCTTCCATGAAGCCCCTCCTTTTTGCGTTATTGATTTGAGTGCGTGCGGAACACAGCCAGCACCTTGTCTCATGGCGGCCTGTGCGGCACCTTGAAACCGGGCTGACCGCGCGGACGCTGAATTTTACTGTTTGTTATCTGCAAACGTGCGCCAATTCTGCGCGCATATCGCAAAAGAGCCTCGCCAAGACAGCCTGAGCAGCTGTATCGACGAGGCTCCTTTGTGTCGGACCTTGGATAACGGGTTAACGAGCGCGCGGCTTGAACTTAGTGAGCCGGTGCCGCCAACTGGCTCGCGGCACGCGCCAGACGCGTGACCTCGTCCCAGTTTTGCGCGGCGAGCGCGGCTTTCGGCGTGAGCCACGAGCCGCCCACGCACACCACGTTCGGCAGCGACAGGAAATGCGTCGCCGTTTCCGCCGTGATGCCGCCGGTCGGGCAGAACTTCAGATTCGGGAACGGGCCGTGGAATGCTTGCAGCATCGGCACGCCACCGGCTTGCTGCGCCGGGAAAAACTTCACGATCTCATAGCCGAGTTCCAGCGCCGTGATGATGTCCGTCGGCGTCATCACACCCGGCAACAGCGGCAAGCCCGCATCCTGCGCGGCCTTGTGCATGTCTCTCGTCAAGCCAGGGGAGACGCCGAACTGCGCGCCCGCCTTCTTGGCCTGAGCGCAGTGCTCGGGCTTCGTAATCGTGCCGACACCGACCACGATATCTTCGGCCAACTGGCTCGCACGTTCGATCGCTTCGAGGCCTGCTGCGGTGCGCAAAGTAATTTCCAGCACCTTCACGCCGCCCGCATGCAGCGCTCGCGACACGTTCTCACCCTGCTCGACCGAATCGAACGCGAGCACCGGAATCACCGGGCCGAGGCGCACGATATCGCTTACTGTTTTCGACGTCATAGTCAGACTCCTTGTTCTGCAGCACTTAGCTGGCGTGAGTGGTGCTTGTGTGTTTTGCGGTGTGAGCTTTGGCTGCTTCGCCGTGATGAGCCGAACGCTCGCCCACCATCGCGCCGAATACCGACGCACCCTGCTCCGCCGGCGCCGCCGCCGCACGGAATACACTGAACAGTTCGCGGCCGAAGCCGACTTCGTTTTCCGCCTGATGCTGCGGCACGGCGTTAGGGCGGGCTGCCCATTCGGCTGCGTCGATCTCGATGTCGAGCACGCCGGCTTCGGCGTCGATCACCAGCATGTCGCCGGTGCGCACCTTGCCGATCGGCCCTTGCAGCAACGCTTCCGGCGACAGATGAATCACCGCCGGCACCTTGCCCGACGCGCCGGACATGCGGCCGTCCGTGACCAGTGCAACATGGAAACCTTGATCCTGCAACACACCGAGCAGCGGCGTCAAACGATGCAGCTCAGGCATGCCGTTTGCCCGCGCGCCCTGGAAGCGCACCACGGCGATGAAGTCGCGCTTCAGCTCGCCCTTGTCGAATGCTTCCTGCACGGCTTCCTGCGAATCGAATACGATCGCCGGCGCCTTCACCTTGCGATGCTGCGCCGCCACCGCGGAAATCTTGATCACGCCGCGCCCGAGCTTGCCCTGCATCAAGCGCAAACCGCCGTCCGGCTGGAACGGTTCCTTGATGCCGCGCAGCACCGCCGTGTCTTCGCTGGCTTGCGCGCCCGGCACCCATTGCAGCTTGCCGTCGATCAGCTTCGGCTCTTCGGTGTAATGCTTCAGGCCCTTGCCCGCGACTGTGTTGACGTCTTCGTGCAGCAAACCGCCTTCCAGCAGATTGCGCACCAGGAACGCGACGCCGCCGGCCGCGTGGAAGTGGTTCACGTCGGCCTTGCCGTTCGGATAAATCTTCGCGAGCAGCGGCACGGCTTGCGACAGTGTGTCGAAGTCGTCCCAATCGATCACGATGCCCGCCGCGCGTGCAATCGCGACCAGGTGCAGCGTGTGGTTGGTCGAGCCGCCCGTCGCCAGCAGCGCGACGATACCGTTGACGATCGCTTTTTCATCGACCACGTGGCCGATCGGCGTGTAGTTGCCGCGTTCTACGGTCAGCTCCAGCACACGACGCGCGGCTTGCGCGGTCAGCGCGTCGCGCAGCGGCGTATGCGGATGCACGAAAGCCGAACTCGGCAGATGCAGGCCCATGACTTCCATCAGCATCTGATTGCTGTTCGCGGTGCCGTAGAACGTGCAGGTGCCGTGGCTGTGATACGCGGCGGCTTCCGCTTCGAGCAGCGCGCCGCGGTCGCACTGGCCAGTCGCGAAGAGCTGGCGCGTCTTGGCTTTGTCGTCGTTGGACAGGCCGCTGCCCATCGGGCCGGCCGGCACGAAGATGGTCGGAATATGGCCGAACTGCAGCGCGCCGATCAGCAGGCCCGGCACGATCTTGTCGCAGATGCCGAGGCACAGCGCCGCGTCGAACATGTTGTGCGTGAGCGCGACCGCAGTGCTCATCGCGATCACTTCGCGCGAGAACAGCGACAGTTCCATGCCGGCATTGCCCTGCGTGACGCCGTCGCACATGGCCGGCACACCGCCCGCGAATTGCGCGACGCCGCCGTTTTCACGCGCGGCCTGCTTGATGATGTCCGGGTAGTTTTTGTACGGCGCATGGGCCGACAGCATTTCGTTGTACGAGGACACGATGCCGATGTTCGGCTCGCGGATCTGCTTGATGACGAGCTTGTCGTTGCCTTCGAGGCCGGCGAAACCGTGAGCGAGATTGGCGCAGGAGAGCGCGCCGCGCGCCGGAAACTTGCCCTGCGCCTGGTGGATGCGGGCGAGATACGCCTCACGCGTCGGCTTGCTGCGCTCGACCACACGTTGCGTGACCTTCAACAATTGCGAATGCGGGGAAACCATCGGAGCTCCTTCGTCGCTGGCTGAAGAGGTGCGTGTGCGCGCACTGTGCCAGGTAGGTATCGCGGGGATGTCGAATCAGTTGACGACGCCATCTTAGTAGAAAAACTACACGATCGCAATGTTCATTGCTGCTGCGCTGCGGCATATTCAAACTGCCTAAAACGCCCATGGGCTTTGACTTCGCGGGTTTCATTCGAAACCTAGGGATTACACCTACGGGCTAAAATGTAGTTTTTGTACCTTTCCGGCAATCGGTATATAGTCCACGCATTCTTCAGCATAGTGCGAGTTTTCCAATGATGCTGTCCCAGGTGGAAGAGATGCGCGAGCAGTTGCGGCCCTCCGAGCGCAAACTCGCCGACTACGTGATCGAGGCGCCACGCGAGGTGCTCGATCTGTCGATGACGGAAGTGGCCGCGCGCGCAGGCGTGAGTCAGCCAACCATCGCGCGGTTCTGTCATGCGCTCGGGTTTTCGGGGTTTCGCGAGTTCAAGATACGGCTGGCGCAGGGGATTGCGTCGGGCGTGCCGACCGTCTATCGGGATGTGCGGCCGGATGAAGGCGCGCCCGGACTGATTGCCAAAGTGTTCGATCGAACCATCGGCACGCTGATCGAGGTGCGCAACAGCCTGTCGCCGGATAGCGTGGAAGCGGCCGTTGAGTTGCTAGCGAACGCGGCGCGTATCGAATTCTATGGAGCGGGCGGATCGGGCATCGCCGCGCAGGATATCCAGCACAAGTTTTTTCGGCTCGGCATGCCGAGCGTCGCGTACTCCGATCCGCATACTTACTCGATGTCGGCGGCGCTGCTGGGGCCTGGCGATGTCGTGGTCACGGTGTCCAACACGGGTCGAACCCGCGACATCATCGAAGCGGCGCGCTCGGCGCTCGCTCGCGGCGCGAAAGTGATCGCGATCACGCATGGCAGTTCGCCGCTTGCGCGTGTCGCGTCGATTTGCCTGTTCTCGAACGTGGTCGAGGAAAACGACGTGTTTTCGCCGATGACATCGCGCATGTCGCATCTGGCGATCGGCGATATTCTCGCGGTGGGCGTCGCGCTCAAGCGTGGGCCTGAGTTGGTGGAGCGGGTTGGGCAGGCGAAAGGGGTGATCGGCCGGTTGAGGATTGACGGCGAAGGTTGAAGGGGTGCGGATAAAAAGGCCTGCGCGATGGCAGGCCTTTGGGGTCGAACATCAAACGATGCGTGTCGCTGCTTACTCGGCGAACACGCGGACATCGACGCGACGGTTCTGCGTGCGGCCCTCGGCCGTCGCATTCGGCGCCACTGGATCAGCGCTGCCGAGACCACGCGCGACGAACTGATCGGCGTGGAGACCGCCGTCTCGCAGATATTGCATGACAGCCGCAGCGCGCGCTTGCGACAGTTTGAGGTTATGCGCTTCCAAACCTGTCTTGTCGGTATAACCCGTCACCGTCACGCGATGCAGGTTGACGCCCTGGTTCACGTTCATGAAGCGGTCGAGGTTTTCCTTCGCAACCGAGCTAAGCGCCGCGCTGTCAGTGGCGAAGTTGGCGTTGCCTTGCAGCAGTAGACGAACCTGCGGAACCACCGGCTTCACTTGCGACTGCGGAGCCGGTTGTGGCGGCGCTGCCTGCGGAGCAGGCTGTTGCGCGACCGGCTGCGGGGTCGGCTGTTGCATGACCGGCTTGCCACACATGAAGGTCCATTCGCGCGGATCTTGCTTCGGCGCGCCGCCGCTTACGCGATCGACTGCTTCCACCCACGTCACAGGCTGGGCCTTACAGGTTTCCTCGGCGACCCGCACACAGGTCTGCGAGCTTTGGAAGAGTCCTGAGCAACTCACCCGGTAGATCGGCGCCTGCTGATTCGGCACGCTGATCGCGTGAAGCGTATAAGTCGCCCCCGATTGGGCGGTACATGCAGCAAGGAATGTCACAAACGCGCCGAGCAACAGCGCGCGCAAGGATTTGAAAAGAGTTACGTTCATTTTCACGGATTCAGTCAATTGAAGCGGCGCCCTTGCCGCGTGCATTGCGGACAAGAGCGCGCTTGCAGTTAAGTCAGAGCAGACCCGGCTGACAGGACGAGGCTTGCGCCCCATCCGTCACACCATTTACCACTGGTACGAAGCACCCAGGCCCACCGTCGTGCCTTGCGAGCTCGTACCCGCACCGACCTTCATCTTCAAGTTCTCGGTGATACGTGCCGACACGCCGAGCGCGACAGCCTGCGAACCCTTGTACGTGCCGCCGCCGACACCGACCGCGATCGTCTTGCCTTGATCGACATCCGGAATCATCGTCAGCGCGGTAGCTGCCGCGATACCTGCGTAGGCGTTCTTCGCGACCTGGCTGACGCTGTTCTGCACCGAATTGATCTGCTTATCGGTGTAGTCCTTTGCCGTCATGCCGGCCGGCAGATTGCCGAGCGACGAGCCGATTGCTTCGTTCAACTGGCCGACGTTGACTGCGTCGGTCGTTGCCGTACCGGCTGCCACATTGGTGACCTGGCGTTCGTTGCCCGCCGAGCCGACCGACACCGTGTTGTCACGGTCCGCCACCGAACTCGCACCCAGTGCCACCGAGTTGGCCCCGGTCGCCTTCGCGTTCGCGCCCATCGCCGTGGAATGCGTGCCGCTGGCGACTGCTGCTTCCGTGTCACGGTTGCCGTCTGCTGCGAACATCGGGTTGCTCGCCGCGGTGGCAATGTTCGTGACGGCGGAGATCACCGCGTTCATCTGGTTGACGTTGACTGCATCGTCACCGGCCGTGCCTGCTGCCACGTTGTGGATCGTCGTACCGCCTGCAGCGCCGTTACCCATCGTGACGCTGTTGTAGTTGGTCGTACCGTCCGCCTTGCGGTCATAGGTCACGGCAGCATTGGTCGTGCCGTCCGGATTGATCACGCCCGACGCCTTCAACTGCGCGACGTTCACCGCATCCGTATCGGCCGTTCCAGCCGCCACGTTGGTGATCTGGCGTTCGTTACCCGCCGAACCGACCGACACGGTGTTGACACGATTAGCCACCGAGTTCGAACCCAATGCAACCGAGTTCGCCGCCAGCGACTGGGCGTTACCGCCGATCGCTACCGATTCCATGCCCGTCGCCTGCGAATCAGCCAACGAGGAATTAGCGTGGAAGTATGTGACGCCCGAACCACTGTTGATGTTATTCAGCACGTTGTTGATGTTGCTGATTGCCGTGGTGTTCTGCGTCACGCGACCGTCGATGTTGGTGATCACCTCACCCACATTGTTGAAGGTCGAGCCACCGGCCACGTACGTCGGCGCCGAAATCGTGCCATCCGGGTTCACCGTCGAACCACCGCCAAGCGCATCCGCGGTCGACTGGCTCACGCCGTACAGTTGCGAACCGTTCACGGCGTCCACACTCATCGCGTTCACCGCGCCGGCCGTCAAACCCGTCAGAGTGCGCGTGCCTGCCGTGCCCGTGAAGTCCACCATCGCGCCGTCGGTATCCTTCGCCACCGTGATGTTGCGTGACGTCGAATCCTGCTGCACCAGACCCACCGAACCGTTGTTGATGTTCGTCGTCAGGTTCTTGATTTCAGTGGTGTTCTGCGTCGTACGGTTATCGATGTTCGTGACCACGTCGCCCACGTTGCTGAACGTCGAGCCGCCGGCCACGTACGTGGGGTTCGTGATTGTGCCCGTCGTCGTGTTGTAGGTCGACCCGCCGCCCAGCGACGAAGCCGTGCTCGTGCCGATCTGGTTCACCTTCGCGTCTTCCGACTGCAGTTGGCTCACGTTCACCGCGTCCGTCGCGTTCAGACCCGCTGCGACGTTCGTGAGGCGGCGTTCCTTGCCTGCCGCGCCGACCGACACTTCACCGCCAGTAGCGGTCGCTGCTGAGATTGCGCTGCCGCCCGGGTTGAAGCCTGCCGTGGTCAGCGTGGTTGAGTTCGCCACCGAGTTCGAGCCCAATGCCACCGAGTTCGCCGTCGTCGCTGATGCGTTGCCGCCGATTGCTACGGCATCCACGCCCGTTGCCGACGAGTCCGCCAGCGTCGAGTTCGTGTGGAAATACTTGATGCCGTTGCCACCGTTGGTGATGTTGTTCACCGTGTTGCTGATGTTCGTGACGTTGCCCGCGATGTTGCTGACATTGTTGCTCAGGTTGTTCACGTTGTTGTTGACCGTGTTCACCTTCGCGTCTTCCGACTGCAACTGGCTCACGTTCACCGCATCCGTCGCGTTAAGACCCGCTGCGACGTTTGTCATGCGACGTTCCTTGCCTGCTGCGCCGACCGACACTTCACCGCCGACCGCCGTGGCTGCCGAGATCGCCGTGCCGCCCGCCGGCGTGTAGCCTGCCGTTGCCAGCGTCGCCGAGTTCGCCACCGAGTTCGAGCCCAGCGCCACTGAGTTCGCCGTCGTCGCCGATGCGTTGCCGCCGATTGCTACGGCATCCGTACCGGTTGCCGACGAGTCCGACAACGTCGAGTTCGCGTGGAAATACTTGATGCCGTTGCCACCGTTGGTGATGTTGTTCACCGTGTTGCTGATATTCGTGACATTGCCCGCGATGTTGCTGACGTTGTTGCTCAGGTTGTTCACGTTGTTGTTAACCGTGTTCACCTTCGCGTCTTCCGACTGCAACTGGCTCACGTTCACCGCGTCCGTTGCGGCCGAGCCGGCTGCAACGTTCGTGATGCGACGTTCCTTGCCTACGGAACCCATCGACACTTCGCCGTTTGCTGCCGAAGCCATACCCGACAACGTGCCGCTGCCCGGGTTGTATCCCGCTGCCGACAGGTTCGCCGTCGTCGTCGAGTTCGAGCCCAGCGCCACCGAGTTCGCCGTCGTCGCCGAAGCATTGCCGCCGATCGCCACCGCATCCGCACCGGTTGCCGACGAGTCCGCCAGCGTCGAGTTCGCGTGGAAATACTTGATGCCGTTGCCACCGTTGGTGATGTTGTTCACTGTGTTGCTGATATTGGTGACGTTATTGCTCAGGTTCGAAACGTTGTTGCTGACGTTACTGACCTTCGCGTCTTCCGACTGCAACTGGCTCACGTTCACTGCATCGGTGCCGTTCAGGCCTGCTGCCACGTTCGTGATGCGACGCTCGCTACCCGACTTGCCCACCGACACTTCACCACCGACCGCCGTGGCTGCCGAGATCGCGCTGCCACCGGCCGGCGTGAAGCCTGCCGTCGCCAGCGTCGCCGAGTTCGCTACCGAGTTCGAGCCCAGCGCCACCGAGTTCGCCGTCGTCGCCGATGCGTTGCCGCCGATCGCCACTGCATCCGTACCGGTTGCCGACGAGTCCGCCAGCGTCGAGTTCGCGTGGAAATACTTGATGCCGTTGCCACCGTTGGTGATGTTGTTCACCGTGTTGCTGATATTCGTGACATTGCCCGCAATGTTGCTGACGTTGTTGCTCAGGTTCGAAACGTTGTTGCTGACGTTATTGACCTTCGCATCTTCGGACTGCAGCTGGCTCACGTTCACCGCATCCGTCGCGCTCAGGCCCGCTGCGACGTTCGTGATACGGCGTTCCTTGCCTGCTGCGCCGACCGATACTTCACCACCAGCTGCGGTGGCCGCCGAGATCGCCGTGCCGCCCGCCGGCGTGAAGCCTGCCGTTGCCAGCGTCGCCGAATTCGCCAGCGAGTTCGAACCCAGCGCCACCGAGTTCGCTGTCGTCGCCGAAGCATTGCCACCGATTGCCACTGCATCCGTACCCATTGCCGACGAGTCCGCCAGCGTCGAGTTCGCGTGGAAATACTTGATGCCGTTGCCACCGTTGGTGATGTTATTCACCGTGTTGCTGATATTCGTGACATTGCCCGCGATGTTGCTGACGTTATTGCTCAGGTTCGAAACGTTGCTGGAAACGTTGTTCACCTTCGCGTCTTCCGACTGCAGTTGGCTCACGTTCACCGCATCGGCGCCGTTCAGGCCCGCTGCCACGTTCGTGATGCGACGCTCCTTGCCTGCTGCGCCGACCGATACTTCACCACCAGCTGCGGTGGCCGCCGCGATCGCCGTGCCGCCCGCTGGCGTGAAGCCTGCCGTCGCCAGCGTCGCCGAGTTCGCCACCGAGTTCGAACCCAGTGCTACCGAGTTCGCCGTCGTCGCCGATGCGTTGCCACCGATTGCCACAGCGTCCGTACCGGTTGCCGACGAGTCCGCCAGTGTCGAGTTCGCGTGGAAATACTTGAGGCCGGAGCCACCGTTGGTGATGTTGTTCACCGTGTTGCTGATGTTCGTGACGTTGTTGCTCAGGTTCGAAACGTTGTTGCTGACGTTACTGACCTTCGCATCCTCCGACTGCAACTGGCTCACGTTCACCGCATCGGTGCCGTTCAGGCCCGCTGCCACGTTCGTGATGCGACGCTCCTTGCCTGCTGCGCCGACCGATACTTCACCGCCGACCGCCGTGGCTGCCGAGATCGCCGTGCCGCCCGCCGGCGTGTAGCCTGCCGTTGCCAGCGTCGCCGAGTTCGCCACCGAGTTCGAGCCCAGCGCCACTGAGTTCGCCGTCGTCGCCGATGCGTTGCCACCAATTGCCACTGCATCCGTACCCGTTGCCGACGAGTCCGCCAGCGTCGAGTCCGCGTGGAAGTACTTGATGCCGTTGCCACCGTTGGTGATGTTGTTCACCGTGTTGCTGATATTCGTGACATTGCCCGCAATGTTGCTGACGTTGTTGCTCAGGTTGTTCACGTTGTTGTTGACCGTGTTCACCTTCGCGTCCTCCGACTGCAACTGGCTCACGTTCACCGCATCGGTGCCGTTCAGGCCCGCTGCCACGTTCGTGATGCGACGTTCCTTGCCCGCCGCGCCCACCGACACTTCACCACCAGCAGCGGTCGCTGCCGAGATCGCCGTGCCGCCCGCCGGCGTGAAGCCTGCCGTCGCCAGCGTCGCCGAGTTCGCCACCGAGTTCGAACCCAGCGCCACCGAGTTCGCCGTCGTCGCCGATGCGTTGCCACCGATCGCCACTGCATCCGTACCGGTTGCCGACGAGTCCGCTAGCGTCGAGTTCGCATGGAAATACTTGAGGCCAGCACCGTTGGTGATGTTGTTCACCGTGTTGCTGATGTTCGTGACGTTATTGCTCAGGTTCGAAACGTTGTTGCTGACGTTACTGACCTTCGCATCCTCCGACTGCAACTGGCTCACGTTCACCGCATCGGTGCCGTTCAGGCCCGCTGCCACGTTCGTGATGCGACGCTCGCTACCCGACTTGCCCACCGACACTTCACCACCGACCGCCGTGGCTGCCGAGATCGCCGTGCCGCCAGCCGGCGTGAAGCCTGCCGTCGCCAGCGTCGCCGAGTTGGCCACCGAGTTCGAACCCAGTGCTACCGAGTTCGCCGTCGTCGCCGATGCGTTGCCGCCGATTGCTACAGCATCCGTGCCCGTTGCCGACGAATCCGCCAGCGTCGAGTTCGCGTGGAAGTACTTGATGCCGTTGCCACCGTTGGTGATGTTGTTCACCGTGTTGCTAATATTCGTGACATTGCCCGCAATGTTGCTGACGTTGTTGCTCAGGTTGTTCACGTTGTTGTTGACCGTGTTCACCTTCGCGTCCTCCGACTGCAACTGGCTCACGTTCACCGCATCGGTGCCGTTCAGGCCCGCTGCGACGTTCGTGATACGGCGTTCCTTGCCTGCCGCGCCCACCGACACTTCACCGCCGACCGCCGTGGCTGCCGAGATCGCCGTGCCGCCCGCCGGCGTGTAGCCTGCCGTTGCCAGCGTCGCCGAGTTCGCCACCGAGTTCGAACCCAGCGCCACCGAGTTCGCCGTCGTCGCCGATGCGTTGCCGCCGATCGCCACTGCATCCGTACCGGTTGCCGACGAGTCCGCCAGCGTCGAGTTCGCGTGGAAATACTTGAGGCCAGCACCGTTGGTGATGTTGTTCACCGTGTTGCTGATGTTCGTGACGTTATTGCTCAGGTTCGAAACGTTGTTCGAAACGTTGTTCACCTTCGCATCTTCCGACTGCAACTGGCTCACGTTCACCGCATCGGTCGCTGCCGAGCCGGCTGCCACGTTCGTGATGCGACGCTCCTTGCCTGCCGAACCCACCGACACCTCGCCATTGGCCGCCGATGCCGTGCCCGACAGCGCAGCCGTGCCCGGGTTGTACCCCGCCGCCGACAGGTTCGCCGTCGTCGTCGAGTTCGAACCGAGTGCCACCGAATTCGCTGCCGTCGCTTTCGCATTGCCGCCGATCGCCACTGCATCTGTGCCCGTGGCCGACGAATCCGCCAGCGTCGAGTTCGTGTGGAAATACTTGATGCCGTTGCCACCGTTGGTGATGTTGTTCACCGTGTTGCTGATGTTCGTGACATTGCCCGCGATGTTGCTGACGTTGTTGCTCAGGTTCGAAACGTTGTTCGAAACGTTGTTCACCTTTGCATCTTCCGACTGCAACTGGCTCACGTTCACCGCATCCGTCGCGTTAAGACCCGCTGCGACGTTCGTGATACGGCGTTCCTTGCCTGCTGCGCCGATCGACACTTCACCACCAGCCGCGGTCGCTGCCGAGATCGCCGTGCCGCCGGCCGGCGTGAAGCCTGCCGTTGCCAGCGTCGCCGAATTCGCCAGCGAGTTCGAACCCAGCGCCACCGAGTTCGCTGTCGTCGCCGAAGCATTGCCACCGATTGCCACTGCATCCGTACCCGTTGCCGACGAGTCCGCCAGCGTCGAGTTCGCGTGGAAGTACTTGATCCCCGTGCCGCCGTTGGTGATGTTGTTCACCGTGTTGCTGATGTTGGTGACGTTGCCCGCGATGTTGCTGACATTGTTGCTCAGGTTCGAAACGTTGTTGCTGACGTTATTGACCTTCGCGTCTTCCGACTGCAGCTGGCTCACGTTCACCGCGTCCGTCGCGTTCAGACCGGCTGCCACGTTCGTGATGCGACGCTCCTTGCCCGCGACACCCACCGACACTTCACCACCAGCCGCCGTGGCTGCCGAGATCGCCGTGCCGCCCGCCGGCGTGAAGCCTGCCGTTGCCAGCGTCGCCGAGTTCGCCACCGAGTTCGAGCCCAGCGCCACCGAGTTCGCTGTCGTCGCCGACGCATTGCCACCGATTGCCACTGCATCCGTACCCGTTGCCGACGAGTCCGCCAGTGTCGAGTTCGCGTGGAAGTACTTGATGCCAGCACCGTTGGTGATGTTGTTCACCGTGTTGCTGATGTTCGTGACGTTGCCCGCAATGCTCGTCACGTTGTTGCTCAGGTTGTTCACGTTGTTGTTGACCGTGTTCACCTTCGCATCTTCCGACTGCAACTGGCTCACGTTCACCGCATCGGTCGCTGCCGAGCCGGCTGCCACGTTCGTGATGCGACGCTCCTTGCCTGCCGAACCCACCGACACCTCGCCGTTGGCCGCCGATGCCGTGCCCGACAGCGCAGCCGTGCCCGGGTTGTAGCCCGCTGCCGACAGGTTCGCCGTCGTCGTCGAGTTCGAACCGAGTGCCACCGAATTCGCTGCCGTCGCTTTCGCATTGCCGCCGATCGCCACTGCATCCGTACCGGTTGCCGACGAGTCCGCCAGCGTCGAATTCGTGTGGAAATACTTGATGCCCGTACCACCGTTGGTGATGTTGTTCACCGTGTTGCTGATGTTCGTGACATTACCCGCGATGTTGCTGACGTTATTGCTCAGGTTCGAAACGTTGTTGGAAACGTTGTTCACCTTCGCGTCCTCCGATTGCAGCTGGCTCACGTTCACCGCATCGGTCGTATTCAGACCGGCCGCCACGTTCGTGATGCGACGCTCTGCACCTGCCGAACCCACAGACACTTCACCACCAGCCGCGGTCGCTGCCGAGATCGCGGTGCCGCCAGCCGGCGCGAAGCCCGCCGTCGCCAGCGTGGTCGAGTTCGCTACCGAACTCGCGCCCAGTGCCACCGAGTTCGCCGCCGCCGCGATCGCGCCATTACCTACCGCCACGGCCGAACCGGCGTTTGCCATGGAATAGCTGCCAATGGCCAGCGAATTGAAGCCAGTCGCCGTCGAAAAGCCACCTACAGCAGATGCATGTGCGGCGGTCGCCAGCGCGCCGGTGCCCACTGCAAGGGCGTCATAGTTTGAAGATGTTGCATTGAAGCCCAACGCAGTATTCTGGCCCCAAGCTCCCGCGACTGTCACCGCGTATGCGCCTTGGCCAATGGCGATTCCCTGTCCATTCGACATCCCATGATTACCGGCCTGAGCGCCGGTACCCATTGCTATTGAATTACCCAGGTTCGTGGTTGCGCCGGTGCCTATCGCGATCGAGTTACCCGAGCTTGCCATAGCTGCGTTCGTTTCGGCGCTCGCTCCCACTCCGATTGCGATATCGCCCGCATTACCTGATGCTGCGGCCGGACCAACTGCTATCGAATCTGTGCCCGTTGCCGATGAGTCCGCCAGCGTCGAGTTCGCGTGGAAATACCTGATGCCGCCACCGTTAGTGATGTTGCTCAGGATGTTAGAGACGTTAGTGACCTTCGCATCTTCCGACTGCAACTGGCTGACGTTCACTGCATCCGTTGCTGCCGAGCCGGCTGCCACGTTCGTGATGCGACGCTCCTTGCCTGCCGAACCCACCGACACCTCGCCATTGGCCGCCGATGCCGTGCCCGACAGCGCAGCCGTACCCGGGTTGTAGCCCGCCGCCGACAGGTTCGCCGTCGTCGTCGAGTTCGAACCGAGTGCCACCGAATTCGCTGCCGTCGCTTTCGCATTGCCGCCGATCGCCACTGCATCTGTGCCCGTGGCCGACGAATCCGCCAGCGTCGAGTTCGTGTGGAAATACTTGATGCCGTTGCCACCGTTGGTGATGTTGTTCACCGTATTGCTGATGTTCGTGACATTACCCGCGATGTTGCTGACGTTATTGCTCAGGTTCGAAACGTTGTTCGAAACGTTGTTCACCTTTGCATCTTCCGACTGCAACTGGCTCACGTTCACCGCATCCGTCGCGTTCAGACCCGCTGCGACGTTTGTGATGCGACGCTCGCCACCCGAGGTGCCCATCGACACTTCGCCCGCAGCCGTGGCGGCCGAAATCGCCGTGCCGCCCACCGGCGTGAAACCTGCCGTTCCCAACGTTGCCGAATTTGCAACCGACTTGTAGCCCAATGCAACCGAGTTATTCGTCGAAGCGCTAGCGCCTTGCCCAACCGCTGTCGAGTTTGTGCCAGTCGCAGATGTGAACGCACCAACGGCCGTCGCCTGGTCGCCAGTTGCGCGAGCCTGCGAGCCCAACGCCGAGGAGTAGTTGCCCGAAGCCGTGGACCAGGCGCCAATCGCGTCAGTGGACCAGTTCGTCGCGGTCGCACTCGCGCCGAGCGCCAATGCTTGTGAAGACGTCGCGCCAGAGTTGCCCGCAACTGCGCTGGAGCCGATGGCAACGTTCGCGCCATACGCCACAGAGTTGCCGCCGTATGCGGTGGAATTAGCGCCAATGGCTATCGCACCGGCGCCGTTGCCCGCGCCTGCCCCAGTGGTTGCATTTAGACCCATCGCGATATCGTTCGCCATGGCTGTGGTTGCTAACGGACCTATTGCAACGCTGTTGACGCCGACCGCCGACGAATCCGCCAGCGTCGAGTTCGTGTGGAAATACTTGATGCCGTTGCCGCCATTGGTGATGTTGTTCACCGTGTTGCTGATGTTCGTGACGTTGCCCGCAATGTTCGTCACGTTGTTGCTCAGGTTGTTCACGTTGTTGTTAACCGTGTTCACCTTCGCATCTTCCGACTGCAGTTGGCTCACGTTCACCGCATCGGTCGCGTTCAGGCCCGCTGCAACGTTTGTGATACGGCGTTCCTTGCCTGCTGCGCCGACCGATACTTCACCGCCGACCGCCGTGGCTGCCGAGATCGCGCTGCCGCCCGCCGGCGTAAAGCCTGCCGTTGCCAGCGTCGCCGAGTTTGCTACCGAGCTCGCGCCCAGTGCCACCGAGTTCGCCGTCGTCGCGCTCGCGGCCTGGCCGATGGCGGTTGCCGAAGCGGCTGACGCGGTCGCTGCATCGCCCAGTGCCACTGATCTGATACCGCTCGCCAGCGCCCTGCCGCCCAACGCCTGCGAAAAGTCCGCCGTCGCGGTGGACAGATACCCGAGCGCTACAGAATTGGCGCCGGATACGTTAGCGAGATAGCCCACACCCGTGGAGTTGGCCCCAGAGGCAGTGGCGCTGTAACCCATCGCCTCACCATAGTTGCCCGACGCCAAGGCCCCGCCGCCCACAGCGGCGGAGCCGGTACCCGTCGCGGAGGCTTGGGTACCGAGTGCGGTTGCCCATGTACCTGCGCCCGAAGCCGTTGTCGAGGCACCGAGCGCAATGTCGCCCACGCCGCTAGCGACTGCGAGGTTACCCATCGCCTGACTGTAGTTGCCCAATGCTTGAGCGGTGGTGCCCATCGCGATCGAGCTCGTACCCGTAACGGTACTGGCACCCCCTATTGCGACGCCGCCGGCCTGGCTAACCAACGAGTTCTCACCGATGGCGATAGCGTAGCCTGTAGCACCGGTGCTTCCATTCGAAGCTGGTGTGGCGTGCGCGTTGCCGCCGATGGCGATGCTTGTGCCGTACGACGCGGAGGAATTGGCGCCGATGGCAATCAGATCTATGGAGTTCGCAAGACTGCCGCCGTTGATACTGGCGTTGTAGCCAATAGCCACGCTGTTCTTAGCACCGTTGATATTGGAAAACCCGCCCACAGCCGTGTTTCCAGACGACATGGCGGTACCAGTGGCGGTGTCGACAACGGAGTTGTACCCGATTGCCGTGTCATAGCTGCCGCCTGGGCTGGTCGCGTTGCCTGTGATCGCGCCGGTGCCGTAGGCGATCTGTCCTGTACCTGTATTCACGGTACCGCCATCCAACGCGCCAGCATGAGCCTGCAGCGCAGTAGCGCCAGCCACAAGCGCCATGGCCAGCGCTTTCCCGCTGCTCGTTTTCTTCCCGCGCGCCTTCGCTGTTTCCGACGCTGCCACATAAGTACCTGTGGTTTCGTTCCAGACCGATTTATAAGACTTATTCACGTTCCAAATTCCAAAAAAAATTTCTGAACTCACCTGGCACAAGCCACGCGAAGAACTTTCGATGTCAGAGGTTCGGAAAGGAATCACGCGAGAACAATCGGGAGACCAACATCACGAAGCGCTATCTCATTAACCCTCTGACGATGACGTAAATCTAAATTTCAGAAGGACCGAACTAAATAAGATGAATCCGAAACGGCCTGAAATGTACGGAAATCGCCCAAGACAAGCGAGATGGCATGGATTTAAAGCGAGGAATGTTCTACGTATCTTTGGGAATATTCTTGGCACCCCCCGTTAACTAAGAAAAGTCTTATTTTTCTTGGTAGCTCCACCAATCAAACTAAGAAATTAAACGTTAAGCGCGGTATGAAAGGAGCGGCTGAAATGAGAAAGCACTGTCTTGCAATAGTTTGGGGATTGGCGATGATTGGCTCTCACGCCCTTGCCCAGCCGAAGTCCGACGAGGACGTCATCACGGCAATGGAGCAAACGTGGGTCCGCGCAACGGCAGTCGGCGACAAGGAAACGGTGAGGGAACTGTTGGACGACAGCTATATCGAGCGCACCCCTACCGGCGCAACGCGCACCAAGGAGGATGTGCTGCAAGCGCCGCCGCCATCCATGACGTCCACTCAAGATCTGGACGACCTGATTGTCGTGGTTCGCGGAGATACCGCATCCGTGACCGGCACCAACAGGTATCGCGCCGCACCGGGCGTAACGCCGGTGGATTACGTGTTCGTCGATGCGTTTCAGAAACGTGAGGGTGTTTGGCGAATTGTCAGATCACAGATGGCCCGACGCGGTGGCGAATTGTCAAAGTAACATCGCCAGCATAAAAGACGCCGTGATCGCAATTTGGACCGGTGCATAGCTTCGCATCCACGGGCGATCAAGACGAGGTTGTGGGATTTTTTTCTATGCCTGGCCCCGGTGCGGTTTCCCGCGCAGTTTCTTGGTAACCCGGCAAGAGGGCGGCTCGCCAACCGGCAAACCGCCCTTCCTCTGTAAAACAAATTGGAATCGAGCTATCAAACTGCGCAAAACCCAAAGCTCAGAACGGCTTGATCACCATCAACGCCACCGCCGCGAGCAGGCGTGGGCATGTCATCCGTTGTAGAACGAGGCGCACATGGGGGCGGCACATAAGCGCGCACGCAACGTGCGGTATCGCCAAGTCCGAAGAGCCCTGATTCGATCGAATCGCGTCTCTTCTTAGTTGCCGCAACGTATCTAAGCCCCTCTCAGTGCGAAGCCACAGCCAACGCGGGATCGGTTTTGCGTTCCGCCGGTTTGCGCGTCATCGCCGCACTTCTTGCAGAACCTGCCTCTTGCTTTTGCGCACCTGCAAGCAGTTTCGCCGCACCGCCAGCCGTAATCCGTCGATGAGCAATCCCACGCGCATCGAGCGCGATCACTTGATACAACTCGCGGTCGCATTCGACTTCCCGCTCATACTCCTCGCACGTTTCAACCAGCAACTCGAGCAGCACTTGACGGCTGCGTCGTTCGTGGTTCGTCAGTGCAGGATTCCTATATATCGAGGTCGCAAGTGTGGCCAGTCTGTTGAGTTGAGTCAGTTGTCGTTCGCACGAACCGAATGCCGACATGGCGAGTTTTTCGTACTGCAAGGCATCGACTGGCGGACGTGAGGCGGGTTGCTTTTTGTTGGACTTGCTCATGGTGCGATCTCCCTAAAACTTACCTGGATCGCCCGACACTCGCTTGCAAAGAGGGTGAGCGGGCATGTAGCGAAGTTGACAGACCGGGCTTGAAACAATCCGGCGAGCCTTGCGGCTCCTCCACCACAGCCCGCCCATAGAAAATACAGACGTGCAGAGATAGACGCACGACCCGCCTGGGCGGGTGTGCGGTTTCAAGCGCGGGCTGTCAAACCCGACCACCGGTTGGTGCCGATGGTGCGGAAATTATAAATCACCCCGCACGTGCATCGGCCGTCCCAATATAGGCTGGCAAGCGAACTAGCCATTCGGCCTAGAACGCCGCATCGCGCCCCAGCGCCGCCCATAAAAAAGGCGGTTTGCCGAACCCGGCAAACCGCCTTCTATAAAATCAAAACCCCATCCTAAAACGGCTTAATCACCACCAACGCCACCGCCGCCAACATCCCCAGCACCGGCAGTTCATTAAACATCCGATACCACTTATCCGAGCGACGATTCTCTCCCCGCTCGAACGTCCGCAGCAGCACACCGCAATAAGCGTGGTAAATCAAAAGCAGCACCACCACGCCGACCTTGGCATGAATCCACCCCTGCCCGCGCCCAATCCCGATCACCAGCCACAACCACAACCCACAAGCCAGCGCCGGCACCGCAATAAACGTCATGAACCGGAACAGCTTACGCGCCATCGTCAGCAGACGCGCCGTCGCCGCGGGTTCCGTTTCCATCGCCAGATTGACGAAGATGCGCGGCAAATAGAACAGGCCGGCGAACCATGAAGCAATCAGAACGATGTGAAACGTCTTTACCCAAAGCATCAGCGTTCCTCGTGTTTATTGCCGGCCTTCGCCGTGGCCCAGCACAACGTACTTGAGCGACGTCAGCCCTTCCAGTCCCACCGGCCCACGCGCATGCAGCTTGTCGTTCGAGATGCCGATTTCCGCACCGAGGCCGAACTCGAAACCATCCGCGAAACGGGTCGATGCGTTCACCATCACGCTCGCCGAATCCACTTCGCGCAGGAAGCGCATGGCGCGATCGTGGTCTTCCGTGACGATCGCGTCGGTGTGCTGCGAGCTGTACGTGTTGATGTGATCGATCGCGGCATCGAGGTTCTCGACCACCTTGATCGCCAGCACCGGCGCGAGATATTCGGTGCGCCAGTCTTCCTCGGTGGCATCGACGAGCGGACCCACGCCCGCGTCCGCCAGCACCGCGCGCGCCGCCGCGTCCACGCGCAGTTCGACTTGCTTGTCGCGATACAGCTTGCCCAACGGCGGCAGCACTTCCGCTGCAATGCCGCGCGCGACCAGCAGCGTTTCCATCGTGTTGCACGTGCCGTAGCGGTGCGTCTTGGCGTTGTCGCAGACGGTCAGCGCCTTGGCCAGATCCGCCCGATCGTCCACGTACACATGGCAGATGCCGTCGAGGTGCTTGATCATCGGCACGCGCGCTTCGTTCATCAAGCGCTCGATCAGGCTCTTGCCGCCGCGCGGCACGATCACGTCGACGTATTCCGTCATGGTGATCAGCTTGCCCACCGCTGCGCGATCGGACGTGGCGACCACCTGCACGGCTTCCTGCGGCAAGCCCGCTTTTTCCAATCCTTCGCCGATCAGCTTCGCCAGCGCCGCGTTGCATTCGAGCGCTTCGGAACCGCCGCGCAGAATCGTCGCGTTGCCCGACTTCAGGCACAGCGCGGCAGCATCGATAGTCACGTTCGGACGCGATTCGTAGATGATTCCGATCACGCCCAGCGGCACGCGCATCTGGCCGACCTGAATGCCGCTCGGCCGGTACTTCAGATTGCTGATCTCGCCGATCGGATCCGCCAGCGCGGCGACTTGCCGCAAACCTTCGACCATCGTTTTCAGCGCTTTGTCCGACAGCGTCAGACGGTCGATAAATGCGGCGTCGTGGCCTTTCTCGCGAGCCCGCGCGACGTCGCGCGCGTTGGCTTCCTTCAGCAGCGCGGCATCGCGTTCGATACCCTGCGCAACAGCCGCGAGCGCGGCGTTCTTCGCCGCCGTCGACGCCCGTGCCATCGCCCGTGAAGCTTGGCGGGCGCGGCGGCCGAGGTCGGTCATGTACTGGTCGATATCCATGGTGAGTCTCGTGATGCCGCGCACGTCGAGGTGCGGCGGACAGGCAGAATTAGCGAAAGATCAAGCGATTGTAAGTCGGGTGAAGGCGCTTTGCTTGCGGCGGCAGTGCCGGCGGCATCCAGGTAGCCTGAGCCGCCGACTGCCGAATGTCGCTCGCCTGAAAGCGGTTCGGCGCACTAGCGCCAGCAGTTCCGCACACTCCGCGCAGGCCAATCAAACTAGCCGCTGCGGCTCAGACAGGCCTTCGCGCCGGCGCAGCTGTCAAGCTTCGAGGTCGTGGCGGCGGCACGGGCGCCGTCTTCGGCGAAGCCACCGTCATGGCGAGTTCAAACAGACCGTCCCACGGATCAGGCGGAGGATCGTTGCGATGATTGCCCGGCGTTCCGCCCGACAACCCCTTCACCTGACGATCGAGCCGCGCCGCCAGCGCGAGCGCCTTTTCCAGCGCGCCTTCGCTCACGCGCGACAAGGCCGGGCCGATCAGCCGCTCACGCGGACCCCACACGCGGTTCTCGCGCACCAGCATTGCAAGCGCCTTGCCGGCCGCTACGCCGCGCTTGATCCGCAGCAGCGTGCGCACTTCTTCGACCACGGCCCATAGCACCAGCACCGCGGCCTCGCCTTCGCCACGCAAGCCGTCGAGCATGCGCGACAAGCGGCCTACATCGCCCGCCAGCATCGCTTCGTTCAGCTTGAAAACATCGTAACGGGCGACGTTGAGCACGGCGTCCTGAACCTGTTCGAAGCTCAACGAACCCGCCGGATACAGCAGCCCGAGCTTCTGGATTTCCTGATGCGCGGCGAGCAGATTGCCTTCCACGCGCTCGGCGATGAACGCCAGCGCGCGCCGCCCTTCTTCGCCTGCGGCGACTCGCTGGCCTTGCGCGGCGAGCCGCTGCCCAACCCAATTCGGCAACTGCGCGCGCTCGACCGGATCGATCTTCAACGCGACGCCCGCATCGGACAAAGCCGTAAACCACGCCGACTTCTGCGTGGCCACGTCGAGCCGCGGCAGCGTGATCATGGTGAGCACGTCGTCGTTGACGGCAGCCGCGAGCGCTTTCAGCGCGTCCGCGCCTTCCTTGCCGGGCTTGCCTGATGGAATGCGCAGCTCGACCAGTTGCCGGTCGCCGAACAGCGACATCGACTGGCTCGCGCCCAGCAGCGAACTCCAGTCGAAACCGCGCTCCACCGTGAACACCGAACGATCGGTAAAGCCGGCCGCGCGCGCCGTGGCGCGAATGCGGTCGCACGCTTCCTGCGCGAGCAGGTGCTCGTCGCCGTACACGACGTACAGTCCGGCGAGTCCTTTGGCGAAATGCGCTTCAAGCGCGTCAAGTCGCAGTTGCATGGCTACCGATCGGCGAGGTTGAACAGGTGCAGCACATTGAACGAAGCACGACGCTCACAGTGGCGGCGGTGGCAACGGCGCGCGCGGCGCAACCGACGGCACTTCCTCGCCCGGCGCCGGATGCATCGAGCGCACGACGGCCAGACGGCGCGTGAGCTGGTCGATCGCGTCTCTTTCCATGTCGTCGAAGAGAATGTTGCTTTCGGAGGCTTTCGCTTGCGAGAACTGATCGCTATAGGTCATCGCGCGATTCAACGCGATCACGCTCGGCGGAATCAGCAGCGTGCCGTCTTTGGCCGTCAGCGAATAGTTCATGTTGAGATTCAGCTGATACTCTTCGACCACGCCCAACGAGTTCAGCGTCAGCGTGCCGATGCCGCGGCCTTCGGTGATCTGCAACGTGGCGTCGGCATTCGCGATCGACGTGACCACCACCGTGTCGCTGCCGCCTTCCACGATACGCGCGAGACGCGCGCCCGCCGCCGCGGAACCGCCGGAGATATAGAGGCGTTTGAATGCGTAGTTCTGCTGGCCGCGCAACTGGAAGCCGCAAGCGGTCAACATCAATACGCTGCAAGCCAGCGTCAAAAACGATCTGCGAGTCACATTGGCTCCTGGTTCGCAGTAGATTCCGCAGCGCGGACAAGCGCCGCCACGCGCGGCGGCGTCCTGCCTGCTGTCATGTCTTCGTCGAAGCTCACACGACCACGTTCACGAGGCGACCCGGCACCACGACGATCTTCTTCGGCGCCTTGCCTTCGCTGAACTTCGCGACCATCTCATGCGCGGCCGCGAGCTGTTCGATCGCTTCGCGCGAGGCTTCTTTCGCCACCGTGATCGCACCGCGCACCTTGCCGTTCACTTGCAGCACGAGTTCGATCTCGGATTGCTCCAGCGCTTTCTCGTCGACCTTCGGCCACGGCGCGTCGAGCAGCGAGCCGAGTTCGTCGGCGTAACCGAGTTCCTGCCACAACTGGAACGTGAGATGCGGCACAACCGGATACAGCACGCGCAGCAGCACGCTGTGGGTTTCGCGCAGCACCGCCGGGCGGGCGCCCTTCGCGCTGTCGAGCGCGTTGAGCATCTTCATGGCCGCCGATACCACCGTGTTGTACTGCAGACGCTGGTAATCGAAATCAGCCTGCTTCAGCACGCTGTAGATCTCGCGGCGCAGCGTCTTCTCCACGTCGCTGAGTTGCGCGGCGTCGAACGTGCCGCCCTGGCGCAAAGCGGCTTCGTTCGCCTGACTGAAGCTCCACACGCGGCGCAGGAAACGGCTCGCGCCTTCCACACCCGAGCCGGACCACTCGAGCGACTGCTCGGGCGGTGCGGCGAACATCACGAACAGACGCGCGGTGTCCGCGCCGTGCTGATCGATCAGCAATTGCGGATCGACACCGTTGTTCTTCGACTTCGACATCTTCTCGACGCCGCCGAGCACCACCGGCTGACCGTCCTCATTCAGGACTGCGCCGACCGGGCGGCCTTTATCGTCGAACGAAACGGTCACGTCGGCCGGGTTGTACCAGGTCTTCTTGCCCGCTTCGTTTTCGCGGTAATACGTTTCGTTGAGCACCATGCCCTGCGTGAGCAGATTTTTCGCCGGCTCACCGAAGTTGACGAGGCCCATGTCGCGCATCACCTTCGCCCAGAAGCGCGAGTACAAGAGGTGAAGAATGGCGTGCTCGATCCCGCCGATGTACTGGTCCATCGGCGCCCAATAGTCGGTGCGCTCGTCGACCATGGTCTTCGCATCCGGCGACGCGTAGCGGTAGAAGTACCACGACGAATCGACGAACGTGTCCATCGTGTCGGTTTCGCGTTTGGCCGCGCCGCCGCAGGTCGGGCAGGTGCAGTTCACGAACGCTTCGGACCTGGCGAGCGGATTGCCCGTGCCGTCCGGCACGAGATCTTCCGGCAGCACCACCGGCAGGTCTTTTTCCGGCACCGGCACGTCGCCGCAAGTCGGGCAGTGGATGATCGGAATCGGCGTGCCCCAGTAACGCTGACGCGACACGCCCCAGTCACGCAGACGCCACGTGATCTGCTTGTCGCCGAGGCCGAGTTCTTTTAGGTCCGCGGCGATCTGATCCACCGCTGCTTCATAGCCAAGGCCGTCGTATTTGCCGCTGTTGATCAGCGTACCGGTCTTGTCGGCGTACCATTCCTGCCAGGCATCGGTGGAGTATTCCTTGCCTTCAACCGCGACCACCTGCTTGATCGGCAAACCGTATTTCTTCACGAACGCGAAGTCGCGCTCGTCGTGCGCCGGCACGCCCATCACGGCGCCTTCGCCGTAGCTCATCAGCACGTAGTTGCCGATCCACACTTCGACCTGTTCCTGCGTGAGCGGATGCGTGACGGTGAAGCCGGTCGCCATGCCCTTCTTTTCCATGGTCGCGACGTCGGCTTCAGCCACGCCGCCGCGCTTGCATTCCTCGATGAAGGCCTGCAATTCCGGCTTGTCTTTCGCGAGGCGCGTGGCGAGCGGATGCTCGGCGGCGATTGCGCAGAACGTGACGCCCATGATCGTGTCGGCGCGCGTGGTGAACACGCGCAGCAGCTTCTGTTCGCCGTCGATCTCGTACGGGAAGCCGAAGTTCACGCCGAAGCTCTTGCCGATCCAGTTCTGCTGCATGATCTTGACGCGCTCGGGCCAGCCGAGGCCTTCGAGGTCGTTCAGCAGTTCGTCCGCGTACTGCGTGATGCGCATGTAGTACATCGGGATTTCGCGCTTTTCGACGAGCGCGCCCGAACGCCAGCCGCGGCCGTCGATCACCTGCTCGTTGGCAAGCACGGTCTGATCGACCGGATCCCAGTTGACGGTGCCGGTTTTCTTGTACGCGATGCCCTTTTCCAGCATCTTCAGGAACAGCCACTGGTTCCACTTGTAGTAGTCCGGGCTGCACGTGGCGACTTCGCGCGACCAGTCGATCGCGAGGCCCATGGACTGCATCTGCTTCTTCATGTAAGCGATGTTGTCGTAGGTCCATTTGGCCGGCGGCACGTTGTTGGCCATTGCGGCGTTTTCCGCCGGCATGCCGAACGCGTCCCAACCCATCGGCATCAGCACGTTGTAGCCGTTCATCCGCAGATAGCGGTACATCACGTCGTTGATCGTGTAGTTGCGCACGTGGCCCATGTGCAGCTTGCCCGACGGGTACGGCAGCATCGAGACGCAATAGAACTTGGGCTTGTCGGTGGTTTCCGTCGACTTGTACGCGTCGATGGCGCGCCATTGCCCTTGCGCGGCGGATTCGACGTCGGAGGGAACGTATTTTTCGTGCATGGTGTGATGGAGTCGCTGGGTCGGTGCTTTCGCACCGGCCGCTTTGGTGCTCTGCTGGATGAAATGGCGTCGTTTCCCCGTCGGCGGGGGAAAGGGCTGATTATACCGTCCGCGGACGGGTCCGCCGCGCGGCGTGCTGCATGCCTCGGCTCGGCTCGGCTCGGCTCGGCTCGGCTCGGAAAGTGTTTGCGTCGTGCGGTGCAAAAGCAACTCGCACGCGATCCGGAAGCGCAACGGCCACACTAGCCGCCCGCTCCGAAGATTTTGGCGCTGCTACGGCTTTGCAGCCGGCGGAGGCGGATCCGTCACGAAACCGATCCGCTCGAGACCGGCCTGCTGCGCCGCGCCCATCACCTGCGCAATCACCTCGTAGCGCGTGGAGCGCTCGGCGCGCAGCTGGATCTCCGGCTGATCGCTCTCTTTGCCCGCTTGCGCGAAACGCGCGCGCATCTGCTCGAGCGTGATCACGCTGCCGTCCCAATAGAGCTTGCCGGCGGCGTCGATGGAAAGGGAAATGGTTTGCGGCGTCTGGCGCGCCGGTGCGGCCGCGACTTTCGGCAAATCGAGCCGGATCGCGTGCGTGAATAAAGGCGCGGTAATGATAAAAATCACCAGCAGCACCAGCATGACGTCGATCAGCGGCGTCATGTTGATCTCGGCCATGGGCGCGGCCGTCTGCTTCTTCTCGAGTCCGCCGAATGCCATATCGCTCCTTCCGCCCGAGCGCGCTTAGTGGGTCGGGGCCTGCTGGACCCGCGCCGGCGCCTGCGTATGGCCCTGCTCCGCCGGCGCGCACACGTAGGCGTGCAGGTCGTGCGCGAAGCCGTCGAGTTCCTCCGACAACTGCCGCACCATCCGTCCAAGCACGTTGTAGGCAAGCACAGCCGGAATCGCGACCACGAGGCCGAAGGCGGTCATGATGAGCGCTTCGCCGACCGGTCCGGCGACGTTTTCGATCTGCGCCTGACCGCTCGCCGCGATGCTGCCGAGCGCATGATAAATGCCCCACACGGTGCCGAGCAGGCCGACGAACGGCGCGGTGCTGCCCACCGACGCCAGCAGCACCTGGCCGAATTCGAGCCGCCGCTGCGAAGCGCTGAGCGCCTGACGCAGCGCCCGCAGCACCCGCTCGCCGCGTTCGACACGCGCGAGCAGCGCGCCCGGAATGTCCACTTCAGACGCATGCAGCGCCGCTTCGGCCAGCGGCGTGAAGACGCGCTCGCGGTCCGCGCGCTTTAACGCCGCGACGCCTTCGGACAGCGTGGGCGCCTGCCAGAACAGCGCAATGGCTCGCGTGGCTTGGCGCTTGGCGCGCGTAAGAATCCAGCTTTTGACGATCAGAAAGCACCAGCTCGCAATCGACATGGCCAGCAGCACGTACGCGACGCCATGCGTGATGGCATCGCTGGTTTGCAGGTAATGGATGATGCCGCTGCTGCCTGCCATCTGACCTCGCCGTGGCGTTGTGATTTCAGGGGGCGAACGCGGGGCGCAATGCCACTTCGGTTCGCTCAGGACACGTTCAACGCAGACCGAGCACGTCCTGCATGTCGAAGAAGCCGGTTGCGTGGCTTTCGAGGAAACGCACAGCACGAAGCGCGCCTTGCGCGTACGACAGACGGCTCGCCGATTTGTGCGTGATTTCGATGCGCTCGCCGATGCCCGCGAACAGCACCGTATGGTCGCCGACGATATCGCCACCGCGAATCGCCGAAAAACCGATCGTGGACGGGTCGCGTTCGCCGGTCACGCCTTCGCGGCTGTAGACCGCGCAGTCGTCGAGATTGCGGCCGAGCGCGTTGGCGATCACCTCGCCCATGACCAGCGCTGTGCCGGACGGCGCGTCGACCTTGTGACGATGATGCGCCTCGATGATTTCAATGTCGTAGCCGGTCGCGAAATGCTTGGCCGCAAATTCGAGCAGCTTCAGCGTGACGTTCACGCCCACGCTCATGTTCGCCGAGAACATGATGGCGATCTTGTCCGCCGCCGCGCGCAGTTGCGCCTTCTGCTCGTTGTCGAAGCCGGTCGTGCCGATCACCATTTTCACGTTGTGACGCTGCGCCGCTTCGAGATGCATCAGCGTGCCTTCGGGGCGCGTGAAGTCGATCAGGTAATCGGATTCGGCGAACACGCGCTCGACGTCGTCGGTCAGCACGACGCCCGTCTGTTTGCCCAGAAATGCGCCGGCGTCCTGACCGAGTTGCGGGGAGCCCGCGCGGTCGAGCGCGCCGGACAACGTGGCGTCGGAATCGTTGAGGACTGTTTCGATGAGCATGCGGCCCATACGGCCCGATGCGCCAGCAATGGCAATTTTCATGGCTACGAGGGTTCGAAAGGCAAAACCCGGCAAAGGGGCAAAAGCGGCGGCGGGCAGCACACCCGGGCGCCGCGCATGACTGAAAGAACGACGAACCGGACGGACGCTTTGCACGGTGCGGTCGCCCGCGCGCAGCGCCCGTCTTAACACACGGACCGCGAGATTAGCCGCCCGTTCCCGAAGCCGGAGTAGAGGTCAGCGGCGCGTTGTGCGTAGGGCCGCCGTTGCTGCTTTGCGGGCCCGTCGGTCCAACCGGATTGCTGTTGTCCGTACCCGGATTTTGCGGCGGCGGCGGACGGTGGAACTGGAACTGCGGCTGACCCGCGGCGGTCGGGCTTTGCTGCGGAATGCCGCCGCCGTTGGCGGTCGGCGCGCTCGGCACGCTCGGACGCACATTGGGCGACAACTGCACGGCATTGGTCGCACGATTGGCGGCTTGCGCGGCTTCGGCGTTGGCGTCCGTGGACGGAACGCCTGCTGCGGCAGCGCCGGCAACGGTCGGCGAACGCGTGGTGTCCGGCGTAGCCGGCGCTGCAACCGCCTCCGGTGCGCTTGCAGCGCTCGCACCACTTGCCACGGCCGCTGCGGCCTTCTTCTTGCCCAGCTTGTCGCCGTCGATTTCAGCCAGCAACTCGAGGTTGGACGGCAGATCTTCGCCACCCGACCAGCTGGCGACGCGGTCGCCCGCGAACATGACTACAAAGTCGCGCTGCTGCACGACGCTAGTCGAGCCGCGCTTGAAATAGAACACGTAGTCCCAGCGATCCGCGTGGAACATGTCGGTCAGGAGCGGCGTGCCGAGCAGTTGTTTGACCTGCGCGCGGGACAAGCCGACCTGCATCTGTGCAGCCGCTTCTTTCGAGACGAAATTGCCTTGCACCACGGTAATGCGGTACGGCGTGATGCTTTGGGCAATACGCTGTGTCAGGCTGTCGTAAGTGGAACATCCGGCAAGAACCGCGACAGTCGCAACAGCGATCAAGGTACCCCGCATGCGGCTCCCCCGGTAGATCAATTGAGATTTTGAAATCATTTCACTCACCGTGCGGGCCCGCTGACGAGCCGCGCGAGTTTCATTCCATCGAAGATGACCAGAACGGCAAAAACACATTACTATGAGAGCCCAGCATTGTACTCTAGGGATCCCTTGTCATGACCAATCCAACCGATCTCAAGAATATCGGGCTCAAGGCGACCCTTCCGCGCCTCAAAATCCTTGAGATTTTCCAGCACAGCCCGGTGCGCCACCTGACGGCCGAAGACGTGTACCGCAACCTGCTGCACGAAGAACTCGATATCGGTCTTGCAACCGTGTATCGCGTGCTGACGCAATTCGAGCAGGCGGGCCTGCTCTCGCGCAGCAATTTCGAGTCGGGTAAGGCTGTGTTCGAACTGAACGAAGGCTCGCACCACGACCACCTCGTGTGCCTCGATTGCGGGCTCGTCGAAGAATTTTTCGACTCGGAAATCGAGAGCCGTCAGCAGTCCATCGCGAAGGAACGCGGCTTCAAGCTGCAGGAACACGCTTTGGCGCTGTATGGCGCCTGCACCAAGGAAAACTGCCCGCATCGCAAGCATTGACGCGGTGTCGGCCGCGCTGGGGTGCGCGGTCAGGCGTGCAAAAAAAGACCCGGCCGATGCGAATCGGCCGGGTCTTTTTGCATCCGCGGCGGTGTTTTTTGGGGGAGCGGTTGCGATCCTATTCCACCAGTTCGGCGCTGGCTTCGAACGTGAGCCGCCACGGCTCCGCCAATGACAATTCGTCGCAATTAGGCTGCTCGCCGCCACGATCGACCACCACGAAATCGCTCACCCGATCGAGCGCGAGCAACGGGTGATGCCAGACGCCTTTCGCATAGTTCACGCCCTGCCACGCGTCGGTCCAGAAGGCGCGCATCTGCGCCGGATCGAACTCGCCGGCCTGCGCGACGACCACCAGATAACGCCCCGCAGTTAAGGGAATGAAAGCCTGACTGCCGAGCGGATGCCGCTCCATCATCGTGATCTCGACCGGCAGCGCGCGCGGCTGCGCGCGAAACAGGTTGATCAGCGGCCGGCCGCCGTTCTCCGTCACGTCGACGCTGGCCAGGTCGTGATAGCGCTCGGTGGTGCCGCCGTTGATGGCGAAATGCCGCGCGCCGTCCAGTTCGATCACATCGCCGAACGGCGCGAAGGCCGCGCGCGTGAGGCGTTTCATCTGCAATGTCTTCATCGACGCCACTCCGCTATGCGATTTCGCCCCACAGGCGCAGGCGCGACACGCCGCCGTCAGGAAAGATATTGAAACGAACATGCGTGACCGGGCCCAGCGCAGCGAGGTTGTCCGCGAAGGTGTGGACGTGGTCCATCTGCAATTTCTGTTCGCCGAGCAGTACCGGCCAGAACATCGCCTGCGTTACGAGCGAATCGTCTGTGCCGCCCGTCACCGATGCGGCTTGCAGCGAACAGCGGTCCGGGAAGTTGCCCTTGAAGTGCGCCGTATCCACTTCGATCTTGCGGATCACGCCCGGCCGCGCCAACGCGACGATCGCCCAGTCGTTGCCCGGCTCGCGACGGCGCCGGGTTTCCCAACCGTCGCCCATGTTGACGCCGCGGCCCGGCATCAGCATCTGCGAGGCCGGCCCGAAATGCTGGTTGTTCGCCGCGACCAGGTAGGCGCCGTTCTCGATCGCCGCCAGATCCAGCAGCGTACCGCGCTCCACGCGCTCCCAATCGCGCTTGGGTTGGCCGTACACGCGCAAGCGCGCGAGGCCGCCGTCCGGATACAGATTCACGCGCAGATGCGTGAAGGCGCGCGCGTCGCTCACGTCGACGTAGTGGTGCTGATTGCCCTGCAGCGTGGTGGCCGGCACGAGGGTTTGCCAGTCGGCGTTATCGGGCGGCGCGTCGCCGTCCACGTAGCAGGCGTCGATCGACGCCGCCGGTGGGAAGTTGCCGGTGAAGTGGCTCGTATCGAGATCCACGCCGTGCACGACGCCCGGGTGCGCGAGGCGGATCACGCAGTAGTCGTGGCCGGTGGTGCGCTTGCGGCGGGTTTCCCAGCCGTCCATCCACTTGCCGTGGTCGTCGTATTTGCCGGGGATGAACACCGCAGGCTGCGGCTCCAGCATGCGTTCTTTCGGCGCGAAGAATTCGTCGCTGGCGAAAAGCGCCTTTGCGCCCAGACGCGGGTCGGCGAGGTTCATGTAGCGGCGCGTGAAAGCGGGAGCGTTGGGGTCGAGGATCGGATTAGCCATAGTCTCTGGTCTCGGTCAGGCAGCGAAAAGTGAAGGGAAGCCGGCATTCTTCAGATCTGCCGGCGCCAGGAGCGCGCTGCAATGGCGCGCGGTTTCTATTGAGGTTCTCAGGTTCAGACAGCCGGAGCGTGCTCGCCGGCAGCCGCGGGTTCGGCATCTTCGCCGGCCGGCACGTAGCGCAAGGCTTCGTCGCGATTCAACACGCGATGCGCGCGCGCCCGGTCGATATCGTTTTCCCACACGGCCACCACCACCGTCGCCACGCAGTTGCCGATCAGGTTGGTCAGCGCGCGGGCAATGCCGACAAACCAGTCGACCGGCAAGATCAACACGAGGCCGAGTACGGGAATCGCCGGAATCGCAGACAAAGTGGCAGCCAGAATCACGATCGCCGAGCCGGGAATGCCGTGCGCGCCCTTGGACGTCACCAGCGACACCAGCACCACCACGATCAGGTCATGCACCGACAACGGCGTGTTGGTGGCCTGAGCGATGAAGATGACCGCGAGCGTGAGATAGATGGAGAAACCGTCGAGATTGAACGAGTAGCCGGTCGGGATAACGAGCCCGACGGTCGAATCCTTGACGCCCATCCATTCGAGCTTGCGCATGATTTGCGGCAGCACGGCGTCCGAGGAAGCGGTGCCGAGCACGATCGACAGCTCTTCGCGCAGGTAGCGAATCAGCTTGAAGATGCTGAAGCCGGCGAGCCGCATAACGACGCCCAGCACCACAACCACGAACACGAAGCAGCTCAGATAGAACACAAGCACCAGCATGCCGAGCTGCTTGAGCGACTCGACGCCGTACGTGCCGGTGGTGAACGCGATCGCGCCGAGCACGCCGAGCGGCGCGAGCTTGATGATGAAGCCCATCACGCGGAAAAACACTTGCGACAGTTCGTCGATCAGACTGCTCACGCGCTGCGCCTTATTGCCGAGCAGCGACAGCGCCGAGCCGAACAGCACCGAAAACACGAGGATTTGCAGAATGTCGCCGGTAGCGAACGCGTTGATCGCCGTGTCGGGGATGATCTTCAGCAGAAAGCCGGCCGTGTCCTTGAGGCTCTTCGCATGCTCGGTGTAGGTCGAGAGCGAGGCCGGATCCAGCGAGTGCAGATCGATGTTCATGCCGACGCCCGGACGCGTGACGTACGCCAGGATCGCGCCGATCACGAGCGCGATCGTCGTCATCACCTCGAAGTAGATCACGGCCTTAAGACCGACGCGCCCTACCTTGCGCAAGTCGCCGGCATGCGCCATGCCGCTGACCACCACGCAAAAGACGATTGGGCCGATCACCATCTTGATCAGCTTGAGAAAGCCGTCGCCGAGCGGGCGCAGCGATTGGGCGAAGTGCGGAAAAACGGCGCCGACCACAATGCCCGCCACCAGCGCTATGACGACCCGGCCAAACAGCGAATTGAAAAATTTCAACACGGCTTCCTCCTGGTTGCGATTCACATCTGTTCAGACTGGTCCGACCAGTACTGTTATCTCGAATAGTAGGAAGCCGATATACTGACGTCAAGGATTCGTAGAACGGTGTTTACCCGCTGTTTTTGCAGCGGTTTCAGGCCCGCTCAGCGGCGGCGCGCAGCAAGCCACACGAGCGTTGAGAGCGCGTACTACAATGCTGGTCAGACCGCGCCACCACAGTGAGACAACGATGAAAAACGTCCCGCATACCGTTACCGATGCCGCCATCGCGACCATCCGCGAGCGGATCGAAGCGGGCGTCTATCCCGTGGGCAGTCTGCTGCCGGCGCAGCGTCAACTCTCCGAAGAACTCGCGATCAGTCGCGCGTCGTTGCGCGAAGCGCTTTCGACGCTCGAAGCGCTCGGTCTGCTGGTGATCCGGCCCGGTAAGGGTGTGTACGTGGAAAGCGCGCAGGCCTCGGCCGCGCATGCATGGCGGTTTGCAGAGCAGTCGTCGCTGCCGGACACTTATCAGATGCGCTTCGCGCTGGAAGGCTTTATCGCGCGCATGGCGGCGCTGGCGGTCAGCGATTCCGACCTCGCCTGGTTCGAAGACAACATCACAGCCATGCAAACGGCGCTTGCCTGCGACGAACTCGACGAAGCCGCCCGCCTCGACTACGACTTCCACATGCGGATCGTCAACATTGCCGGCAACGCGGCGATCGAATCGATTCTGAGCAGCAGTGCGGAAATCATGAAGGAAAGCCAGCGCATGCCGTTCTACCGGCGCGAACTGGTGCTGTCCACGTACAACGAGCATCGCGTGATTCTGGATGCGCTCAAGGCGCGCGATTCGGCCGCGGCCGGCAAAGCAATCGAGACGCATATTTCGAACGCCGCGCAGCGCGCAGGCGTCTATTTCCCGACGCCGCAAGCGTAAGCGCACGCGCAGGCGCAGGCGAAAAAAAACCGCTCCGAAGAGCGGTTTTTCTTTGCCCAGCCACTGCCGGTTCGAAGCCGGCTTTGCAGGGCGTAATGCGCGCAAGGCGCAGTCGGTTACTTCGCGTTGGCCAGCGCCACAGCCGTGTCCAGCATGCGGTTCGAGAAGCCCCACTCGTTGTCGTACCAGCTCGACACCTTCACCAGACGGCCCGACACCTTGGTCAGCGTAGCGTCGAACGTCGACGAAGCCGGGTTGTGGTTGAAGTCGATCGACACCAGCGGTGCCTCGTTGTAGCCGAGAATGCCCTTCAGCGAGCCTTCCGACGCTTCCTTCATGATCGCGTTGACTTCTTCGACCGTCGTGTCGCGCGCGGCGATGAACGACAGATCGACCACCGACACGTTGATCGTCGGAACACGAATCGCGTAGCCGTCCAGCTTGCCGTTCAGTTCCGGCAGCACCAGGCCAACAGCCGAAGCCGCGCCGGTCTTGGTCGGGATCTGGCTGTGCGTGGCCGAGCGCGCGCGGCGCAGGTCTTCGTGATACACGTCCGTCAGAACCTGGTCGTTCGTGTAAGCGTGGATCGTGGTCATCAGACCGTTCACCAGGCCGATCTTGTCGTTCAGCGGCTTGACGAGCGGCGCCAGGCAGTTCGTCGTGCACGATGCGTTCGAGATCACCGTGTCCGATGCCTTCAGCACGTTGTGGTTCACGCCGTAGACGATTGTGGCGTCGACGTCTTTACCGCCCGGCGCCGAGATGATCACCTTCTTCGCGCCGCCCTTGATGTGCGCGCTCGCCTTTTCCTTGGTCGTGAAAAAGCCCGTGCATTCCAGCACGACGTCGACATTCAGCTCGCCCCACGGCAGTTCAGCCGGGTTGCGGTTAGCCAGTACGCGGATCTTGTCGCCGTTGACAACGAGGTAGTCGCCGTCCACCGACACTTCGCCCGGGAACTTGCCGTGCGCCGTGTCGTATTGCGTCAGGTGAGCGTTGGTCTTGGCATCGCCGAGATCGTTGATGGCGACGATTTCGATATCGTGCTTCTTGCCGTTTTCATAGAAGGCGCGCAGCGTGTTGCGGCCGATCCGGCCGTAGCCGTTGATTGCGACGCGAATCGTCATGGTCTATCTCCTGAGGGCTAAAAAAATACGTCCAGGTTCGTCTGACTGACAGCGTTGCCGCGCGTTCGCACGCCAGCGGCAACGCTTGCTCAGGATCAGCCGAGGGCGGCTTTTGCCGTCTCTACCACGTGTTCGACGGTGAAGCCGAAATGCTTGAACAGCACGCCCGCCGGGGCCGATTCGCCGAACGTGTCGATGCCGACCACGCCGCCTTCCAGACCCACGTACTTGCGCCAGAAATCCGTGACGCCCGCTTCGATCGCGACGCGGCGCACGCCTTGCGGCAGCACGCGTTCACGGTACTCGGCGTCCTGCTTGTCGAACACGGTGGTCGACGGCATGGACACAACGCGCGCCGCGATGCCTTCGCGCGCCAGCGGCTCGATCGCGTTCAGCGCCAGTTCGACTTCCGAGCCGGTGGCGATCAGGATGACCTTGCGCGCGACGATTTCGTCGTTCCAGTCGCGCAGCACGTAACCACCCTTCTCGATGTTGGCGATCTGCGCGTCGGTACGCTCCGAGAACGGCAGGTTCTGACGGCTGAAGATCAGGGCCGACGGGCCATGATGCTCGACCGCGTGGGTCCAGGCCACCGCGGTCTCAACGGTATCAGCCGGACGCCACACTTGCAGGTGCGGAATCAGACGCAAGCTCGCAACGTGTTCGATCGACTGGTGAGTCGGGCCGTCTTCGCCGAGACCGATCGAGTCGTGCGTGAACACGAAGATCGACGGCGCTTTCATCAGAGCGGCCACGCGCAGCGCGTTGCGGCTGTAGTCCGAGAACGTCAGGAACGTGCCGCCGAAAGCCTTGAAGCCGCCGTGCAGCGCGACGCCGTTGATCGCGGCGCTCATGCCGAATTCGCGCACGCCATAGTTGACGTAGTTGCCGGCGGCCTGGCCTTCCGCGTTCACACGCACGGGCTTGGCGGCCTTCCAGTTGGTCAGGTTCGAACCGGTCAGGTCGGCGGAGCCGCCGAGCAGTTCCGGCAGCACGGCCGACAAAGCTTCGATAGCCTGCTGCGACGCCTTGCGAGTCGCGACGGTTTCAGCGCGTTCGTTCGCGCCGGCGATGATTGCCTTGGCCTTTTCTTTCCAGTCGGCGGGCAATTGCTTCGCGTCGCGGCGCTTGAATTCAGCAGCTTCCTGCGGATATTTGGCTGCGTACGCGGCAAACGCCTTGTCCCACTCGGACTCGTTGCGCGCGCCGGCTTCTTTCGCGTCCCACGCTGCGTAGACTTCTTGCGGGATCACGAACGGCTCCCACTTCCAGCCGATCTTTTCGCGCGTGGCCGCGACTTCCTTTTCGCCGAGCGCCGCGCCGTGCGAATCGTGGCTGCCGGCCTTGTTCGGCGAGCCTTCGCCGATCACCGTCTTGCAGCAGATCAGCGTGGGCTTGTCGGATTGCTTGGCTTGCTTGATGGCCGCGTCGACCGCTTCGACGTCGTGGCCGACCACGTTCGGGATCACGTTCCAGCCGTACGCTTCGAAGCGCTTGGGCGTGTCGTCGTGGAACCAGTGCACCACTTCGCCGTCGATCGAGATGCCGTTGTCGTCGTAGAACGCGATCAGCTTGTTCAGCTTAAGCACGCCCGCCAGCGAGCAGGCTTCGTGCGAGATGCCTTCCATCAGGCAGCCGTCGCCGGCGAACACGTACGTGTGGTGGTCGACGATCTTCGCGTCAGGCTTGTTGAATTCAGTGGCGAGCAGCGACTCGGCGAGCGCCATGCCGACCGCATTCGCCAGACCCTGGCCGAGCGGGCCGGTGGTCGTCTCGACGCCCGGCGTAATGCCGTATTCCGGGTGACCCGGCGTCTTGGAATGCATCTGGCGGAAATTCTTCAGCTCGTCGATCGGCAGATCGTAGCCGGTCAGGTGCAGCAGCGAGTAGAGCAGCATCGAGCCGTGACCGTTCGACAGCACGAAACGGTCGCGATCGGCCCATTGCGGGTTCTTCGGATTGTGGCGCAGATGACGCGACCACAAAGCCACGCCGATTTCGGCCATGCCCATCGGCATGCCGGGGTGGCCGGAATTCGCTTTTTGAACGGCGTCCATGGACAACGCGCGGATTGCGTTGGCCATCAAGGAGGTGGGTGCGGGAGACGGGGTCGTCATGTCGAGTCCGGAGACAGAGTCAGAAAGCGGTGCGCGCTTGAGGCCCGGATGCTCGAATGCCGGTTCACTTTGGCGCACGGTGCGGCGCCAGGAGACGCGAAACGGGCAGAGCAAACGGACAAGGCTGAAAGCGTGACATTCTAACAGAACGTTGCCTGCGCCCTGCTCCGAAAGCCGTCCGGCCATGTGGCTCGATGCGGCCGCCGAACCGCGCCGCGCTTCGGCCTTTACAATTGCCCAATCTCGACCTACCGCGCTCCGGACGGAGCCCGCCATCCGTGAGCGCTCCACTGCTGTTTCAACCGAGTCCCGACGCCGTCTACGGATTTCCGCACGCGAAACGCCTCGCGCGCGTCGATTCGCCTTTTCAGCGGATCGAGGTTTGGGACACACCGCAACTCGGCCGGCTTTTCACCCTCGACGGCCGCCCGATGACGTCCACCGGCGACGAGTTCATCTACCACGAATGCATGGTGCATCCGGCCGCGCTGGCGCATCCGTCGCAGCAAGCGGCGCTCGTGCTGGGCGGCGGCGACGGCGGGGCCGCGCGGCAATTGCTGAGGCATGCTGGAATCGGACGGATCGTGGTGGCGGAGTTGGATGCGCAAGTCGTACGTTTGACGCGCGAATATTTGCCCGAGGTGCACGGCGGCGCATTCGACGATCCACGCGTCGAACTGATAATCGGCGACGCCGCGCAATATGTCGAGGCAGCCGCGCCGGCGCAGTTCGATCTCGTCGTGTTCGACCTGACGCCGCCGGATTCACCCGCCGCCGGTCTTTACACGCAAGCCTTCTATCAGCGGCTCAAGAGGATCATGAGGCCGATTGCCGCGGTCTCCGTGCATCTCGGCTCGCCGTATTTCCATGCTGAGCGCGTGGCCCGCCTGCTCGGCGATCTGCGCGCGACCTTCGCCGTGGTCCGCACCATGAGCGCGTTCGTGCCGCTGTACGGCTCGCTCTGGATGATGGCCACCGCCAGCGACACGCTCGACCCCGCCGCTCTTACCGTCGATACACTCACGGAGCGCATCGACGCGCGCGCAATCGGCAGCCTGAAACATTACGACGCGCTCATGCATGCCGGACTGTTCTCGGCATCGCCCGCTGTGCGCGATAAACTAAGTCAATTCTTAAAGCCAGCAAGCTAACGCGTGGGCAAAATGCACGGCTCCGTCGGATTGCGCGATTGCAATAGCGATACGCAAATTTCCGCTTGGACTCGCACCACGTGCCCCGCCAACCCCATCGATCCGGAGAATCGCATGACCGCCTCCCGCCCAGCCGGTGTGCCCTGGTTGACCCCCTATCTGACGGTGCGCGACGCACGTGCCGCGTCCGCGTTCTTCACAGCGGCGTTCGGCTTTGAAGTGCGTGACAGTGTCCAGGACGACGGTGTCGTCATGCATGTCGAGATGACCTATCAAGGCCAGTTGATTGTGATGTTCGCTCCGGAAGGCGCGTTCGGCTCGGCGGCGAAAACACCCAAAAGCGCGGGCGCAATCGCACCGCAATCGTTCTATGTCTATGTCGACGATGTCGACGCGATCTATGCGCGGGCGCTGGCCGCCGGCGCAAAGTCGCTGAGCGAGCCCCAGGATCAATTCTGGGGCGATCGCTTCGCCCAGGTCGAAGATCTGGACGGCTATCGCTGGGCGCTCGCTCGCCACCTTTCGTGAACCAATGAGTATTTTTCTGATGCCTCGCTTTTTCGTCGGTACGCCTCTGCAGCCCGAGGACGTCTTGCCGCTTCCCGATGACGTCGTTCGGCACGTGCTCGTGCTGCGCCTGCAGCCAGGCGATTCGATCGTCCTTTTCAACGGCGAAGGCGGCGAATACAGCGCCGAACTCGTCGAAGTCGAAAGGCGCTCGGCCATGGTGAAAATCCGCGAATTCCGCGATATCGAGGTCGAGGCGCCCTATCGCCTTACGCTCGCGCAGGGCATTGCCGGCGGCGACAAGATGGACTGGCTGATCGAAAAAGCCGTCGAACTGGGCGCGTCCAGCTTCGTGCCGTTGACCACCACGCGCAGCGTCGTGCGCCTCTCCGGCGATCGCGCGCAGCGGCGCCACGCGCATTGGCAAGGCATCGTGCGGGCGTCGTGTGAACAGTGCGGGCGCAATCGCCTGCCGGAAGTGATGCCGGTGCGCGAGATCGCCACCTGGCTCGGCTCGATGCCCCGCACGCCCGAGGAAGGCGACCTGCGCATTCTGCTTTCGCCGCGCGCGAGCATCAGCTTTTCCGCGTTGCCCTCCGAACCGCCGAAAGGACGCGTGACGGTGCTGGTGGGCCCGGAAGGCGGCTTTTCAGCGACGGAAGAAGCCGCCGCGGCCGCGCACGGTTTCACCGCCGTCGGCCTCGGCCCGCGCGTGATGCGCACCGAAACCGCCGGCATCGCCGTTCTCTCGGCGCTGGCGGCCGGCTGGGGCGGCTGGTAAGCCGCTTGCGTGACGGGCTGGTCGCCTTGATTAAGAGCGGCAAGCCCAAGCCGACATTCGCACCAAAAGCAGAAAGGCCCGCCGATCGGCGGGCCTTTCTCACTTAGCCCAAGCGCGCAACGCGCGGGCAAAAACTCAAGCGAACGAGTAAAACACGCGGAACGCCACTTTGCGCTCGGCCCAGAACTCCGCGGCCTCGCGGAACACGTCCAGCAGCGTCTCGCGCCCTTCCTTATCGAACTTCTGGGCGACCGGCAACTGCTCGAGCACGATCACGAAGCCCGGCTGCGCACCCGCCTTATGCACGAGATCGGTCAGGCAGTCGTATAGCGCGTCGTAATTCTTGCCGAAATGCTTCGGAAACAGGAACGAGGTCGCGATAGTTTCGAGCACTTCCTGCTTCGACTGCGCGTTGGCGCAATACGCATAGAGAAAGTGCTGGCCGAGCTGGCTGGCCTCGTCGGCGAGATCCTGCACGCGGAACGCGCGGATCGACTGTACGATGTTCGGTCGTACGGTCTTGAAAAGACTCATGGGCTCCTCATTCGATGAAACCACAGTGCCTGCTTCGCTCTGGTTCTCGCGGCCCTGATCGCCGGCGCGCATCTGCATGACGCGTTGGAACAAATTGCCGTCGCCGGCCGCGAAAAGATCCGTCGCGACTCCGGAGTCGTGCGCGTAGACGTTGTCGCTCATGCCGTTCATCCCGATGTCATTCAACAATACGATTAAAACTGGTGTAGTGGTCGTCCGAGTAGTAACAATTGTCGGTTCGCTTCAGCGGACCTCCGCAGACGATGCGACGCGCCCCGCGATTACGTGAGCGAGGCGTGGGAACGGTGTATTCGTGGTAATAGCCGCGCCGATGGGCCGGCAGCAACCGTTCGCGATTGCCGAATACGATGCCGTCCTTCTCATACGGGTAAGGCCCGCCTGCGGCAATCAAGTTCAATGTATTGACCGCTTCGCGCGGCAACTGCGCCAGCGCGATGGTGCCCTGCAACTGCGCGTTCGCGTCGACGGGTGCCGTGGAGTCGCGCGCGAACGCGCCTGGCACGGGGCCGGATAAAACGCACAGCGTAATAGCACCGATCAGCACGCCTTTCATGCGTTGCCACTTGCGTGCCATGTATCAGGGTTCCCCGCTGTTAGATCACGAGTTTGACGACCATGAAAGTCGTAAGGGTATCGCTAATGGCCCCCGGAATCAACGCTCGCCGGGCAGGCGAAATCCTTAGATGGGGCGCGAAACGGCCACCGGCGCCGCTTTGACGAGTTTTGACAGAATGTTTAGCTTAGGCAAGCTAAACTTAGCTCAACGGCGCGAATCAAAGTGAGGGCGGGCAAGTGGGAGCGGTCGGCAAGCCGCTTTACACAAATCTGCGGACAGTTCGATTTTCCCGTGGCAAGGGCAACGAGCCCTTGTGCGTTTCGAGGCGGAATTTTCTGACTTGTCGTTTTTCCTGGGTGGCAATCCCCGGTTCACCCTAAGGCGCGCCCGTTGCAGGCGCGCCTTTTTTTTGCATGGTGACCCGTCCTGAAATAGGTTGACACTTTTTCGACGAATCGAAGAGGTGCCAAGTGGAGCAAGGGGTCAAGCGGACGCAGCGGGATTACAGCCTGGCTTTTAAGCTGTCGGTGGTGGAGCAGGTAGAAAAAGGCGAACTGACTTACAAAGGGGCGCAGTTGCGCTACGGCATCCAGGTCGCTCGACAGTGCTGGTATGGTTAAGGAAGCACGGCTTGCAGGATTGGGCCGATCCATCCGGCCGTGCGCAATCGGATTCCACCATGCCGAAGCGAGAATCGAAGCCGCTCACGCCGGAGCAGCGCATCAAGGAGTTGGAGACGCAACTGCGTGAAGCGCAGGAGAAAGCCGCGCTGTTCGAGGCCGTGCTCGACGTGATGCGCAAAGACCACGGAGTCGTCGTAAAAAAGCCTTCGGGCAGGTCGTCGCGCAAAGGCTCGTCAAGAAGCTGAGCGTCGAGCGAGCCTGCCGATACATGGGCATCAGCCGCCAGGCGTATTACAAGCGTCGCCAGAGCGAGAACTGCCGCCGCTCAGAAGCCGAGACCGTGACCACGCTGGTTCGTCACGTCCGACTACGCCAGCCGAAGCTCGGCACACGCAAGCTGCACCACGTGCTCCGCCCGGCGCTGGTCGAGCGCGGAATCAAGCTGGGCCGCGACCGGCTGTTCGACGTGCTGCGCGCGGCGCGTCTGCTGGTGGTGCCGCACCGGGCATATCACAAGACCACCAATAGCCATCACCGCTTCCGGCGCCATCCGAATTTACTGAAAATCGGGCCGGGGCAAGTCGTGCCGAGCGCACCCGAACAGGTCTGGGTCGCCGACATCACCTATCTGCCGACCGCCGGTCCGTTCGTGTACCTGAGCCTCGTGACCGATGCGTTCTCGCGCAAGGTCGTCGGCTATCACGTCCACGACAGCTTGCAGACCGAGCAGGTCAGTCAGGCACTCAAGATGGCGTTGCGTACCCGCCGGACCCGCCATCCGTTGATTCACCACTCCGATCGCGGAATCCAGTACTGCGCGGCGTACTACCAGGACATCCATCGCCGTCATGGCTTGCGCTGTTCGATGACGCACGGCTACGACTGCTATCAGAATGCCCTGGCCGAGCGGATCAACGGCATCCTCAAGGGTGAATTCCTGTTACAGCGTCCCGCCGACCTCGGGCAGGCGATCAAGATGGTCGAACAATCGGTGCGCATCTACAACCACGAGCGGCCGCATACCGCCCTCAAATACAAAACGCCCGATGCAGTGCATCGAGCGCTCTAGACCAAAAATACTGTCAACCTATTCCAGGACTTGACATGGCACACGGTGTTCAAACCGGCGCCATGCTTCGTCTGGAACGCCGATTAACGGGCCGCGATCACATCCGCCACCAGCAGCGCCGTCATGTTGACGATCCGGCGTACCGTTGCCGAAGCCGTCAGCACGTGCACCGGCTTGGCCGCACCGAGCAGCATCGGACCAATCGCGATGTTGTTGCCCGCGGCGGTCTTCAGCAGGTTGTACGAGATGTTGGCGGCGTCGATGTTCGGCAGCACCAGCAGATTCGCGTCGCCTTCGAGCGTCGAGTCGGGCATCACTTCGCGGCGCAGATTCGCGTCGAGCGCGATGTCGCCGTGCATTTCGCCGTCCACCTGCAGGTCCGGCGCCCGTTCGCGCAGGATCGCCAGCGTGTCGCGCATCTTCTGCGCGGTCGGCGCGTTGCTCGTGCCGAAGTTCGAATGCGACAGCAGCGCGATCTTCGGCTCGATACCGAAACGGCGCACTTCTTCAGCCGCCATGATCGTGATTTCGGCCAGTTGCTCCGGCGTCGGATCGACGTTCACGTGCGTATCAACGAGGAAAATCTGGCGGTTCGGCAACACCAGCGCGTTCATCGCCGCGTAGACTTTCGCGCCTTCCTTCTTGCCGATCACCTGATCGATGAAGTGCAGGTGGCGATGCGTGGTCGACACCGTGCCGCAGATCATGCCGTCGGCCTCGCCCTTTTCGACCAGCATCGCGCCGATCAGCGTGGTGCGGCGGCGCATTTCGAGCTTCGCCATCTGCGCGCTGATGCCCTTGCGCGACATCATCTTGTGATATTCCTGCCAGAAATCACGATAACGCTCGTCGTGGTCGGTGTTGACGACCGTGTAGTCCTGCCCTGCGATGAGACGCAGACCGTACCGCGCAATACGCTGCTCGATCACGGCCGGACGGCCGATCAGGATCGGCTTGGCCAGCTTTTCGTCGACGATGATCTGCATCGCGCGCAGCACGCGCTCTTCTTCGCCTTCCGCGAACACAATGCGCTTCTTCTCCGGCTCGACGCCGCGCGCGAGCTGGAAAATCGGCTTCATGGTCGTGCCGCTGTGATACACGAACTGCTGCAGATGCTGTTCGTAGGCTTCCATGTCTTCGATCGGACGCTCGGCGACGCCCGAATCCATCGCGGCCTTCGCCACGGCCGGCGC